>CAXBLN010000007.1:0-44258 GCA_963976555.1 uncultured Gammaproteobacteria bacterium
ACCTTGCAACTGATTCCATCTCACCGAGTTATCTCTAAATTTACAGATGAGACAAACGAAAGCTACTCCGCCTGCTCTTTCACGTGTGGAATCAGTTGCAAGGTGAGATAAGTAACTAGTGAAAGTGCCATCGCCACTTCGTATCGGTTGAAGGCCACGGCTAGACCCAGCGCGCCAGTAACCCAAAGACTTGCGGCCGTCGCTGTGCCACTCACACCCGAGTCGTCTTTGAGGATTGCACCGCCGCCAATAAACCCCATGCCCGTGATAACGCCAACCAGGACTCTCGATTCGGCATCCGTAGTAGTCAACACCTGCATGCCCACAATCATGTAACCACAGGAGGCTATGGCCACCAGCGGGAAGGTTCGCAGCCCGGCGTTGCGCTTCTCTTTCGACTCCCGGTTCCAACCAACAGGTAGCGCGAGAACATAGGCTATTCCCAGCTGCATCAATATTCTAAAAATTTCGTCTAATTCAATACCAAAGAACATGCCGCATTCTCAGTGTTTGTCTCATAGCTGTCAATATTGCGACTTCTATGGAAGAATGTTCAGCACATATTCCTTTGCCAGTAGAGTAATCCTCGCTCGATGAATGTATTGATTCTTATCTTGACCGGAATATTGTTTCTGTCGACATTTATCCCCTTGTCACGAAGCTCTACTTGGTGGATACGGGTACTCGATTTCCCAAGGTTGCAGCTGCTCTTGTTCGCGACTATCCCGCTTGCCCTCAGCCTCATCTACGGCGAGGGTCTGCCACGGGTCTTGGCTCTCGGCCTATCCACGCTCTGTCTGGGCTATCATCTTTACTGGATCTATCCCTATACTGCTTTAGCGAAGGTTGAAGTGGAATCTGCCGATCCTCTGGCAGGGGACGCAGCACTCAGCATACTCACCGCTAATGTGCTGATGACCAACCGGAACGCTACGGGCCTCATGGAGATCGTTCGTCGCCACGATCCGGATGTACTACTAACCCTGGAAACCGATAAATGGTGGGAGCAGAATCTCGCCGAACTGGAGAAGGACTATCCCTACAGCGTAAAGTGCCCACTCGATAATTTGTATGGCATGCATGTTTACTCCAAGCTGATACTTCACGAAAGTACCATTAAGTATCTAGTCGAAAATGATGTACCATCGATTCATGCCGAGATCGAACTCGCTAATCGAAGTAGAGTGCGTGCCCATTTTGTTCACCCCTATCCACCAGTGCCGGAATACAGTGACAGCTCAGAGGAACGTGATGCGGAACTGATAGTCATCGCGAAGAGTCTACAGGAATGCGATTATCCAACCATAGTTGCTGGCGATCTGAATGACGTAGCATGGTCTGAGACTACTCGACTATTTCGCAAGATAAGTAGGCTATTAGATCCGAGAGTGGGACGCGGGATGTTTAACACCTTCAATGCCAACCACTGGCTGATGCGCTGGCCTCTCGACCATCTCTTTCATAGCAGCCACTTTAGACTGAAGGATATACGGCGCCTACAGAAATTTGGCTCTGATCATTTCGCCCTCTACACCGAACTCGTTCTGCACCAACTAGACTCTCCAATGAAGCAGGGGTTGGCAGCGGAGGATGCAGATGAAGAGTTCGCGTCTCAAAAGCTTGACTCGCAGGATATCAATACCAAAGACGTTCCTTTCGATGAGAGCGAGAAATAGCGTGGCGTATTATCGCAACACAGCCATATCACTTGTCTTCTGTTTATTTTCTTCGATGCAACTATACGCGGCGAGTAATATTGATAGAGTCTTTATTGAAGCAGAAGTCTCACGCGCAAAGTCGGAACCAGACAACAGCACTTCGATAAGAGTGGAACAACCGCTAGCGTTGGTATTCGACGCCCTGCTCTCGCGTCTCGCAGAATACACTGAAGACATCACTAGTATAGATTTTGACCACAGTTTGGCGGAGACTCCTGGTGTTCTAGGCATCGGCTCACGGCGAATTACGACAATGGTTGATGGCAAAACCCTGGTTCAGCGCATCGTCTTGTTCGAGCCGCCTCTGAGGTTCGCCTACTTTACGGATATGTCTCTCTCTACCGTTCGCGTACCGATCGATTATTCCATTGGCTACTATACTTTTACCGAGCAGTCCGATGATTCGGTAGTGGCTACTGTATCAGTAACCTACAAACCGAGCTCACGACTTACAGCATTTCTGGTTAGAATTGGGTTCAACCGTGCGCTAGTGAAAGATTTTGAGAAGGCAGAGACGTATCTGAATTCACTGGAAACGCGCTAAACACAGTTCGATGATCAGGAGTATTTCCGACGAGCGCGAATGTTACCCAGACTCAACGAATACCGTGTAATAGCCTGTCAAATAGATCCGCGCCGGTAATGATGCGCGGAGAGGCCGTCCAGATCAGAACAACATCGTTCTCTATAACACCTTGGCTTCCTACCTTACTCCTTCGCATGAGCCTGATGACCGAGCCGAGATTTGTCTTGTTGCTCTTTATGATAATGGGTCGATGACAGAACTTATAAGGATCCACCGGCTCCTGACTAAATAGCACCTCTCTGAGAAAGCCATCTGAATCGAGGATTAATTGCGGCTCTCCATCTTCGCATGCAAGTATTACCCATTTTCGGCCAGACTCATGAACGCGCCTCAGGAAAGGGTCATCCATCGACGCCTCGAACTCCGGTAGTCGCGGCAGATCGACATCGGTTGGTAGCGCGATAATACTGGTAGGATCTATATCCGCGCCTTCTTCTATTGCCGATAGATCATCGATATCGAGAAAATTTAGTGCGCCGATACCCTCTACATCATCTACGTCACTATTGTGATGCTCGACATGTCTTAGCAACATGTCGCGAATAACCTGCTCTCTGAAAAATTCCGGCGACTCCTTTCCCAGCCACGCATCTAACATACGCGCAGAAGGCTTGGCGACTGGATAGAGAATGAACTGATAGACACGTAGCACGGGGCCCAGAAGCGAGGCCATTCTGAGCGCATTCCTCGAAAAATAGGCCTGAGGGATAATCTCACCGAGGAAGGTTATAGCCACGGTTGAGAAGAGAAAGGCGAATACGCCCGCCAGAACAGAGCTCGATAGCAGTGTCAAAAGCACATTGATCCCAACGTTTCCCCACAGGATTGTAGTTAGCAGGAAATTAGAGTCTTCACGCATCTTTAGAACGCGCTTCGCTTTCGGATTGTTCTCTGCCTCTACCTCAAGTTGCAGGCGAGACAGTCCAAAGAACGCTAGGTTCAGCCCGGAAAACATCGCAGACTGCGAAAGACAGAAAATTATTCCCAACCAAACCATCATGAACCCAACCCCATTAATCAATATTGTCCAAAACTGGCGAATCATAGCCTATATTGAGGCTATGGGTGTCCTCGTATTTTCGATGGGTGTCCTCGTATTTTCGTATTAACAGCGATTGCGCCAATTTCTTTTCTGCGTTTCTCCTATAGAATCGTTAGACTGGAGCCCCTAATACTGCAATGTACGGCCAGAAAAGACCCAGAAACTATGACTGAATTATTTGCCAACCCGGAGGCGTGGATAGCTCTACTTACCTTGATCGGTCTCGAGATCATCTTGGGCATAGACAATATCATTTTCATCTCGATACTCGTTGGCGCGCTGCCCGAGCAGCAAAGAGACCGCGGCAGGAGGATAGGTCTGGCGCTCGCCCTGATCATGCGCCTGATGCTGCTCTTCAGCATCGCCTGGCTGATGGGGCTGGTAGAGCCCTGGATCACGCTTTTCGACATCGAACTCTCCGGTAGAGACCTGATCTTAATAGGCGGCGGACTGTTTTTACTGGCCAAGTCCACCCATGAGATTCACGACAGTCTCGAGGAACTCCAGCACCAGGATGTCGTCCGGCCTCACTCGAGTTTCTCGGCTGTGATCCTGCAGATTGGCATCATCGATATGGTGTTCTCACTGGACTCTGTTATCACTGCGGTAGGCCTGGTCGATCATCTGAGCATCATGGTAATCGCCATTGTGATCTCTATGGCTGTGATGCTCTTGCTTTCGGCGCCGATCAGCAAATTCGTAGAGAACAACCCTACATTCAAGATGCTGGCACTCGCCTTCCTCATCTTAATCGGAGCTGCCCTTGTTGCTGAGGGACTGGATTTCCATATACCGCGGGCATACATCTATTTCGCCATGGCCTTCTCGATTACTGTGGAGCTGTTGAACATGTTGGCGCGCAGAGCATCGAGCACCAGGCCTATAAAGCTCAGCAAGAAACTACAAGAGAATGACGGATAGGATTTGGCACAACCTCAGACTAGGCGAGTCCGGGTAGGAGGTTTCGCAGACCGCCGACAATAAACTCGACCGACATCGCCGCCAGAATCAAGCCCATCACCCGGGTCAGGACATTCATAGATGTCTGGCTCATGCGATCCCCGATTTGCGGGGCGAAGTGCAGTATCCCCCATATGATTAAGGCTACTAGCAAACAAACAATAAAGAGAGCCAGTGTGTCTATCGCCCCTTCCGTTTGATTGGCAAACAGTATCACCGTGCTCATTGAACCGGGCCCCGCGAGCAATGGCATGGCCAGTGGTACGACGGCGACCGAGGCGCTATCTACAGCCTCCTCGTCTTCTTCGGGAGTGTGGCCGGTACGATTGACCTTCGCCTGCAACATGCCGAAGGCGATAGACATAAGGAGTATGCCGCCTGCAACTCTGAAGGCATCGACGCTGATGCTGAAGAATGACAGCAGGGACTGGCCGATGAGCATGGTAATGATAAAGATTAACGCTACGGAAAATGCCGTGGTTCTCGCCACAGTTGCCCTGCGTCGCTTGATGTTCTCCGTGAAACTAAGATAGAGAGGAACGACGCCGATGGGGCTCACGATAGCAAACAGGCCGACAAACATTCGGGTGTATTCGTTCCAATCCATGGTATTGGCCACTCGTGTTTCTTGTATGTTTTACTTATGACTAGAACTGTCGCTTATGCTTTGCCCGCAGATTCTCAGGGAGGGGCGGCGCCTCGTCCTCATTCGGCCAGCGCTTTCTGAAGCCCCGCGCATCTAACATGACTGACGGCCCTGTATCATCCCTGTACAGAAATAAACCGCCGCGCAGATACTCCTTACCAGGTTCAGAATACAATTCATCGATCAGATCGAAAAGAAATTGGCCGTCTCGATTATCCAATATTCCGTTTCCGTCCAAGTCGTCCATTCTCCCATCCGCATCCCTGTCGACGATAACAGTAGCAGCACCACCATAGATATGGCGACTGTGCTGGCCACCGCCGATACTCCGATTGTAGGCTGGTGTCATATAGCCCGAAAGCACGGAGAGCGACTCAGCATCAACTCCCAACTCATTTAGCCGCTCTAGCAGGGCTTCCAGTTTCAGCAACAGTCTTTCTCTTAATACAATGTATCTGGGAAAATCCCCGTCGGTTTCTGTAACGAACTGCCCGAGGACAAAATTTGGTGAAACTAGCGTATCGATATTGTTAACCGTGACTTCTATGAAGCCATCCGGCCGCTGATAGATTGGGCTATCTTCTACAGGGTCTGGATACTCGCCGATAAGCGAGTCCCCGATTCGCCCATTTTCTAGCCTTGATGCCGGAATCATAACGAAGACATTCAGCGACATCACCTCGTTGCCACCTCTCAGGACAGAAATTCCTGTCAGCCTCGCCTCGTTATCAGCCGTCCATATCCAACGGCAATCGTCTATAAAGTCAATCTCCCCGCTGTCCGCCGTCACTCGAAATTCGGCCGGATTCTCAGCCAATAGACACAGCCCCAGGTGCTCATTCGGCAGAACATAGCTCGCGAATTCCCGATAAGGATAAATCTCATTGTTAATAGAGAGTGAGACTTCGGCACGACCGGAATCGTAGTCGGCGAAACTGGTAGCAGCCAAGCAGCCTAGTACTAACCCACAGAGCAGGGGCATCCTAACAGCACGCATTGACATAAAAGACTCCTCGATTTTGGGGAAAAAAGCCGATATCTATAGTGAAGCTATTGTTTGGCTTCGGCCTATAGGCTCATGCACTATATTACATGACCGGAGAGTAGGAGAAAGAATTTTGCCAAATTCTTCGGAATCCTGCATGTACAAGTCTCTACCCTCGATCATCAACCAACTCAGGACCAGTGATTATGAAAACCAATAGCGGCATCATTCATGCACTAGCGTTCGACGGCCAGGGTAGTGGCACCCTCCTAACTGGCGATGACAACGTTGCCAAGGCTATTGAGGCAGAACAACTTGCCTGGGTTCATTTCGATGCCAATGACCCCAGCAGCAGGAGCTGGCTAGAGACCAAGCTTGATTTCCTCGATAACATTATCGTGCAGGCGCTGCTCGCCGATGAGACTCGCCCGCGCATTCTTCAATTTGATCAGGGCACACTACTGATTCTGCGCGGTGTAAACCTAAACGAAAACGCGAAACCCGAGGACATGGTATCTATTCGTTTATGGATCGATCATAGCAGAATTATTAGTGTACGCAGACGCAAACTAAAGGCAGTGGCCGACATCAAGGAGAGGTTGATTGCCGGCAAAGGCCCGAAGAATTCCGGTGAATTCATCACGATGCTGACCAACAGTCTGTTCGGGCGCATGGAGCCTGTTTTCTCGGAATTAGATGAGCGGCTGGATGATTCGGAAGAGAAGGTCATGGAGAACCCAGACACAGAGCTGCGCCAGGACATTACCGCGATACGCAAACAGGCGATAATGTTTCGTCGCTATATCGCTCCACAACGTGATGTCATCGCCGCACTACGCACATCTGACCAACCCTGGCTCAGTGTCACCGATAAACGTCATCTACAGGAATCATTGGATCAGGTAATTCGATACGTAGAAGACATCGACGCAATTCGAGAACGCGCTCAGATTACCAAGGACGAGCTAACGAATGCGCTCTCAGACAAGATGAACAAGAATCTCTATATGCTTTCTGTAGTGGCAGCGATATTCTTGCCGCTAGGGTTCTTCACAGGCTTACTAGGCATCAATGTGGGCGGCATACCCGGAGCAGATCTGTCCAATGCTTTCCTGATCTTCTGCAGCATACTGGTCGGCGTAGTAATATTTCAGATAGGGCTTTTTAAATACTTGAAATGGTTCTGATGCGTCTATCGTTCAACCGAGTAGATAATATCCACGCTCTGATATTCTCCCGACTCTGCCTGCAGCTTCACGCGCTCGGATAAGGTGTAGTCGACAGCAACCTTGGACTGACTATCGAAAAGGCCTATGCCATAACGAACGAATATGTCAGGTGTTAGGTATTTGCCGATAGTTAGGACGCTATTGTTGATATCGTCGCTGGCATCTATAGCCAAGACATCTAGACCGAGACTGCTTCGAACCTGATTGGTCAACCCTTCGCTTCGATCTACACCGAGTCTGGCAATCGCACTGAGCATGGCATTGCCATCCTGCTCGCCCGCTTCAGAGAAAGGCCTGCCGGTTACCAGCACGGCGATGATGTCGTTGTCAGGTAATGCCGGTGTCGAGAACAGCTGACTGTTTATATTCTTAAGTGTGCCATTCATCAACACACCGACCGTGTAATTATCGACCTCTCTAGTGGCACGCAGGTCTATGCCTGGATTGTCGTAGGCACCGAAGAACAGGAACTTCCCCTGACTGATATTCAGTGACTGCCGGTACATCTCATAGGTTCCATCCACTATAGTCAGCTCACCATAGGTACGGTTAGAACCACCTACTGTCTGTTGTATATTCAAATTCCCTGCAAGCTTCGTACTCATGCCGAAGCCAGTAAAACTTACGTCATCACCCAGGCTAATATCTATAGCGCCTGTCAAAGGTCGGTCGAATACGGTAGATTCTGTCGCTGCAATGGATCGAGCCAGATCTGGTCTGTCGCTGGGATAGTTAACGATAACTACGTCCCTGGAGACATCGACCGCAGTCTCTGGCAATTCCTCCAGAGTAAGTTTCAGAATAGGAACATTAATACTGCCAATTACTTCGATACTCGTACCATCCACGCTGAGAATGACATTGGGCGAGACAGTTAGTTCAAGATTTGGAATGTTTGCCAACTGAAAATTATCACCTCTGAGCTCGGCTGAGAATGTAGTCGCTTCCGCAAATGGGTCTATGATCTCTCCGTTGAAATCCAGCATGCCTGAATCAGACTGGGCGCGCCCAATCAACTGCACCGATTCGGGACCATCGCTGCTTACATTGGCTGTTATGTTAGCGATGGTTATGCCGAGACTATCGATGGCTACGGAGGCATTCTGAAGATCTATAGATCCGGTCGCCTGTGGCGCACTCAGATTTCCTTCAAGATTCGCCTGTCCGACCAGAGAGCCCTCGATGTTGCTCAACTCAGGCACCAGGGCCTGCAACCAGCGTAGATCTTCCAAGCCAGCATCGATGGTTCCGCTCAGATCATAGTTGGCTGCTATGCCCACATTCGCATTGATTACACCACGTACATCTATCTCGCTGTCGTCCAAATTTTCTCGAAGTATTTCAGCTCCTGCCTGCAATCGCCACCCACCTGCCTCCGAATTTCCGGACAGCTCTAAGACTTCGAGATTGTATTCCTGAATTAACTGCTCTTCATCGATGTCCGCTTCGGTCGACAGTAACTCCGGAGTCACTGACAATATAGTCTCTGTCGCCGCCAGATCGAAATTAAGCAACAGGTCATCATTAACGGGTAACGCCAATGAAAACCGGCCATCGACCCGCCCAGAAATCGCTGCTCCTTGGGGCAGCTGTGGAAACAATAGCAGCTGGTCCTGTACCAGGTTGACACTCGCACCGGCATTCAGTATCTGCCCGGAATTAAAAATGTTTAGTGGATAATTCTGCAACGAGCCAGTCGCAGCTACACCGCTATCGATGCTCTGTTCAAATTCATAACAAATAGTCGCACCTTGTTGTACCCAGCAGGTTTCAGTGACATCGACTCCCGCACTTGCGATTGTTAACTCTGAAGCGAATCGGGTCGCCCAGCTACCGACTGGAGTATCAACAGATGCACTCTCCAGACTACCCTCCCAGGAGATATTCTGTAGATCGTCCACACCACCGCTTAAACTGGCGATGAAGTCGCCGAACCTGGTTACTGCATTTACATCTATTCTATGGTTCGTCTCAGATCCAGAAACCTTCAAAACTACTGGCGCGACTGTCTCGACAAAAGCTCCATCGGTATAGGTGATTCTATCGATAGAGAGCTCACTCTGAACCTGGCCATCTATGCGGCTAAAATCGAAGCTGAACTCATCTGCATCAATCTGCTGATAAGCAATGTCTCTGCCCACTAAGGTTCCAACAATATTAGGAGCCGCCGGGTCACCTTCCAGTCGGCCGTTTCCCTCCAGTTCGCCTTCGCTTCCGGCTAGAAATTCTTGTAATGATGCAACAGAGACTGACCAATTCAGGTCCAATGTATCCGAGTAGCTGCCATCCAAGCTGATCTGATTGCTCTGGGTCTGCAATTGCAGATCATTAACTTCTATCGATCCCGGTCTGAACAGAATAGCTCCCCGACCCTGCAGCGGAAATTCAGACAGCTGGCCACTGAGCGCTGCTATGCTGAGCCTGCCCTCGACACCCTCATCCGGCAGGGCAATATCGAAGTCACCTTCTGCGGCAAGATCAGCAAGTACAATGGATTGAGGCAAGTCGATGAAAGCATCGATAGCAGGCAGTTGCAGGGCATAGCCTCCCTGGAGGCTCAACACATCTGACCAGTCGATGATAACGGCACCACTAATGCTGTTGCCCGCCGCGGCAAGATTGTAAGAGCTCAGGCTCAGCACCGAATTAGCATAGGCTGCGGCAGCTGCGACTCTAATGTCAGGATACTGCTCGTACACTACATCGGACTCGATGCTCAGCGAAATTTCTTCAAGATTCCCCGTAGTGCCAAGTGACACATTACTAATCTCATAGTCAGCAGGGATATCAAAAGGCAAGACCAGAGTCGGGGCACTGTGATTAAGGGCAAACTCGAACTCGCCTGCAATGAAACCAGTCTCGACGCTACCGCTCGTATCTATTCGCTGTGGCAGATTCAGCTGGTGGACAATCTCTACACCAGACAGATCTCCGCTTATCTCCAAATGACCGGCGAGCTCCTGCGGTCGGTCGTTGATAACAGTGTCGTAATGCCAATCGAACCGAGCATTAATTGGCCTATTTCCTGTGAATCGCAGCGAGAATGCTCCGGCTTCAACCGCGAAGCCCTCGGCTTCGAGTTGTAGGGCACTCACCTCCAAATCATCGCCGGCGAGTGCTGCACCGAGAGCGATCGACCGAAGAGTAAACTCCTGCCCCTGCTGCATCACTTCGAGTCTTTCGATACGTAATCTGGATATTGTGACGCCGATTGGTAGCGGATTTGAAACGACACCGATATCTAGTTTCGAACCCGCTTCCTCGCTGCTACTGAGAAGCTCTACTCTCAAGCTAGATATCCAAAGATCGGAGAGCAAAAGCTGGCCGGTAAGCAAGGAGTATGGATTCCACGAAGTGCGCAGGCCTTCAATGACGTAGTTGCCGGCTTCATCGGCGAGGCTAATCCTTTGGAATGATAGCCCACGAAAAATAGTGCCTTCGACACCGTCGATAGTGAGAGGAATTCCGCTGCTACTAGCGCGCTGCATAGCCTGGGATATGATCCATTGGCTGCCTGTCTGCGTGCTCAACAGAAAACTCGCAGCACTGAGTAGCAACAGTAGAAACAATAGGATTGCCGCAAAAGTGATGAAGATATTGCGTGCCATTTTTCTGGGTTTTAGCTTGGCAGGACTAACTTCACTCACAGGTCTGGCCCCATAGTTATATGTAGACGTAACTTATTGTCATCGTCGAGCGCCGACGCCAAGTCCACTCGTATCGGACCAATAGGAGATAGCCAACGCACACCGATGCCAACACTCTGCTTTAGCTCCAGTGTATTAAGTTCATTGAATGCGTTTCCCGTGTCGTAGAACACAGCCATCTTCCAATTCTCGCGAACATGAAAATCATATTCGACAGCAGCGGTAATCAAATGTTTGCCGCCAATCACTTCGCCCAGTTCATTCTCGGGACCGAGTGACTGATACTTGTATCCCCTGACATTCTGATCGCCGCCTGCGAAGTACTTAATGGAGACAGGAAGATCAACACCTTCATCTGTCAGGGTTGTGCCGAGATCGAATCTCACGAGCAAGCGTCCAGGGCCAATGCTGGTAATCCACTTGCCTTGCAGGTCGAGTTGCAGGAACGAGTCAGTCGAGAGCATTGAAGTCGATGCACCTCTTACGCGACCGAACAACTTCCAACCCCTTGTTGGATACAAGGCATCGTCGGCCTGCGTCTTCGTTAGACTCATTCCAGGAATAAACAGATCCGCGACCTCATCCTGATCTGCTATCTGAAACTCTTCGTGTTGATAATTTAGAAAATGATTCTGACGCCAATCGAAGCGATTGATGAAGCTATAAACCGTACCCAGCTTGAGGGAGTTGTTTTTGAAAGTGTCGTTATTCTCACTAAGCAAACCGGCTGAGAAGCGAAGTGATTCCGTTGCCGGATTGGACATGGGCATCGTGTAATTTGCATCCAAGGATTGTTCTATGGGCGAAACACTTGTGCCAGCTTCAAAACGGTGGCCACTTCTATTGAGATATCTGTCCTCGTATTCTGCTGTAACTCTCGGGCCTATGTCGGTAGTAGCACCCACACCAGCGGAGTAGACATTACGAGGACGAGGTTCCAACGCAACCACAATTGGCACCTGTGTGCCTTGATTCGCATTCAGCATTGGCGTTACGGTGACGCTGCTGAAATACTGGCTGTCGTTCAACGAACTTCGCAAATCGATTAGAGCTGACGACGAATAGAAAGCATCCTCTTCAAAATTAATGAACCTTCGAATAAAGTCTTCAGACAGATGCTCGATGGTTTGCAATTGGACAGCACCGAACCTGAATCTCTCGCCCGGATCAAAATCGATCGATGCGCTTGCAGTGTTCTGTTGCAGGTCGAGCAACAATTGTGAACGCTCGAACCTCGCTGAGAAGAATCCGACCTCTACGGCTCGAGAACTCAAATCGGATTTTAGGTCCTCGTAGCGCCGCTGATTGAGTTGATCACCCTCGGCGAGAGGCAGGTTTTCCAAAACGCTAGAAAATAAGCGCGCATCGCTGCGGATATTGATGTCTACATTGGACATCAGCACCGGTGCGCCAGGATCGATCGCGATGCTCAGCGTCCAACATGATTCTTCGCTAGCAAATTCGATCGTGCTCTGAATAAGGTAGTAGCCGAGTGCGCGACCAGCGCGGTCGATATCCTGCTTAATTCCCGGAGTGAATCGCCTCAGTCGCGCCTGAGATGTCTCGCAGGCAACGCTGGGTAGGCTGATGTGAGCACGAAGGTTTCTCTCCAGCTGTTCAGGGGCACCGGTAATCGAGAAGGTGGCAGGCTGTGCCACGGCCAAAGAGTTCACACACCAAGCTCCCACTGCCAGAGTGCCGCAGAGGATAAGACGCAGAAAGCGAGCTTTATGCTGAAGAACCGAAATTCGAAATGCTGAGTACATGTAGACTTTTATTGATGCGAAAGTGGTGCGGTTAGCGTACGGAATACCCCGTAAAACAGCCATTATATGCCTTTCGAATGAATAGGGTATGAATAGGACCTACTGAAGCTGAAATAGTTGCATGAACATAACGAGAAAGCGGGCCAATGGCCCGCTTTCAATGCTATTTACCAGAATGCCGCGAAGCGATGGTTTACTGCTCCTTGCGCTCGTAGTGCCCCATTAGCATGCCGGTGGCAAGTACGTGGCCATCGATGGCTGCCAGGAGTTCGTCCTTGTTCAGGCCTTCTGCAAGATCAAGATCCGAGTCAATCGCATAGACTCTGAAATGATAGGCGTGAAGATGGCCATTTACTGGAGGCCTCGGGCCGAAGTAACCTGCACGGCGCGTGCCGTTCAGACCATTAATCATCCCTTCCAGCCCTGGAACGCCAGTGACAACGGCGTCTTTAGTCATGTCTTCGGGCAAACCCGAGGCGGAGGCGGGGATGTTATAAGCCACCCAATGTGGGAATGGCGTGGGCATCATGCCAATCGTTACGACTTCGGGATCGTCGCAGATCAGCGCTAACTGCACCGTGCCTGCTGGCAGGTTGGACCAATTGAGGTCGATCGACTTATTTTCGCTGTAGGCTGTATATTCTTCAGGCACCATGCCGTGGTGATCGAACGCCGAACTGGTCACCGTGATAGTCTCAGGCGCGTCGGCAGCGATTGCGTTAAGAGACACAACTGCGAACATGACTCCCATTAAACTGGATAGCTTACCCATACTCTTTCTACTCCTTAGGCGGAAATACATTATTTTCAATTAACTGAATGACGTACTGTATACCGAGTATCGGGCCTCAGTCTATACCGCTTGTCGATGCCTAATGAACCTCATCGACTAAATCGCTAGCACTAAGGCGCTCGCTATCTCAGCGATGCCTGCGTTGCGATCTTCGAACGAGGCTGTTGTCTCTGTCATGTAGACTGCGACAAGTATCGGTTTCCTATTCGCGGGCCAGACGATTGCTACATCTGCCATGGTGCCGTTGTTTCCGCCACCGGTCTTATCACCAAGCTCCCAACTCGATGGCAAGCCCGCACGCAATTTTGCGTCACCAGTCTGGTTAGCTTTCATCCAATCGCCTAGTAGCCGCTTTGACGCATCGCTCAGCACATCCCCCAGTAGCAATCTCCTAAGGGTATTAACAATAGCATTGGGAGAAGTCGTATCTCTGGGGTCACCCACCAAGGCTTCGTTAAGTTCGGTCTCCCACCTATCCAGCCGGGTCACCTCATCACCAATATTGCGCGCGAATCGGGTAAGCGCCTCTGGGCCTCCGATAGATTGCAGAATCTTATTGCCCGCGGTGTTGTCGCTCTGGGTCAACGCCGCCTCGCAGATCTCGGCCATCGTCATGCCCTGCCCACCAACCCTGGTCTCCGTGACTGGTGAGTAACTGACCAGGGCATCCTGTTCGATAGCAACGCGACGTAGCAGACTATCATGGCCGCTATCGACGCGAGCGAGAAAGGCACCGGTAGCTATCAGCTTGAAGGTACTGCACATGGGGAAGCGCTGGTCCGCCTGATAGCCCCAAATCCGCCCCGAGCTCTCGTCCAGAACAGCGAGGCCGAGCCTTGCTCCTAACCGTCGCTCTACGGCGATGGCGGTGTCTTGCAAACTGTTCTCTTGTGCAAGCAATACCCTGTTAACAGCGCCGCCGCCGGAGGCGAGAACCACAAGCGCCAATTTAGAAAAACCACGTCTGCCCAAAACCATTTCTATTATACCTGTCTCATCGTTACCTAAGCAGTCGTCGCCAGCCGATCACAACGGCGGTAACTGAAAAAACTAGACCAATCAAGCTGAGGAGAATCATCACCACATCCCATAGCGGTCGATGTCGCAGCAAAATCTGAAAATCCAAACTATGCAGGCCATTAAACAGCCAACGTTCCAGACGACTCGCGTCGGTAACACGGTTGACTATTTCACCGTTATTCAGATCGATGTGATACCAGGTCGACTCCGCATCATCGAAGACGGCACGATAAACGGGCAAAGGTCGAAAATTATTGTGCCTGGAATAATAGTAGGTATCTTCCTCATCGACCACCTCCATACTCTTCAGAGCGGCCTGCGGCAGCAAACTTGGAATAGCTGCGCGAACCATCGCTGTTAGTTTCGTCGATTCGTCTGGGTTACTGCTGGCTGCAAAACTGACTTCCAATTCATTCGGCGAACTGACCATCGAATAGTAGTAGACCCCTTGAATCTGGTGCCATTGAATCTCTTTCACCGTGGAAGCAACTTCGCCTGGTGCTGGCATTGGCAGACCGGATAACCTAAGTGTATCGCTCCCATAGTAGCGGGCGATCTGCGGTATAGGAGAGGTAGCAGAGCTGAACACTCCCCATGGGCCCATAGACATCAACCCGCTAAAGATAAATGTTGCGATGAAAATCAGCGAGGCAAGCCCCAAAAGATGATGCCACTTCATCCATCCTTTATAAGGACTCAGGCTCAAAGTGCGAGCTGAATTTTTCAATCTGATCCGCATGAATCCGATAATTCCCCCAGTAACCACGGATACGATTCCCATCAGCGATGTATAAATCACAACATCTGTCCAAAGAGACGAATTCTTGCGTAACTGCAGAGGATAGATCCAATGAATAGTCGACCCAAGCCAGTTCCAAAAACGTTCAGAACCTGTCGTGTCCAGAACCACCTGGCCACTGAGTTGGGACACGTAAAGAACGCGGTCCTCGCCATCGTTCATATCGATTCGATGCAGTGGCCTAAGAACGTTATGGGAGGCAGAAATAGACCACTGATCCATGTCGATAAGCGCATCATAGCTCGGCGAAGAATCGCTAGCGGCTAATCCCGACATGCTCGCCGCCTGCAGCGCCGCGCCCTCACCAAGGTCAGAAATCTTCTCTCCATTATCGGCGAAAACAAAGAACCGCCAACCGCCTATGCCGATGAATTCGAACGCAGGTCGATCAAGCACAGACGTTAGCTTGACGGAAGAAAACACCGTCTCATTGACGATTCGTGAGGATGCCTCGAGCGGAGTTAGAGCTACTGTGTCTAATTTCAGACTGGGAAGCTGTGCAAGCCTCTCGGTTTCGGTCAACTCCGGATATTCCACATACATCATAATCATGCCGCTCGCGAACCAGAGCGCGAACAGTAGGCACATCGCAATACCGAGCCAGCGATGTATCCAGAACAGCAGAAGTTTGAACGTCGATGGCATGATTCGCTATGCCCTGCTTACTCGGCAATATTATAGAAGCCCGAGATACTGAGAACGATATTAATATCTTCGTCGCTTTCGTTTGAGAAATACCAGGCGTGGATGCCTTCGAATGGGGCGACCAAATAACCTTCGGAAGAGGCTACTCGACTTATCTTATAGAACATCAGGTCTCCCGGAGCCTCCGAGGTTCGAACTGTGTGTCCGTGGAATTCGCTCAAAAGGAGTTCCGCTTCAGGCAGGTTCAGCGCTTCCCATTCATAGCTAATCGCGGCACCCTGCTGCATCTGTAAATTAAATTCCAAGGCAGTGTGCGCGGATAGCGGTATCTCGACTACATCGGAATTGAATTGAGGGCGAACTTCGAAGTACACATTGTCCGCCAGAGGTATATCGATCCAATCTACCACCTCCTGCGCGCAGGAAACCAATAGTGCTGCCAATATCGCTACAGCAGGACCGCGAAGCCAATGTAATCTCGCCACCTCAAATGAGCGTTTCAATATAACTTCTCCCTTCAAACCAGTAGATACCGCGTGGACACCGCAACAGCGCGAAGAATAACAAAAAGCGTCGCCGCATTGTCAGAATATCAGCATTTAGGAAGTTATTTGTCGAACTCCACTACGTTAAGAAACGTTATTTAACTAGTTATCCTTACATCACGTTCATAAACTGCGCGCCAAGTTGATAAATGGAATCCGACTATGGATCGCAGGCTGGCACGGATACAGAAATTTAATACGACACGTGTGTGGTGTTTGACGTTTGCAGTGACCCTGACCTGCTCATCGAACACACTCGCCGCCGAGGATGCGGTCGAGGAGATTCTCGTTGTAGGCCAAGGCGGTGTAGGCAGTATTCGTCTGAACGCCGCGAATGGCGCCGGCAGCCGACTTGGACTATCAGGCCTGGATCAGCCAGCCAGTGTCGACATTATTAGCCGTGAGGAAATTGCCACCAAGGGTGACTATGGCGCCCTTGATGCCGTCACTCGCACAACAGGCATATCTGCCAGCGCCAGCCCGGGAAACGGCGGCACCTCAATATCCTCTCGCGGCTTTAACGGCCACGGCTCAACCGTCTATACCTACGATGGCACGAGGCTATACATCGTCGCCGGCACGGTAACCTTCCCCGCCGACACATGGACCCTCGATAGGGTCGAGGTCCTGCGCGGAGCAGGCTCGGTTATCAATGGCGTCGGTGCGCTGGGTACTACGATCAACTACGTTCCCAAGTCTCCCTCCTTTGGCGAGAGCAGCTTCGAGACCGTCGCGGCATTCGGCAGCTTCGATATGAAAAGACTGGCTATCGGCGGCGGCACCAAGATATCGGACAAGCTAGCATTCAGGCTGGATGCCTCCCATCAGGAAGACGATGGTTATGCCGATCGCGCCAACGAAGAGCGAGATGTGCTGGCTGGCTCCCTGCTCTATCAAGCCACCGAGAATCTCAGCATTCGCTTCAGCGTGGACTATGCCGACATCGATACGGCGCCATTCTGGGGAACACCGCTAATCAATGGCGACGCGAGCAACTCCCATCGACGCAATAACTATAACTTCGAAGATGGCAAGGTAATCTATGAAGACATGTGGTCACGCATGCACGTCGAGTGGGAGATTTCCGATAACATCACCTTTAGGAGCGACACTTACTTGCTCGATGCCGACAGAGAGTGGCAGAACCTGGAAGAATATTCCTATAACAACACAACAGGCCTGGTCGATCGCGCGTTCTATCTCGGCATCGTTCACGAGGAAGAGCAGGTCGGTAGTCGATTCGATTTCCTGATCAATGCAGATATTGCTGGCATGGAGAACAGCTTAAGCGTTGGCGCAGAAGTGAACAACATCGAGCTCAACTATCTGAACAATTTCAGCACGGGCGGCTTCGGTGTCAGCGATAGCGTACCGGTATTCGGCTTCACACCCGGCGCCTCACCTCAAGCAACGATCCCAACTATCCTCGACTACCAGACAGAAACCAGGCAGTACGCTCTATTCATAGACGACGTGATTCAGCTGAACGAACAACTAAGTGTAGTCCTCGGCGGGCGCTTCGATGACATAGATTACTCACGTTTCGATCTAGCGATCGGCGGCAGTCCAGCTTCGGGTTTCGGAGCAGAGTTCACTGAATTTACCTGGAGAGCCGGCTTGGTATACCAACCTCGGACCAATATGAGCCTCTATGCGCAGACTAGCACCGCCGCCGATCCAGTAACGTCACCGATATCTATCAGTGGCGGCAACGCGAACTTCGATCTTGCCGGGGGCCGACAAGTAGAAATCGGACTCAAGCAACAGTTCATGCAAGGGCGGGGCGAATATACACTCGCCTACTTCGACATTGAGAAGGAGGACATCCTGACTAGACTGCCCGGCTCCGTCATCACCGAGCAGATCGGACAGCAGAGTTCCAACGGCCTCGAGTTTACACTTCGAGTCCATCCTGGCGACTCCATCAGTATCGATTTCAATGCGGCCAGCATCAATGCAGAATTCGACGAGTTCTATTCCGGTGGCGTATCACTCGCCGGCAATACACCTCGAAATGTGCCGGAGCAAACGATCAACCTCTGGCTTAACTGGTCACCGATTCAAAATGTTCAGATAGGCGGCGGCTTCCGCTATGTTGATTCTCGCTTCGTTGATGATAGCAATACTGAAGAGATGCCCGAGTACACAGTATTCGATGCCAGCGTGAACTGGATGCTAAGCGAGGATCTGACCGTCACCGCCAGAGTCAAGAACCTGACCGATGAAGAGGACTACGTGATCGCACCTTACGTACCCAACCAGTGGATCTTCGGCGACCCCAGAGCCTATGAAATAAGCCTGCGCTATTCTTTCTAGGCGGTGCACCCTGGACAACGACAACATCCGCGCCTCGGTTTCTCATAAGCCGCCTGCCCCAGCCGCTTCCTCTAACTTCATTACGGCGGGCTTCCCAGTCGGGGAGTGCTCCGCGGCAATCTGTCACATCCCAATTCATTCAGGAATCTATACACTAGCTCCCTATTTTGGTCATTTTAGATAGGAGTTTGAGCCAATGGCTTTCAGAAAGCGGATTCTGGCCCGTGAAGTAGCACTCGTTATCGCCGCGATGAGTACATCTATTTCATTTGGCGCGGAAGATCAAGTCGAAGAGGTAATGGTCTGGGGAAGCGCGACTGACAGAAACTTTGCCAACCCTAGCCCCACAAACATATTGACTCAGGCCGACTTCGCCAGCATCAATGTCGCCACCACCGAAGACATCGTCAAGTTCGAACCCAGCGTCGTCATTCGCCGCCGCTTCATCGGCGACTCCAACGGTGTGATGGGGATGCGTGGCTCGAATATGTTTCAAACTTCGCGCTCGATGGTATTCGCCGACGGCGTACCTCTTCACTATCTTCTGCAGTCACGCTGGAATGGCGCGCCGCGCTGGACCATGGTCTCGGCGAGTGAGATCGCGCAGGTAAAAGTCCTCTACGGCCCCTTCTCCGCCGAGTACGGCGGTAACTCCATGGGTGGCGTGATGGAGATCGAGACGGCGATACCACAGAAGAGCGAGTTTCACTTCGACAGTTCATTCTATTCACAGAACTTCGACGACTATGGCTTCGATGACACCGTTAATGGCTATAAGACCTTCATGTCCTATGGCAACAAGATCGGGGACACCAGCTACTATTTCTCCTTCAATCGCCTGGACAACGAGGCGCAGCCACAAACCTTTAACTACGGTGGTAGCAGTGGCAGCGCAACGCCTCTAGCTGTCACTGGGTCCCTAGTCGAGAACGACGAACGCAGCAACTCCAGAAACTGGTTCATGGATACCGGCGTAGTTGACACTGAAACCAATAACTATAAATTCAAGTTAGGTCACGATTTCGGTAATTTCTCCACGCTATTGAACGTGGCCTATGAGGATCGAAATTCAGTTGACGACTCCGCCAACACGTATCTGCGCGACGCTGCGGGCAATTCCGTATACCGTGGCGATGTGATCGACAATGGTCGTCAGTTCTCTGTGCCTGCGAGCCGCTTCGCCGCGAGCGAGCTTGAGCGCCGCTCCCTCTCCACCAGCCTCAGGCTGCGCGGAAATATCACCGACACTATCGAGCTTGAGGCGAACATCAATCGCTTCTCGGTATTGCGCGATGAGAATCGTAGCTCCAGTTCGCACCCCGAAGACCCATTACATACCTTAGACGGGCAGATATCTGATTTTGGTGATACGGGTTGGGATGCCGCCGAAGTGAAACTGTACTTCGACGACTTGGGCTTGCCCGGGCTCGGCCTGGTCGCGGGAGTGCGCAAGGAAGCCTACGAGTTGAACCTCGATATCTATGACTCCAGCAACTACGCTGCCGGCAGCAAGGACAGCTATACCTCCCGCAGCGGTGGCGAGACTGAAATACTAGCGACCTTCGCGCAGTTGAACTGGCAGTTCTCAGATCAGTGGGATGCCGCCTTCGGATTGCGGCACGAAAAGTTCAATAGTCGTAATGGCTATTTCGACAAGGACGACGCCAGCACTGCAGAGTTCGATCTAACTCAAGTCCCTAGCCGTTCAAGCAGTGAAACGTCGCCGAAGTTTTCGCTAGGTTATCAGCCGAATGCCGATTGGTCGTTTCGCTACTCCGTGGCGAAGGCCTATCGCTTCCCTATCGTCGAAGAGCTGTTTAGTCAATATGAGGCCTACAATTCCATTAGCGTCTCGAACCCGGTTCTTGCTCCCGAGGATGGGCTCCATCACAACCTGATGGCAGAGCGCGCGATATCGAATGGCTATATCCGGGTGAACTATTTTACCGAGACAATCGAGGACGTCATCGAATCCCAGTCTACCGTCATCAACGGCGGCACCTCGCTAAGAACATTCATTCCCGTAGATGAGATTGAAACCAGCGGCGTAGAATTCATAGCCAACGCTCAGGACATGTTCCTGCCCAATCTGGACATACGATTCAACACGGTGTTCACCGACTCGGAAATCATAAAGAACGCGCCGGACCCTTCGATAGAAGGCAACGTCTATCCGCGCATGCCCGAATGGCGCTCGAATCTGTTGGCTACCTACCATCTGAATAGTAACTGGGACATAGGTGCTAATCTGCAGTATGCGAGCGATAGCTTCGGCAGGATCGACAACACGGACGATGAGGACAATGTCTACAGCGCACAGGATGGCTACACCCGCGTGGGCTTGAAGTCGACCTATAGAATAGGCGACGGCATGTCGTTTGGGCTGGGGATCGACAATCTAACCGACGAGGTCGCTTTTGTGGCTCATCCCTGGCCGGGGCGCACTTTCTACGCAAATTTCTCTTACGACTTCTAAGCAGAGATAGGAGTTGCCCATTGAGGGACAGCTCTTTTTCTAAGAGATAAATCGTTAACAATTTTGGGATTCGATTGGTACTGACTATGAAGCTGAAGATTCGAACATTGACTGCATTCACTATGCTACTGGCTGCCGCAACAGCCTTGCCAACGGCGCTTGCTGCGGCAGCGAACGACTGTGATGCCGCCAACGACTCCAGCTCCGTTTCTGTTCACTGCGGCAGTGCGCCAAGCGCGACCTTCGATAGTGATGGCAGGCTCTGGGTCACCTTCGTGCAGGATCAGCACGTCTACGTCAGTCACTCCGACGATCTGGGCGCAAGCTACTCGCCGGCCGTACTCGTCAACTCAATAGCGGAAGACGCCGAGCACAACGGCGAGAACCGACCCAAGATCGTAGTAGATTCTGACTCCAATATATTCATCTCCTGGACCAGGAAGACATCGCCGCGATTCACCGGAGAGATTCGCTTCAGTCGTTCTACCGATGGCGGCGAGACATTCGAGACTCCCCGAACGATCAATGACGACAATCTATTCACGGGTCATCGATTCGAGAGCCTCTATCTGACCGAATCCGGTCACCTGTACATGACCTGGATCGACAAGCGCGACCTCGAGGCCAGCATCGAACGCAATGAAGACTACGCCGGCGCCGCGATATACTATGCCGTGTCCTCCGATAGAGGGGCTTCCTTTTCAGACAACTACAGGATCGCTAACAACAGCTGTGAATGTTGTCGCATAGCCATAGCGCCAAGAGGTCCCGAGAACATCGCGATCCTATGGCGGCAGATTTTCGGCGTGACAACCCGCGACCATGCCATTGCCGTGCTAACGCCCTGGGGCGAGACGCAGGAGTTCGGTCGAGCTAGCTACGACGAATGGCAGATCGACGCCTGCCCTCATCACGGCCCAACCATGATTCAATCGGGAGTATCCGGTGACTATCATATGAGCTGGTTCAGCAACGGTGACCTGCATCAGGGCATCTACTACGCACGCTATTCATTCCTTGATGAGAAACCACAGCATGTGTTTCGAGTAGATGGCAATGCCGGTGCGGGACATCCCTATCTTGCAGAATTCGAAGGCACACTCTATCTGGTTTGGAAGGGTTTCGACGGTCAGAACACGAATCTTAGTCTCATAAAATCTACAGACGATGGTGCTTCCTGGTCGCAGCCAGAAGTTTTGCACGTGACTTCACAGGGTTCCGATCATCCACTCGTGGTAACGGGAGATAATGGGCTCTATCTGAGCTGGCACACGCAGGAGAAGGGATACGTTCTCGAGAGATTCGCAGCGAATCAGGAGGCTCAATCCGATGACTAGGACTTCTTTCAGAGGCAACATACTTTTCCCCGTGATGATCAGTGCAGTACTAATCTTCGTTGCGCCGATTGCCGGAGCCGACAACCTGAAAGCATTCACGGCCGAATCCTTAGCAGAGATAAAGGCAAGCCTGGAGGGTCAGGAATTTCTACTTGGACTCTGGTCTGTCGATTGTCCACCGTGCATGGTCGAGATGGAGTTGATGGCGAAGCTCATCGAACTCAATCCTGAAATCCATTACGTACTTGTCTCAACCGATTCCATCGAGCAGAAGGATTACTCGCTAGAGTTTCTGGAGGACGTTGGACTTGAAGGCAAGGAATCCTGGATGTTCGCGGATAGCTTCGTCGAACGACTTCGCTTCAGCATAGACCCAAATTGGTATGGGGAATTGCCACGCAGCTACTATTTCGATAGCGATCACCGCATGCAGTCTCACAGCGGAATCGTCAGCCAGGAGTTGCTGCAAGACTGGTTCAGCCGATCGCTCAATTTCCCACAGTGAGATGTGCTTCTGCTCTAAACAAGGGCAGCGATAGTCTTCCTCAACTGCGGGACTACTTCGTTCTCGAACCATGGATTCCTTCTTAGCCACATCTGATTCCGCGGCGAGGGGTGTGGCAGTACATAGGTTTCGGGGACTAACTCCTGCCAATGCTTCACACGCTGCGTCAGCGTCTCGTGGAAGTCTTCGAGATAGTAGTTCTGCGCAAACTGTCCTATGAGCAAAGTGCAGCGGACATCTTTCAGATGCGCCAACACAGGCTCATGCCACTGTGGCGCGCATTCGGGCCTGGGAGGGAGATCGCCAGACTTTCCCTTGCCGGGATAGCAGAAACCCATCGGTACGATTGCGACTTTGTTCACGTCGTAGAATATCTCGTTGTCGACCCCCATCCAGCTGCGCAGTCTCTTACCGCTGGCATCATCCCAGGGGACTCCGCTCGCGTGCACTTTCGTACCAGGGGCCTGCCCCACTATCAGTATGCGTGAGCTGCTGCTCGCTCGGACAATGGGCCTGGGTTCTGGAATCAAGCCCGCGCAGGTCTGACAGCTACGGATCTCATTTAGCAGGGCCTGCATATCTCTGGCTATGATTCGCAGCATGACATTCTATTCTCATTAGTTCGCGCATCTCACTAGCTCTGTCGCGTTTCGACACGGGTCACGCAAAACTGCTTGGCCACGGCGGTATCGACAATCCGATCTTCCTGTGCGCTGAGGCCGGCACTCGCGAAGGCGAGCAGACCAGCTAACAGGCGAAATAGGGTCTTTGCATACTGTACTGCCAATTAAATACGCGAGGTTTTGCTATTGGTGCTTAGGGTTCTCCGGACTGCGGTTATTGACCGAATGACGCGGATTGTAGCAAAGGTGGGCTACGGCAAACTATGTAAGGCTCGGTCGGAAAAAACAATTAGTAATAGATAGGAGCTGGGTACTCGTGCGAATCCGCAGGGATAGAGCACCCGCTCCTTTGCTTTGATGAGCCTACTTCAGATTAGAGTAATCCGTAGCACTCATCATGAATGTATTCGCCGAGATCGGTACCTCGTATTTCTGCCTAAGTTCAACCCACTCAGGATCTGCTGCGAAGGCGGCCCAGACTGCCGTGCGATGAGCTCGATCTCTGTAGGCTAGCATCCAGACTAGCGTGTTAGGATCATCCAGCCTTTGCCACACGGCTATGACTTCGGCGCCATGCTTTTCGAATATGGAGACTTCCTTTTCACGAAAGCGCTGGTGCAGATTATCGATACCCCCTACGCCGTCCTTTATTGGCTCGGCAGTGTACATACGGATCTCGAAACAGCGAGAATTTGCATCCACATTGCCGGACAGGTCAGCAGATAAATCTGCAGCGGGTCCGCAGGGCGGCGGTGCATCGGCTGCCAGTGCCAGGCTGCTAAAACTCAGTCCGAGCGTTAGACCGAGAAGCGAGATTAGGTTGATTAGTGTTCTGCGCATGCGCGTATCCTCATAGGAGATTGTAGAATTCGAGCTGCTGATACTAAGTTGGTGCGAAAGGAATGTCTATGGCTAGTAATTCTAACTTTCCTGTCAGGGTCGTAGGTGAATAGCTGGAGAACAATAAATCCTTCGATTCTGCGACCAAAGCAACCATAATAGATGGAACAACAATTCGAAACCGAGCAAAGCACAATGTTCCGACGCCTGAAAGACTGCCATAACGTAGAAGACTTACGCCTACTAGCGAAGCAAAGACTGCCCGGCCCCATATTCCACTATATAGATGGCGCCGCAGATGACGAGATCACCTACCGTAGAAATACCTCTGCCTTCGACGATTGCGACCTGGTCCCCAATGTTCTTGCCGGGGTTGAAGACATCGATATGTCTGTAACTGTAATGGGTCAGAAACTGGATATGCCTATCTTTTGCTCACCAACAGCGCTGCAGCGTCTGTTTCATCACGATGGCGAACGAGCAGTCGCCAGAGCCGCTGAGAAATTCGGCACCATGTTCGGCGTGTCAGCGCTGGGCACCGTTAGCCTCGCGGAGATTGGCAGTATGATATCGACGCCGAAGATGTTTCAGTTCTATTTTCATAAGGATCGGGCGCTGAATGATGCCATGGTGGAACGTGCCCAAGCGGCGGGGTTCAATACGCTGGCCCTGACCGTCGATACGATCACCGGAGGCAATCGCGAGCGCGATCTGTACACCGGCTTTACTTCGCCGCCACGGCTCACTCTAAAAAGCCTCTTCAGTTTTGCGACACACCCCAGTTGGGCGATGAACTACTTCTTTCGCGAAGCATTCGAACTCGCAGAGTTGAAAGACTTCGTACAGCAGGGCTCGAACGTTGCCGTTTCGATAGGCGACTACTTCAAATCCATGCTCGACCAGACGATGAATTGGTCGGATGCCGAAGCCCTGCGCGCGCAGTGGGGCGGGCCATTCTGTCTGAAAGGAGTAATGAGCGTTGCCGACGCAAAGAAGGCCGTAGATATCGGTGCCGACGCGATCATGGTTTCGAACCATGGTGGCCGCCAACTCGATGGCTCGCGATCGCCCTTCGATCAGATATCTGAAATCACGAATGCGGTTGGTGATGATATTGATGTGATTCTGGATGGTGGCGTTCGCCGCGGCACACACGTACTTAAGGCGCTAGCCGCAGGCGCGAAGGCCTGTTCTGGAGGTCGAATGTATCTGTATGCACTCGCGGCCGCAGGCCAACCCGGCGTTGAACGCGCGCTGGGTAACCTTAAAACCGAGATCGAGCGCGATATGCGATTGCTGGGGGTTCAGAAAGTCTCTGAGATAAACCGCGAGATGTTGCGCCAACGCTAAGCAATCGGCGTAGCTAGTGGTGACTACTGTAGTCCAAAGAGACCCTCTAGCAGACCATCTATCTGTATTAGATCGACCACGGCTTGACCCTGATTCCTCTGCGCTTCCAGATCTGCAACGCGATAGCAGAAACGTCTGGGAAACGGCTACTCAATTCGCTGCGAGTGAAGCAGGTGATATGGTCTGCTTCCGGGGCTATAGAGCTGTAGTTGGCGGCCTTATGCGATCGGCCGAGTCGGAGACGGCACAGCTGACGAGTAAGCCCATGAGCAGCAGTGAAAATAGTGCTTTTTGCATCGTTACTCTCCTGATTCTTCCCGATACTCGGGATATCCTGTATCGCACTAAATATCGCACTTAGGCATCTGCGCAACTCAGGGATTGATTTGAGCCTATCGAATGTCGGCCAGCAGGGCGAGTAGAGTTGGGCTTGAACCCACTTGTACTCTAGCAACCAAAGGGGTAAATTGATCGCTAGTCGAAACTGTAGTACGCCTATCAAACCCTATAAAAATAGACTATTTTCAAGGATTTGCACCATGAACAGAATACTTGCCTATTGCGGTTCAACAGCATCTCTATTGCTCCTCAGCAGCTTCAGTCTGGCCCAGAGCAGCGGCGCCTGGGAAGTCAGCCGAACAATTGACGGCCACCCCGACCTGCAGGGTGTTTGGGAGAATAATACGATCACGCCTGTGGAGCGACCCGCGGTATTTGGCGACAAGAAGTTCCTTACCGATGAGGACGTTGAATTTCTGCAGCAGCGTATGGCTCAGATCACTGCCGAAGGGGGCGATGCCCTTTTCGGAGAAGGTGTTCTGGCTGCCGCGTTTAGCGGAGAGATAAATTCCTATGATCCTTCCACTGGCAACTATGATTCGCAGTGGATGGTAGACCGAACCATTCACCGCGGTACTTCGCAGATCATCGATCCCCCGAACGGACAGTTTCCACCACGAACAGAACAGGCGATCGCAGCGGCCCGAGAACTGACTCAACATAGAGAAGAGCATCCTGCCGACTCCTACACCGACAGACCGCTAGGCGAACGCTGCCTGAGTTTTGGCGCCCCACGACTGAGCTCAGGCTACAACAGCTATTGGCAGATCGTGCAGACTAGGGACACCGTAGCGATTATCCAGGAGATGGCGCACGACGTACGCATCATCCCACTGGTAGAGCGGCCGCACATCGATGAAGACATTAAGCTGTGGCACGGTGATTCCCGCGGCTATTGGGACGGAGACACCCTCGTAGTCGAGACGACGAACTACTCTGACAAGAGCAGCACCGGCCCGGAAACTTCACGCAAAGTAAATGTCGAGCGGCTTACTCGAATCAGCGACGATGCGATTCAGTATCAATTCACTTCCAACGACCCCGGTAGCTTTACCGCTCCCTACACTCGAGAGATCATCCTCGACTACACCCCCGATGACATTTATGAATACGCCTGCCACGAGGGCAACTACGGGATGGCCAATATTCTTTCCGGCCACCGCGCCGAAGAGAGACAGGCGGCACAAGCCGAAGACTAGCCACAGCAAATGAAAAAACCGGCTATGTAGCCGGTTTTTTTTCGCCAGTACTATCCAGAAAGCTAGATAGGTGAGCAAGACCAATAAACTAAGGTGCCGGTATCGCATGCCCGATCATGGTACTTCCTTCGAACACGGCGGTATCCATCACGTTGCGGTCGTCTACGAATACAAAATCCAGCACCTGATTCTCGTTGACATCGCGGTGTAGCATCACGATAAACATTTCACCGGAGGTCAAGCCCTTGTGCACTTTAATGCTCACGTTTGAGTTTGTTCCGTCTTTTAAATAAGTCGAGGCGACATACTTGTCTCCGTTGGGCGCACCGTTCTCGAATGGGTGTATCACTAGCCAGCCATTGCCATCTATCTGAACTTCGGAGAAGGTGAGCGTACCATCGGCACGCTTTACCCCTTCCGTCGTGATCCAGTTTTTTGCACCGTTACCTATGGACACCTGAGGTGTCGCGCTCGATTGTGCGAGCACTGCATTCGACAGCAAACCTAGCGCAGCTCCACTAAGCATCGATATGAGTATCCTTGTAATTCTCATTCCGGTTTCCCCTGTACAAGTAGTCATATATTGATTGTTAGTACTAAAACCTAGTTTCCCGCACCGGCAATTTGAATCACCACATCCCAATTGAATCGCACGAAGCGATGCAACTCACTTATCAGAATCCTCTCCTGGTCGCTATGCGCGCCAAAACCAAGCGCCGCATCTTCGCGGTCTATCGCGGGACCGATGCCATAGCACTGAATACCTCTGTTGCGCAGATATGCCATGTCGGTTGCGCCCGTGCTCATGGTGGGTAGAGTAATAACACCGTAGTGCTTCGTGATGTTTTCCTCGATAGCGCTGAACGCCGGCGTATTCAGTCTCGCCTCGCCACGGGGGCGCGTATTGCGAACCCCCAGACTGACCTCGACCGCGGGATCGTTGATGACGCGTCGAATCTCATCCAGAAAGGCAGGGATGTCTTCATCCGGAAGTGCACGAAAGTCTACGCTTGCCGCCGCTTCCGATGGAATGACATTGATGCGATAGCCAGCATCGAAGATATTCGGTGACAGTGAAGAGCGCAGCATGGAAGCGTGACGTGGCTCGTTAGCCAGGAAGTACTCGTCGACCTCACTGGCCAGGCCCGGATCGAGCACATTCAGATAACGCTGAGCCGCATCCGCCGGGGAGATCGATGCGAGTCTTTCGAAGTAGGCCGCGGTCGTTTCATTGAGGCGAATAGGTGAGCGCCAATCTGCGATAGCGGCTACCGCCTTGGCCAGTCGCGTTACGGAATTAGTTTGTAATGGCACGGAACCATGACCCGCGACACCAGTTGCGAGCAATTCCACTCGATAGGGAATCTTCTCCACGGTCTGAATACCTGCGTACTGTACTTCGCGATTCACTCTCGCCACAGACCCGCCTTCAGCGAGACAGAATTCGGATTCGATCTTCTCGAAATGCTCATTTACCATGAACTCGATGCCGTACTCGGTAGCACCCTCCTCTCCGGACTCTGCCAGAAAGATCACGTCTCGGTCGAGCTGCACGTTCTGCCGCTTCAACTCCAGCATCACCATGAGGGCTGAGGCCAGGTTATCTTTGTCGTCTACGGCGCCACGACCGTAGACATAGCCGTTGTCCACGGTTGCACTAAAGGGCGGGAACGTCCATTTCTCAGGGTCCACATTTACTACATCCGTATGCGCCATAATAAGCAGCGGCTCTTTGTCGCCACTGCCTTCCAAGCGGGTAAGCACATTGGGCCGCTCAGGATCTGTAGCCAGCATCTGAACATCGAAGCCCTCGGCCTCGAGCACGTCTCGAATATACTCAGCAGCGGGCAACTCCCGGCCCGGCGGATCGCTAGTATCGAATTGCAGCAACGCACGGAAGTGGCGCAGCGTCTCTTCTTCGACGGACGACCAGTCCGGTTCGTTAACCTGAGCCAGAAGATTCGGCGTGAGAATCAGGGCGAGGATAAGTATTAGGTTTCGCATGAGGGGCTCCAAGTACACTGTGACACTGGAAGAAGAATAGCAGAGTTTTTTGGCAGATTAAGCATTTTGTGCCTGCAATCACAACATCGGGCGATTCAGCTTGAGTGTCAATATCTTGCGTTCTAGAATCGCCGACAGTACTCATCATCAAAGACAACGATAACCTAGGGGCATTGAATCGCAGGAGCAAGCCATGGTCAGAATATCTCAATATCTTTTTATATTTAGCCTTGGTATGAGTGGCCACTTAGCAATCGCCCAACCGGCCACGTATGAGGACAACGTGTTTAATATTCCTCAGGGCGCCGCCCTCGTGAATGGTGTGCCGACCTATTACAACAACATCCAGTTTGTCAGCGATATCGAGGGTAACTTCACCCTTATCGCGGCCGAACAACGAAATCTGGTTGCGGTTGAGACTGTCGTAGTAAATATCGCTGAGTCACTTCCGCTACAAGTGAGCATCACAGTAAGCGGCAACAAATCTATACCCTGTGTCGAACTTCAGGCACCCGCGATCTTTCGAAACGGGACAGTATTTACCATCGCCCTCGCTGAAACCGTGCTCGGTCCAGCCGAGACCTGCATCGCCGTACTGGATCCGTTTGAGACCACTATAGAGTTGAACGTCGCCGGCTTGTCCAGTGGCAACTACAGCGTGAGCGTGAACGGTATCGAAGCTGAATTCGCCCTGTAGAGACTATTCGCTCGTTTTCTAAACAGCCATAGACGTAGCCGCCCATCGCCGCAATAATGCTAGCTGATTAATTCACCTCGCAGAGTTGCTGCCGCGCTATGTCCCAGGGCAAGTTTCGTCATTTCACCGTAATGGCTGTCGTCGTTGCCAATATGGTCGGCACCGGCGTGTTCACCAGCCTGGGCTTTCAGTTGCTCGATATCCGTTCCGGCTTTGTACTCCTGGCCCTGTGGGCTGTAGGCGGCCTTGCAGCCCTGTGCGGCGCAATGACCTATGCCGAACTGGGTGCTGCTATGCCGCGCTCCGGCGGGGAATACAACTTCCTGACGCGCATCTTCCATCCAGCCGTTGGTTTCGTATCCGGCTGGGTTTCGGCAACTGTCGGCTTCGCCGGCCCTAGCGCTCTCGCAGCGATGACCTTTGCCGCCTACGCTACTTCGGTTTTAGAGGTGGGTGGAAGCGGCTGGCTGGAGAAGGGTCTCGCCGCAGGATTGGTGATACTACTGACTCTTGTCCATGCAAGTAATCGCCGCAATAGTGGTGGCTTACAAGTCGTATTCACGATCCTCAAGGTTGGCATCATCGTCATCTTCTGCCTGACCGCCTTTCTGGTCGTAGATACTCCGCAAGCAATCACTTTCCTGCCCGTCGCAGGAGATGGAGCACTGCTAACGAGTGGTGCTTTTGCAGTGGCTCTCATTTACGTCAGCTACGCCTATACTGGCTGGAACGCGGCCACCTATTTGAGCAGCGAATTAGAGAGCCCACAGCGCACACTGCCCTGGATTCTGATGGGTGGAACGCTAGTAGTGACCTTGCTGTATGTGGCGCTCAACTTCATTTTTCTATATACCACGCCAATGGATGCGATGGCCGGTCAACTCGAGGTAGGATTCATCGCTGCGGAGACTTCCTTCGGCGAGATAGGCGGCCGGTTCACTGGACTGGTACTCGCAATGCTACTGGTATCTACGGTAAGCGCCATGACCATGGCCGGGCCAAGAGTCATTCAGGTGATAGGCGAAGATTTCCCTGCGTTGAGTGCCGTTGCGAAGAAAAATAAGCATGGAATACCGGCTACTGCGATCTATATACAGTCAGCGATCGCACTGCTTTTTATCTTTTCATCCACCTTTGAATCGGTACTGGTTTTCTCTGGGTTCACTCTGGCGCTTAGTAGTTTCACAACCGTTCTAGGGATATTCGTTCTGCGCTGGCGACAACCCGAACTACCGCGCCCCTACAGAACCTTTCTCTATCCTCTGCCACCACTAGTTTACCTCGCGCTGACAGGATGGACACTCGCGTTCGTATTGATTAGCAGGCCGGTTGAGGGTCTATTTGGCTTAGGTATCATCGCACTTGGACTTGTCTTCTACTTCCTGTCGTCTATGAAGAAGTAGACGACTTATTGTTCCATGCCCAAAAGACGTTGGTGGCCGATCTCGTCGCTGGAGAAACCCGCCGATCGGTAGAAGGATACAGAATCCTGGTCACTCTGCTTTGTCATTAGCGCAACTTTGTAACAATTTTTACTTTCGGCCATTCTCCAGGCGAATAGCAACAGGCTCTTTCCGATACCCTTACTGCGCTCATCCTTGGTGACTATAATGTTGTCAACAATGCCATAGGGCCTACCTGACCAACTCAGGTTCGCACACACATTTAGAGTGCATGTTCCGACTATCTTCGATCCACGATAGGCTCCGAACACCGCACCACCAGCCGCGATGATCTTGCTGTAGATGGAGCGCACATCGTTCTCTCGCAGCCGCTTTACCTCAGGCAATTCGAACTCATAGATGAGATTCATAGCCAGGGGCAAATCCTTGGCAGGAAGCGGCCTGACCTCTACACCAAAAGACCGCTTCATAATAATTACTTCTTGATTGGCCTCGCGCAGACTCTCTCTGCGCCTAAGAAGAAAATCTGGAACGCTAAGACCAACTACTGGATTGAACCCTATGCCTGAGAATAGATTTTCCTGCTCGGGAAATGGCAAACAATAGGCTTCACTAATCCCCAACTCCGTTTCAACGGTTTCGAGAAGCACTTTTGCTACGCCTAACATCCTGTATTTTTTCACCACGAAGAGACTACGCACAACAAAGCTGGACTCCTCGAATGCCAGGCGTACTGCCCCAACAATTCGTCCATTTACTTCTGCGACGAAGGTCTGATCGTTCAATAAATAGGCGAAGGCATGCCCCCAAATCGAATAGAGCTGCTGAATCTCTGGAAGGTCAGCTTCGATAGCTGCTCTTGTTATTATGTCGTTACTGTCTTTCATCTAATCGATACTAGGTAATGTAATGTGCTCTGACTTATAGATGGGAAGTCGGTCTCCAGCATAGCAGACTGCCATAACGCGCCGCCGCTATCCCTCCAGAAATTGTCCAGATCGTTGTTAGCTAATATTCTGGATTGCCCGTGGGAATAAAAAATCTCTAAAAATAAACTGTCAGACTTACCCTGTCCATGGGACAGACTACTCGTGTCATTATACGATTTATTCTTGAACGAGAAGGAAAATAGTAGGTTAATTGAATCGGGAAACCTAACATACAAGCTATAACGTGGGGTGACGTTCATGCCACTGGGTGGCCTGTTCGTAGGCGTGGGCTATGCGGCAAAGGCTCGATTCAGAAAGCCGCCTGCCGAGAAACTGCACAGCATAGGGATGGCCCGCCGCTGAGAATCCACAGGGCACCGTAATTGTAGGCGTGCCGGCCAGATCAGCAGGAATAGTAAACTGCCCCTGAAAATGCTGAATGACTGGCTTAAGTGTGTCCATGTTGCCATATTGGATATCCTTCTCTACAGGAAAGACTGACCCCCCCGAAGGACAAATTACCGCATCTACCGACAGCATCGCAGAAACAAACTGGTGGCTAACGGTCGAACGTAGCTCAATAGCTTGGGCGTGATCTGCAGCGGTCATCGATGCGCCCAATTTTAGTGCATCACCCAGATAACCTCCGTATTCATCTGCTTGGGAGGGATAAGTAGCGCTGTGTGCCCTGCTCGCTTCGAAGGCACAGATCGGCAGCCAGGCGTTACGCAACTCCATTGGATCTGACTTCGGCATGGCCACAGAGACTATCTTTGCACCCAGTCGCGTTAGAACTTCTAGTACCTCCTGAATAGCATTCACCAAACCCGGTTCGGTACCTTCACCTATATAGTGCTCATCCACTCCTATGCGCATATCCGATATATCGCCCGTTAATGTCTCAGAAATCTTGGAAATCGAACCCTTGAGTGAAGTCGCGTCCTTCTCATCGAATCCGGCGATAACATCGTAGACTATGGCTGCATCTTTCACCGAGCGTGTCATCGGGCCTACGTGATCCATCGATGCGGCCAATTCCAATACGCCGTAGCGACTTACGCGACCGTAGGTGGGTTTGAGACCGACCACTCCATTCGCCATAGCTGGATAACGAATCGACCCTCCCGTATCGGTGCCCAGAGAGGCGAAGCAGAGCCCTGCCGCGGTGGCGACGCCTGACCCGCTGGAAGAAACGCCCGACCAGAGGCCCGCTCCCCAAGGGTTTACTGGAATAGGGAAATCAGGGTGGTATCCCGAGAGTGCCCCCTCGGTCAAATTCAGTTTGCCCAACATTACTGCCCCAGCATCCAGAAGTCTGCGAACGACCGTAGCGTCATAGCTCGGCACGAAGTCACGCAGGACTCTAAGTCCGCCCATGGTTCTAGTTCCCTCGGTAAAGCACAGGTCTTTCACCGCGATGGGCATGCCATGTAAAGGGCCCTTATAGTTACCCGACTTAATTTCTTGCTCGGCGACATGAGCAGACTCTAAAGCCTGACTCGCCATCAGTGTGGCGTAGCTAAGGAGGGCGCCATCCAGGGCATCGATTCGCGCTAACATAGATTCTGTCACTTCGACGGGTGAAAGCTGACCATCACGAATATCGGCGGCGACACTGTGCAGGCTTCGGTAGTGGATGGCATCTGAAAGTGAGTCGGTCAATCTAGAGTCCTTGAAAAATACTAACAGAGGCAAACTAACACACACTGCACGAGCAGTGTGTGACTGAATAACATCTTATCGGGAAGCTTAGGCTTAGGCAGTTCTCGCAGCCTCCTCGGAGCACCCCAACCTGTCGTTCAGGTTTTCTCTTGGGCGATGCCTTGTCCACGATTCTACAACAGGTTCCAGAACAGGATTGCATGGGGTTATTGCCCCATGGTAAAAATCAGTATTACTGCTGTTTGGGAGAAGGATCATGACTAAGATAAGAATCCTCGCAGGTACACGCAAAGGTGCATTCATCCTAACCTCGGATGCCGAGCGCAAGGAATGGGATATCGACGGGCCCCACTTCGGCGGCTGGGAAATCTATCACGTCGCCGCGTCCCCGGTGAACCCTGACCGCATCTACGCCTCGCAGACATCGGACTGGTTCGGTCAGATTATCCAGCGCTCCGATGACGGCGGAAAGACCTGGCAGCAGCCGGGTACGCCTCCCGGCACACCAGAACCCAGTCAAGACAACCCGCCCGCCGAGAGCAACAAGTTTGCTTACGATGTAAGCCCCAAGTCTGGCAAGCCTCTGACAACGCATCAATGGTACGACGGCACACCGCACCCCTGGGAGTTCAAACGCGTATGGCATATCGAACCCTGCCATACAGATCCAGATGTTGTGTATGCCGGCGTCGAAGATGCAGCGCTCTTTAAGAGCACAAACGGTGGCGAGAACTGGTTTGAGCTAGCTGGCCTGCGCGGCCACAGCACCGGCATGGAATGGCAGCCAGGCGCCGGCGGTATGTGTCTGCACACCATACTCCTCGATAAAAATTATCCGGATCGCATCTACGTCGCGATTTCTGCGGCCGGCGCATTTCGCAGTGATGATGGCGGCATAACTTGGCGTACCATTACCAACGGACTGGTCTCCGACTACATACCAGATCCGACCGGAGAGATCGGCCACTGCGTTCACCGGCTAGGTATGCACCCTTCGAACCCCGACGTCTTATTTATGCAGAAACACTGGGACGTGATGCGCAGCGACGACCGTGGCGAGAACTGGCATGAGATCAGCGGCAATCTTCCCAGCGACTTCGGCTTCCCAATCGCCGTTCACGCCCATGAACCCGAGACAGTCTATGTAGTTCCCATCAAGAGCGATTCCGAACACTACCCGCCGGAAGGCAAGCTAAGAGTCTATCGTAGTCGTGGCGGCAGTAACGAGTGGGAGGCACTTACGAATGGTCTGCCACAAGACAACTGTTACGTAAATGTGTTGCGCGATGCGATGGCGATAGACACGCTAGATGATTGCGGCATCTATTTCGGCACGACGGGTGGTCAGATATACTGCTCGCCGGACAGTGGCGACAACTGGATCACGGTGGCCGCGAACCTGCCGGCCGTGCTATCTGTAGAAGTGCAGACCCTTAAGTAGTAAGCATCGAATCCAAGGCCTAGAGAATGATACGCGTTCAGCTCCCATTTCACTTAACCACACTCGCTTCCTGCGACGCCGAAATTGAACTGGAAGTAGCAGAGCCTGCGACCGCCCTCACCGTCATCGAGGCCTTGGAGAGAAAATATCCCACGCTGCAGGGCGCGGTGTTAGAACGTGAAACAGGGCGGCGTCGCCCGAAAATTCGATTCTTCGCCTGCAAGGAAGATATTTCACATGATGCGATGAGCGCGCCCCTGCCAACAAAAATAGCGGATGGCAGCGAGCCTTTTATGATCGTAGGCGCAATCTCCGGGGGCTAGAGTTGCTGCTTATTCTATAGGGATACTCACTGGCGTGCCCGGCGTTCGCAGCAGATGCACCAGAAACCTGGCAGTCTCGGTAGAACTCGCGTTCTGCGACACCATATGAATATTGTCGGGATTTTCATAGAACATATCGCCCGGTGATAAGGTCACCATCTCCTCGCCCGCTACCTGCATGTTTACCTTACCCTCCAGCACATATACAAACACATGAGCATTGTGACGATGCGGCGCCGAGCCCTGCCCGGGCTCGAGATTTATCTCCAACACCAGCATCTCCTGATCCGCTGGCAGTTCCGGTAGGACGACGGACATGGGAGGCCCATCAGCAGCCGTTGCTAGCGTGCTGACTGCTGCAAGAAGAACGGCGACCAGATAATTAGACGATGTTTTCATTCTGTCACTCCTGACGTGAGACAAACTCCTAACCAAAAAATCGATCTGGCTCATAAGTTTCTGCGCGAGCCTACAGTGATTAATTCGCAAACAGCTGAAGCGCTTCGCTGCAGTCACGAAGCAAGCCTTTCAATGGAGACTTCTTGGCACCGGTAGCGAAGAACACCTCCCATAGCTTTGCCCGAATCAAGGCCGCAAGCATCTGCGATACCGCAAAGTCACTTTCTAATAGGAGTACTTTCCTAAATAAGATTCGTCCCTTTGATGAAATTTCATAATCGTTCAGTGTTGAGAATTTAGTCTATTGATTTCAATACCTCGCGGGTGAGATCCCACTGGCTGAAGCCTTGCCGACCATAGTCCAGGCCACGCCGCACTATCACGACATTATGAGAGGGAATCACAACGGTGTATTGCCCACGATTGCCATTCGTGGAATAGGCGTCGGACGGTACGTCGCTGCGCCCCTCGGGCACTAACCACCACTGGCCGCCATAGTGTCCACCCCTGCCGACCGTCGCGGGCGCCGGCGTACTGGAAAATTCGATCCATTCTTCAGAGAGGAGCCGCTCGCCATCCCACATACCACCTTGCAGATATAACAAACCGAATCGTGCGAGGTCGCGCGCATTCGTATAGACCTGACTGCTCAGAATGAAGTCACCGAAGCGATCGGTGCTGACCAGAGTGTTGCGCATGCCGATCTTATCCAGCAAGGCCTTTCTCGGAAACTCGGCATAGGCCTTTTCACCACCCAGGGCCTGCTTCATCGCATACACCCCGAGCAAGGTATCGTAGTTTTCGTAGTCCCAATAACTACCCGGCTCGCGAATCAGTGCGCGACTCCTCGCTCCAGTTACCGAGCTCGCCCCCGCCCAATAAGATAGGCCGGAACCGGTCGCATACTCCAAGCCCCCGTTGTCGATGGTTTCCAGACCGCTAGACATGTTTAATACGTGACGCAGCGTAATATCGTTTCTGGGATCTGTCTCTGGCGAACGATTCTCGGGATACCAGCCGAAACCCAGGGGCTGATCGAGTGACATTCGCCCATCGTCCACCAGCATACCGATTAGAGTGGAGGCTATGCTCTTCGCCGTCGACCAGGTCCGAGTACGCGTGGACATATCGAAGCCGGGCGCATAGCGCTCCAGAATGATCTCACCGTCGTGAACGACGATCAGGCTCAGCGTGACCTGCTCTGGAGTATCCCTGTCGAAGGCCCAGTCTGACGCCTCCTGCAGTGCGCCCATATCCACATTAGAATGGGCGCCGGTGTTCTGAATAAGATCTCCGTTGGGCCAGGGAATTTGCGCTGGATCTCCCGGAGGCAAGGGCAGGGTTAATTCGGGCAGGCTTTCGATGTCCGCCAGAGTTTGATCCGGTGGCAGTATCACGCAACCTATGCCTTCACGAAATACGGCGCGCATCGTAGGAACTGCACCTGCTGCACCCACCTCCACCGCTTGCAGATCCCAATCCACATTATAGTCGCCGCCCTCGGCTGTGCCGATCGGATTTCTGAGGAATGCCAGCTCCTGATCGAAAACCGACTCCAGGGTTCGCCCGCCTGTGAATAGACCATTGCACATGAACACAGCCTGCTGGCCGCGCGCCACCATGGCACGCTGAGGCGCCCAGTAGTCATAGCTGTCGGCTTGTTGAGCAAGTATTGGCGAGGGTAGAATTAGAGAACAAAGAGTAAGAAGAACGAGTTGGATTTTCATGGTACCTCCTCCGACTGGATTTCCTAGGATAGGATTAATTCCCCTGGGTGTCCAAGCTAATTTCCAAGCTAGTTAAGCCAGACTGAGGCGGATGGAAATAATCATCCGGTAGTGTACTCTAGGCCCCAGCGGCATAGCGAAGAGGCTACCGATTCCATGGCTAGACCCGAAATAGACAACAAGTCGAACACTATAAAAGACGTCGAGCAGCTTGGCATATGGTCGGGACTCGCCTCCCTGTCCTACGTATTCTGGATCTGCGGCGGCATGGAGATGGTCGAGCGCTTCGCCTATTACGGAGTGAGAAACAACGCCGCTCTGTATGCGACCGCTCCTGTCTCCGAGGGTGGGCTCGGCATCACCGCGACACAGCTCGGCGATATCTTCTTCGTCTGGGCATTGGTGCAGACCTGGGTGCCGGTGATAACTGGCGGCCTATCGGACCGTTTCGGTTACAAGGAAACCATCTTCGCCGCTACGCTATTCAAGATCGCAGGCTATGTCGCCATGGCGATGTTCGCCTCCTACTGGGGGTTCATGACGGGCGCCATTCTCGTCGCCTTCGGCACCGCCATCTTCAAGCCCGGCTTACAGGGGACCATCGTTAAGTCGACGAATCGACGAAACTCATCCATCGCCTGGGGCGTGTTCTATCAGACTGTAAACATAGGTGGATACTTCGGTACGCTTATCGCCATTCAGATGCGGCAACTATCTTGGGACACCATGTTCTATGTGAATGCGGCCATGATCATGGTGAATCTGCTCTTGTTACTGGTCTATAAGGAACCCGACAAGGAAGAACGTCTTGCCAGGCGGGCGAAGATAAAATCTGGCGAGTTAGTCGAGCCGTCGCTGTGGAAAGAGGCCATCGCCGAATTCAAGCGCCCCATACTCATCTACTACGTAGTTCTCTTCTCTGGCTTTTGGTTTATGCTGTATTCGTTCTTCGACGTATTGCCATTGCACATAAGAGACTGGATTGATACCAGCACCATCGTCACCACGCTGTTCGGCCCAGACGGAACTCAGAACCCGGTTGCACATTTTATGATGGGGCTAACCGACGATGGTCTCTCGATAAATCCCGCCGGGCTATTTAACCTGAATTCATTCATCATCATGCTCACCTGCTTCTTCGTTGCTGGCTTGTCTGCGCGCATGAAGGCCGTCAATAGCATGGCTGTAGGTACGTTCCTGCTATCTGCCGGGCTTATCATGGTAGGAGGACTCAGCGCCGCCTGGCTGTTGGTTTCTGCGATAGCCGTCTTCTCCGTAGGGGAGATGTTGGCGAGTCCGAAGTCCAGCGAGTATCTCGGCAACATCGCACCGGCGGACAAGAAGGCCATGTACCTGGGGTTCTCACAGGCGCCTATCGGAATAGGCTGGACTCTAGAAGGCAAGCTCGGGCCGAGCTGGTACGATCAGTGGGCGTCGAAGGAAACATTTTCAAGACAGCTGCTCGCTGAGAACGGCCTGGATCAGGACAGCATTGCCGGGATTCCCAACGGCGAGGCTTTTAGCTATCTCGTCGAGTCAACCGCCCAGACTCCCGCCCAGGTAACCGAGCTGTTGTATCAGTCCCACAACATAGGACAGCTGTGGTATGTCATGGCGGCGATCGGTGTCGTGTCGGCGTTCGGGCTCTATGTCTATGGGCGCTGGACCTATCGAGTCGCGACTTCCTAGCTCGACACCGGCGGGTACTAGTCTAGATCGCTGGCATCATGCCTTTCTGCCAGCTGCCTTTCTTCGGGTCCCCAGGTGCGATTGACTCTTCGACCGCGCTCCACCGCTGGTCGCTGCTCTATCTCTCTGGCCCAACGTATAACATTCTTATAGGATGCAACGTCCAGGAATTCAGCCGCATCATAAATGTTATGAAGAACTGCGATGCCGTACCATGGGTAGGTGATGATGTCGGCAATGTTGTACTCATCCCCGCAGAGAAACCTGCGGTCTTGCAAATTCTGATCTAGCACATCCAACTGCCTCTTCACTTCCATCGCATAACGATCGATCGGATATTCGAACTTCTCTGGCGCGTAAGCGTAGAAGTGTCCGAAGCCGCCACCGAGAAAAGGCGCGGAACCCATCTGCCACATCACCCAGGATAGGCACTCGGCTCGAGCACGTGATTCCGTCGGATAGAAGGCGCCGAATTTCTCCGCGAGGTATAGAACGATAGCGCCGGATTCGAAGATGCGCGTCGGCGGACTAGTGCTGTGATCTAACATGGCTGGAATCTTGGAGTTGGGATTGATAGCAACGAAGCCGCTGCCGAATTGATCGCCATCTCCAATCTTAATGAGGTGGGCATCATACTCCGCCCCCTCAATGCCTAGAGCCAATAGCTCCTCCAACATGATAGTCACTTTCACACCGTTAGGAGTGGCCAGAGAGTACAACTGTAAGGGGTGCTTGCCTACCGGCAATTCTTTCTCTGTCTGCGCACCTGCCGTCGGCTTGTTAATGCTGGCAAACTGGCCCCCACTTTCCTTATCCCAGGTCCAAACCTTGGGCGGTATATATTCTGACATCTACTACTTCCTTCCTATTCTCTTAGAATGTATCACAGCTGTTACATGGCAATGGCGGTTGGATGAATCCCTTCCCCCAGCACGAAGCTTGAGCCCACTGCACCGACAACGGCAGTTCTTCGATTGAGATTGAGGCCAGCACGCAGGCGCATCAATGGTTCGATGCCGGTGCAATGGCCTGCCATTAAGTTCTCGACACCGATTTCCAATAGGCGAGCGGCGGTCCAATCTAAAGTCTCATCGTCGGCGGCGAATAAGTGTAATCCGCCCATCAACGCGTGCACGGCTTCGTCCTGAATCGTATCCTGAATATGATCCAGTGCATTCACAACACCCGAATGACCGCAGCCCAGTAACACGATGGGCCCCTCGTCTGTGCGAATTACCAATGCCTGACTCTCGGGCAGAAAATCTTGAACCCATTCTCCATCCATAGACACGGTCAACGCAGCGGAATAATTTTGCTCCGGATGGCGTCGTTCCACCGGGCCTGACACCCACACCGCGGGAAATATCTCGGTCGCTTGTGAGTGCACTAGAATTTCTACTCCCTGCGCCTCTATCAATTCACGCAGGGCGATCATCTGGTTCGCCTCAACATTGCTACCAGAATTTACTCGACGGCGTGAAGAAAAGAATCCCTCAGCGACATGAATTCTCTGAATAGCGCTAGGATTTTTTGCTCTCAAATTTTCCAACAACGGAAGAAAGCCAGTAGTGTGATCGAAGTGGAAATGACTAAACACGACGTCACTGACACAGGAAAGATCGACATTCAGAACCTCGGCATTTCGAATTACAGTGTCGGGGTATCTTCCCGCATCGAACAATATGCAGTTCCCCTCAACCTCCACCAGCGCGGACAGGCCCCATTCTCCAACAGCTGCCCCATTGGCGAGGTTTGACGACAGCACAGTCACTTTCACATTCTCCGCAACAGCGCCCTGCGCCGATGCGCCGCTGAATGCAAATAGCGCTGTGCACAAGCCCAATAAGAGTGTAATAGCTTTGAAGAACATGCTCAGAGTATTCATTTAGCGAGTCCTCTAGTGTGCAAATAGTTGAAATCAATATACAGGAGTTTAAGGAAAATTCCTTCCCGCTTCGAAGCCCGCCACAGAGTATTTGAAGAACACTCTGTTTCTGCTAACTTTGCCACTTCGGATCACGAGCTACAGTAACAGCAAGGCAGACTATGATAGATCGAGAGATTGGCATACAGACGAAAGCTGGCAACATGAACACCTTCATCACGCACCCGGAGGAAGAGGGCCCACATCCACTGATACTTTTTTTGATGGACGCTCCCGGTAAACGCGAAGAACTGCACGATATGGCGCGTCGACTCGGTAGCGCCGGCTATTACGTCATGTTGCCCAACCTGTATTATCGCCGCGTCAGGGAGTTCAAGATTCAGGAGTCCGGTCGCGAGGTCATGCACGAACACATGGCCTCCCTTAGCAATGCCATGGTGTGTGAAGACGTGCAGTCTCTCATCGAGTTTGCAGATCAAGACCGCGCGGCTCGAGAAGGCAAGCTGGGCTGTGTCGGCTACTGCATGAGCGGCCCTTTCGCTTTCGCCGCCGCCGCGAGATTTCCCGATCGCTTAGCGGCCAGCGCCTCCTTTCATGGCGTATATCTCATTTCAGACCGAGAAGATTCACCTCACCTCGATGCGCACAAGATTAAGGGCGAAATGTATTTCGGCTGTGCCGAGACCGATGAGTATGCGCCGAAGGAGATGATCGATAACTTGGAGCACTATCTCGCAGCTACCAACATAAACGCGCGCATCGAATGGTATCCGGAGACGGAACATGGATTCGTGTTTCCGAAACGCGAGGGTAAATATCACAAGCAGTCGGCGGAGCGACACTGGGAGAGGTTGTTCGCGATGTATAAGCGGTGTCTGGGTTAAAGGGGACGGATTAAAGGGGACAGATTTATTTTTATCTTATACGGGTTAAAGGGGACAGATTTATTTTCTGATCTAAGATAAAAATAAATCTGTCCCCTTTAATCCTTTAATCAGGCAAGCACCTTCCTGAAAACCTCTACCGCATGGTGCATCTCTTCTCTGCTTCCCATGGAGATACGACAGTGGGTCTGCTCGAACGGCGGAAAGTCTCGGCCGACTAGAATCTTGTGTTCCAGACAGGCGGCGCGGAATTCGCTCGCCGGTCGGCCCAAATTCACAAAGATGTGATTGGTCTGAGAGTCTGCCACCTCGAAGCCCATGTCTCTGAATGCGCCCACGACGAAGGCTCTAATCTCCGTGTTCTCCTGCCGCTCCCAGTCGATGTGCTCCTTGTCTTTGAACGCTGTAATCGCGGCGATCGCGCTTAGCATATTGATATCCCCCATGCCCCAAGCAGCACTAACGGCATCGAGGGTCTGCTCCTGACCTAGTGCATAGCCTACTCGCAGTCCCGCCATGCCATGGGCCTTGGAGAAGGAACGGGTGATGAATACATTCTCGAATTCCATCGCCAGGGGTAAGGCTGTCTGCATCGCAGAGTCGGCGGCGTAATTGATATAGGCCTCATCAATGAGCATCTTGGTGTCTGGTGACTCGCGCTGCACGCGGCGGATAAACGATTCAATTGCCTCCGCTGAATGCACCGTGCCAGTCGGGTTATTCGGATTGCAGACATACACCATGCCTGCGCCTTTAGCGGCTTTTGCCATACCATTCAAATCGATCCCCATGGTAGACCTGTCAACGGGGATGCTCTTAATCTCGTAACCTAGCCGACGCGCAGTCTGCTCGGCAGTTGCGTATGTTGGGCCGGTTGTGACCAGAGGCTTGGTCGCTGAACAGAAGGCGCGCGTTGCACCTACTAGCAATGGTCCAGAGCCTGTAGCCAGGATTACGTTGTCAGTCGTGACTCCATAGCCATCGGCAAGAGTCGCAGTCAGCTCGTTCACATGATCGGGCGCGTAACCTCGACCAACTCGCTTCGTTACATGGGAGCGAATCGCCTCCATAGTCTTCGGGCCTGGCCCACGGGCGCTCTCATTCTGATTGAGCTGCATGATGCCGCCATCATAGACTGGGTCAGCCTCATAGCTGGAGGCGGCATTGGCGTTACGGCTAATGAATCCTGCGCTTGAAAGAAGCCCGGCGGCACTGCCCAGACCGATTGTTCCTACGAAACCGCGACGTGTCATCTTCATGATCGATTCTCCTCTTTCTGGGAATTCTGTGTCTGAACTTTCTCGAATCTGTAACTTAAAAAGGGGCTGAAATAAAATTCCAACCCCTCTCTTTTCCACTGCTGTTAAACTTTGTTGACTGCCGACGCCATCGCGTCGAATACATCCTTGAGCACGAGTCGCGAAGAGGCGATGTTCATGCGCATATGCCCTGCGCCACCGGTTCCGTAATCGGAGCCAGGGTTTAGATACACTCCGGAGTTATGCACCAGCCAGTCCCGAAAATACCGCTCTGGAGTGTCGTGGCCGTGGGCCTTGTACTCTTCGTTCGCACCCATGGCTTCCATCGTCTTGCTGAAATCCAGGAAGGTCATGAACGTACCTTCATTGCGGGTATAACCCACGGTTGGCATGTGCTTGGTGATGTAACTCTCGACCATATCGTGACTGCCATCGATATACGCAAGCGCCTGCTCGAACCAATCTACGCCGCCCTTGTAGGCCGCCTCGTTCGCCACTACACCTAGCGTGCTCAGCTCGGCGAAGTGATACTCGCCTACGCGCTCTAACAGAACCGGGTTCTTCGAATAATAGTAAGCATTCTTCATGCC
>CAXBLN010000008.1:0-43560 GCA_963976555.1 uncultured Gammaproteobacteria bacterium
TCCAGCGTTCCCCCGGATGCTCATCGAGCGGCAGTGAAGCCATGCGCGCGATCGTCTCGCCAACCGGTTCGTCGCGGTCTGCGAAGTACCAGCCTTGAAAGCCAGCAGCTGCCCATTTATCCGCCGCCGGACCGCTGCCGTAACTCATGCCACCGGTGTGGGTTAGCAAATTTCGTAGCGTAATCTCACTGCGCGCGGGTACGAGATCGTAGCCGCCGCTATCGGTTGCCACGGCTACCTGCATGTCCTTCCACTCGGGTAGGTAACGCGCGAGAGGGTGACTGATATCCAGCGCTCCACGCTCATGTAAGATCATGATGCCGGTGCTGACGATCGCCTTGGTCTGCGAGGCGATGCGGAACATGGTGTCCTCAGTCATGGGAATTCCGGCCTCGACATCCTGCATGCCGTTCGCTGAGGAGTAGGCGATCCTGCCATTGCGTAATACCAGAACGACCTGCCCGGCTATCTGCCCGTTGTCGATGTAGGACTTGAGCACGGCATCGAGTCGCTCAAGACGCTCGGAAGACATGCCCAGGCGTTCGGGCCGTGCGCGGTCGAAATCTGCGGCGATGCTGCTGACGGAATAGACGAGAGCAATGAAGAGTGGAGCGAGTAGGCGAGGCGAAAATTTCTGCATGGACATTCTCTCTAATTATTTTCTGAGTTGGAGGATTTCACTGCCATCGTATAGCGATTATCAATGCTGCCCAATATCCATGCAAGCCTTGTTGGGGCTGTGTTCAATTTGGATTGGAATATCCGTAAGTTACTGTAATATAAGGACATAAACTGTTTATGACGGAATCCGAAGGCGTTGTGGGTTGACATCATTTTAGCGCTAGCGCATTATCTCGCCCCTATGAACACACGATTCTATTTCTGGTGGCCTGAATCTACAGGTAGCCAGGAGAACAACAGCTAAGTTTTTCCCCGACGGCCGCCAAGAGTTGTGGCGGTCTATTGCTTCTCCAAAACCCTGATCCCATAGCTCTTGCCGTCAAACCGGATTAAGAGGATTAGGTAATGCCAATTAAAAATCACATTCAATACCGCTGTGCCAGTGGTGTACAGGTGCGCCGTCTTACAACGCAGCTGGACTACGCTACTGCTATCGATAAGTTGGCAGACTCACTGGATGAGTCGCCCGGGGTGTTGCTTGCCTCCAGCTTCGAATTTCCGGGTCGTTACACACGCTGGGATATTGGTTTCGTTAATCCTCCGCTGAAAATTACTGGAAAGGATAGGAAGCTGGTGATCGCGGCATTGAATGTGCGCGGCGAAGTCTTACTCCCGGAGGTGTACCGAGCGATTAAAGGGTGCGGCGCTATCGAGTCCGTCGATACCCGGAAGAATGCTATCACCGTCATTGTTAAGGATGAGCAGGAAGACTTCACAGAGGAGATGCGCAGCCGCAAGGCGAGCCTGTTCTCAGTCATCAGGGAAATCGTCGCGGCCTTCGGCAGCACCGAAGACCCCTATCTGGGGCTGTTCGGAGCCTTCGGCTACGACCTGACTTTTCAGTTCGAGGACGTGCAGCGCCATCAATCACGGGGCGATGCCGACAGAGATTTGGTGCTGTATCTGCCCGATCAGATTACGGTAGCGGACCATCGTATCGAACAGACTCGCAGCTATAGCTACGAATTCGTGTGCAGGGGCTGGGATACCGATAGTTTCTCCGAGACCACCGGCGGCTTTCGTCGCAGTGGGCCGCGCAATAAGTATGTGCCGGCAGCCTCCGTGGCGAAGGGCTGTGATCATGAACCGGGAGAGTATGCACAGCAGGTAGAGAAGGCGCTGAATTATTTCCGGCGCGGCGATCTATTCGAGGTCGTTCCCGGTCAGGTGTTCTTCGAGCCCTGCAAAGACAGCCCCGCGACCGTCTTCAAGCGCCTGAAGCGCAACAACCCTTCACCCTATGGGGCGCTGATGAACCTGGGTGAGCAGGAATACCTGGTAGCCGCATCCCCGGAGATGTTTGTCAGGGTGGACGGATCTCAGGTCGAGACCTGCCCGATATCCGGCACCATCAAGCGCGGGATCGATGCCATCGACGATGCACATCAGATCAAGACACTGCTGAACTCCGACAAAGACGAATCTGAGCTGTCCATGTGTACCGACGTAGACAGAAATGACAAGTCGCGGGTCTGCGAGCCAGGGTCGGTTCGTGTAGTAGGGCGCAGACAAATCGAGATGTACTCGAGGCTGATCCACACCGTAGATCATGTGAAAGGAAAATTGCAGCCTCACTTCGATGCGCTGGATGCCTTTCTCGCCCATACCTGGGCGGTGACTGTTACCGGCGCGCCGAAACTCGCCGCCATGCAATACATCGAGCAGAACGAGAAGTCACAGCGTCATTGGTATGGTGGCGCGCTGGGGCACATCGGCTTCGATGGCAACCTGAACACAGGCCTCACCTTGCGCACCATCCGAGTGAAGAATGGCGTTGCTGAAGTGCGCGCGGGGGCTACGCTACTGATCGATTCCGACCCTGTCGAGGAAGAGAAGGAGACGCGGCTGAAGGCCTCCGCCTTGATAGATTCGATACGTGGTGTCGGCAACGCCGCCGGCGATGCAGATAGCTCCTTCCGTAGCGAAGAGGGTATCGGCATCAAGGCCTTAATGGTCGATCATCAGGACTCCTTCGTGCATAACCTCGGCACCTATTTTAGGCAGTGTGGGGTGGATGTAATTACGCTACGTCCCGAGGCCGCACGTAGGTATCTGAAGAAGCAGAGCGTGGATCTGGTCATCCTCTCGCCCGGACCCTCGGCGCCAGGCCACTTCGCGATGAATGACACTATCGATGCCGTGCTTTCCAAGTCGATTCCACTGTTCGGTGTCTGCCTCGGTCTGCAGGGCTTGGTGGAGTATTTCGGTGGCAGTCTGCAGGAGTTGGACTATCCAATGCACGGGAAACAATCTGCCGTGAGTCACGATGGCAGTGAAATATTCGCAGGTATAGAAAGCCCATTCGCGGCGGGACGTTATCACTCGCTGGTTGCGAAGACTGTACCTGAGTGTTTAGGGGTTACGGCTCAGACTGAGGACGGCAAGGTGATGGCCATTCAACACGAAACCCTGCCCATCTATGCGGTGCAGTTTCATCCCGAATCGATCATGAGCCTGAGCAATGCCGCAGGTCACACACTCATTCGCAACGTGGTTAAGATGGTCGCGAAGCAGGGGGCGTTAACAAAGGCGAGCTAATTAGCCTGCCTACCTACAGGTTCTCATCAAACCACAGCGCGAGTCGTCGACCGGCGAGGGCCAGGCGCATGCGTGCGTGGTATTTCATAGTCTGGACATAATCATCGTCGAGCGTGAACTCCGGCAGCCGTCCGCCGGAATCGTCAGAACGCGCTATCTCCGATTTCATTTCTTCTGTGTAAACGGTGTTGAGCAGAAGCGCTCTGCTCTCGTGCATCCACAGCGACCAGTCTCCGTCGTCCTGCTCGCTCATGCTTGCCAGCGTTTCACCATGCTGGCTTAGTGCGGCCGCGAGACTCTGGCTTACTCCTTCGCTGCGCAGAGCTCGGTCCCAGCGCGCATGTAAGTTGCCCTCGTCGGTTTCAATGCCGTTACCGCCGCGATCACCACTGGCGAAACGAGTAGCGGAGAATAATGAGCCTGTGTGCAGCGGTTGATGGATGTCGCCGATAAGGTGCAGGACCCAACACAGGGCAATGGCTCGCCGCGGCCCTGGTGCCTGCTCATCGCCGAGTAGCGCGGCGTTATAGTCCAGAGCATTCATCACATTATCTGCATCTTCTTCCTCATGAGACAGCTGCCCCGCAAAGTCTGGCAATGGCGCTACGCCTATGTAGGTATTTCCCTGCACGTTTGCCTGACCTCGCAACCAGGCGCCGTCTATATAGTGCCAACTGGCACGGTTGTATCTTTCTCGGTCTTCATCAGCTAAGCCGCGTGCAATATCTGGCCAAAAAGCGGCTTGACCCAATAGCCACTCGAACCGATCCTCGTCGCTGCCTCGAGCGATGGAGGCAGGCATCTGATCGATAAAGTCCTGCTGATAGCGGGGGTGTTGCTGCAAAATTTCGAGTAGATCGGGCGCCAGAGCGTCACTCATGTAGTGGATCGCGACAGCTGCAGTAAGGCGGTGTCCTACGGAGTCCCAGGCGAGCACGCCGGGCAGATAGAAGGTGGCGACGAGTGTTAGTAGGGCTATGGAGCCGTATTTAGGTGAGGATCGCATTTTCTATAAGCCGAATATTTGGGGTTCGCCCATCCATAATTTGTTCAACTGGTCTGGAAATCGCAGCGCAAGGCATAGCAACTCATCGTGTGTTGATTATAGGCATCTTCGCTATCAACTATTGGAGTGAGTACTCAATCGACATCGCGCGGATTTCAATTTGCATCGATGAGCTGCTCCGGCACACTCTCCCAGGTATTGCACTTTTGGCCTACAGCCTTGCTAAACTCTCTGAACATTTCGTCTTCATCGAAATCTGCATCATCGATAGAGTTTTCTATTGCGACCTTCAGTGCCTTTTTAATGTCAGTGCTTAGGTGGTCGAGGATATCCTGAATTCGTACACTAGCCATAGTCGTTCTCCTATAAATGTAGTCCCACAGACAATGCTTGTTGAACTACTTCTTCAGCAATCGAACACTCTCCTTGAGCACGAATGGCACAGTCTCGTAACTATGAAGCAGGTCGTGATGCAGGTCGTGATGCAGATCGTGATACATCGACTCTACTGTTGCGAAACCTGATGCCAGACCCGGGCTCTACGGTGACGAATAGCAAGCTCTCGGCGGCTTTCGCCTTCTTGAGAGCGTTGCAGAATTTTTTCTTCTCGGACTTATTTCGATTGAGTCGAATGTGCGCCGATTGCGAAATGTCATAGGATCCACAGGCTTTACAGGTAAAAAGCAGTCGATTTTCTGTGCCTTGTTTTTCCGTCTTTGTGTCAGATCCACAGCTTATACAGGAATTCATCTCTTGATCTCGATTTGCGCTAAATGGCAGCTATTAGATTGGAACGGGTGTTTGACGCCAGTGTGTTGAACTGGCTATTGGAATTCTGTCGACTTAAACCTCTAGCCACTCAGCCCTGACGTCGTTAGCCTGCAGCAGGCTTTCGGGAGTCCCTTCGTACTGGATCTTACCATGACCCATCACGTAGAGCCGATGGGAAATTTTCAGGGCAATGGATAGCTTCTGTTCTACGAGTAAGATCGAGACGCCACGATTCGCGATCTCGGCAAGCAGATTGCCCAACTGTTCGACAAGCTTCGGTGCGAGGCCCTCGGTTGGTTCATCGATCATGATCATGTCGGGATCGCCCATTAGCGTGCGGCACATACAGAGCATTTGCTGCTCGCCGCCGCTTAGTGCGCCGCCGGGGACATCGGCGCGCTCTCCCAGATTGGGGAACATGTTAAACATCTCCTCGATATTCCAACGCCCCTGAGGCTTGGTGGATTTCATGCCAAGCACAAGATTCTGGCGCACCGTCAGGGAGGGGAATATATCGCGGTTTTCCGGCACATAGCCGAGGCCGAGATGGGCGATCTCGAAGCTCTTCTTGCCGGCGATCTCCTGACCCTTGAATTCGATAGAGCCCTGCGGCGCAACTTCTCCCATGATCGTCTTGACAGCGGTAGAGCGCCCGACGCCATTGCGTCCTAACAGGCTCACGATCTCGCCATCGTCCACGTGAAAATTCACTCCCTGAAGAATGTGGCTCTTCCCATAGTATGCATGTAAGTCCTTGACTCTAAGCACTTACCACCTCTCCGAGATAGGCTTCCTGCACCTTGGGGTTAGCGCGGATGTTTTTCGGTTTATCGGTGGCGATGATTTCGCCGTAGACCAGCACCGATATTCGGTCTGCCACATCGAACACGATGTTCATGTCGTGCTCGACCATGATCAGGGTCTTGCCTTCGGTGATCTTGCGAATCAATTCGACTGCATTCTCTGCCTCGCTGTGACTCATTCCCGCAACGGGTTCGTCCAGCATAATGAGTTCCGCACCGCTGGCGATGGCGACTCCTAGCTCTAGCGCGCGTTGCTGCGCGTAGGCTAACTCACCGGAAGGATACATAGCCTTATCACGCAGCCCGATCTGCTCGAGTACATGCATAGCCTCGTCATTCAGTTCGCTCTGGCGGCCGAGGAGATTCCAGAAGGAATAGCGATAGCCCTTCGACCAGAAGAGGGCGCAGCGTACGTTCTCAAAGACATTCATGCGCGGGAAAATATTGGTGACCTGAAAGCTGCGCGCCAAGCCCATTCTTGCGATCTCGTAGGGTGGTCTGTTCTCGATCTGCTCCTGCTTAAAACGTATGCTGCCGGCGGTCAATTGGTAGCGCCCGCTGATGAGATGGAATAGAGTCGATTTGCCCGCACCGTTGGGGCCGATGATCGCGTGCTTTTCGCCCTCGATGATATCCAGAGAGACGCCGCGAATGATCTCGGTAATGCCGAAGTGCTTATGCACATTGTCCAGGGAGAGAATAGTCATGTTCTAATCCTGCTCATCCTTGGGAATCGCATTCGCGGTCTCCCATGCGTCGAACAACTGTGTGCGCGATCTACGGACTGCATAGAACGCGGCGCTGGCGACAGCTATAAGCGCGATCCAGGTGACGCTGCTGGAGGGATTCAATGCCATGCCGAGGAACTGAAAAGTCTCGTCATCGGTGTGGCTCATCTCTATCAGTGCGATGGCGCAGATGGCGAACAATAGTGCTGGAATTCCTGTAAGGATGTAGGGCTTGATCAGTAGCCTCATATTGCCCCGCACCCAAGCCATATGATGCATCATGATGAACCCAGCGAAGCCTCGGGGCAGAAACATCACCGTTAACAGGAACATGATGCCCAAATACAGCATCCAAAGTTCCGAATAGTTGCTCAGCAGGGAATTCATTAGCGTCAGCACTACGGCGCCGATTATCGGGCCGATGAAGTAACCCAGCCCGCCGATGTATGCCATCAGCAATACACGGCCGGAAGTCGCCGCATTAAGGTTTTCCTCGGTGATGAATTCGTAATTGAGGGCGAAGAGCCCGCCTGCGATGCCGGCGAACAGTCCTGCCGCGCAGAAGGAAATGAAGCGCACCTTTCTTGCGCTGTAGCCGATGAATTCGGCGCGTTCAGGATTGTCGCGCACGGCGTTGGCCATGCGACCGGCTGGTGTCTGTGTGAATAGATACATAAACAGCGTGGCGATAAAGACCGAGAATGCGGCGAGGTAATAGATCTCAATATTCTGAGCGAAGTCGAAGCCGAAGAACGTCGGGCCGAAGGTGCGGTCGCCACTAATACCAGCCTCGCCGCCGAAGAAGCTGGAAAAAATGAGGGAAGACGCCGCAATGAGTTCGCCCATGCCGAGAGAGATCATGGCAAACACGGTGCCGGCCTTGCGCGTGGAGAAACTGCCGATGAATATACCTGCCAATAAGCCGAATAGTCCGCCGATGAGTGGAATCCAGAGGATGGAAAACACCATCGTCTCGAACTCGATGAGCATCAGCGCGTGGACCGAGAGAAAGCCGCCGAGCCCGAAGTAGACGGCATGGCCGAAAGACAGCATGCCGCCCTGACCGAGTAGCATGTTGTAGCTGAGTGCGAAGACGATGGCGATCGCCATCTGATTCAATATGGAGATCGCCAGTATCGAATCGAATAGCATGGGCAGCCCGAAGAGCGCGACGAGGAAGGCTAGCCAAATCCATGTCTTAGCTAAGAGCGCCATCATTCTTCTCGCTTACCCATCAAGCCGGTCGGCCTGAAGATCAGCACCAGAACCAGAAGAAGGAAGGGGAGTACGGGTGCGATCTGCGGCAGATTCATGGTCCACAGGTCGTTCAGTGGATGATCGCGTTCGAAAGACAGGCCGAACAGATTTAGCAGGTCTTGCATGCCAACATCTGAGGCGATCGCGTAGGACTGCAATAGCCCGATGATCAGGGAGGCAATGAAAGCGCCGGCAAGAGAGCCCAGTCCGCCGATCACGACGATCACAAAGACGATGCTGCCCAATACGGTTGCCATGCCGGGAAAGGTGGTGAGCACCGGCCCAGCTATCACCCCGGCAAGTCCGGCGAGTGCAGTGCCTACTCCGAAGACGCCCATGAAGATTAGTGGCACGTTATGGCCGAGATTCGCCACTGTCTGCGGGTGTGTAATCGCAGCCTGAATGATGATGCCTACGCGACTCTTGGTCAGCACATAATAGAGCGCGATGAAGATGCCGACGGAGATCGTCATCATGAATCCGCGATACGCGGAGAATTCCTGGCCGAGTAGGGTGAAGAGTGGGAAGTCCAATATCTCGGGGGTTTGATAGTTCTTGGTGTCGCGACCCCAGAAGAACTGTGTGGCTTCTTCTATGAGAAAGGCGAGCCCAAAGGTAAACACAAGTTCGGCAACGTGCCCTGACTGATGGACCTTTCTGAGACCGTAGCGCTCGACCAGTGCGCCGAGCACGCCGACGATCAGGGGCGCGAAAATTAGCCCACCCCAGAATCCGAAATAGAGGCTAAGCGAGTAGGCGAAGTAGGCGCCAAGCATATAGAAGCTGGCATGCGCAAAGTTAAGCACGCCCATCATGCTAAATATGAGTGTTAGCCCACTGGCTAACATGAATAGTAAGAATCCGGTAACCAGGCCATTCAGTGTGGCAAAAATTAGAACTTCTAGCATGCTGGCCTTAGCGCCTAATGGATTTCATGTGTTTCTTGCTATGTATCAGAAATCTTAACGACGTGGTCGTCTCATCTGGCAGCTGGATTCTACTACGGTTTCAGCGAGAGGAACCTGGTATTCGGTAACCAAACCGTAGCCCGAGTTGTCGGCATCGAATTCGACGCCTTCATTGGTATGCACCGAAATGCTAAGCGCCTGGAATATCTGATGATCATCGGGTCGCATCCAAATCTCTTCGCCGGCGAGTGTAGTAAAGCGCATATCCTCCAGGGCAATGGCTATATCGTAAGGGTCGGTACTCTGAGTCTTCTCCATAGCCGCCACGACCATCTGCAGTGCGTTGGCTATACGTGGCTGTGTGACATCGTTGTCAGGATTTCGTCTCTTGAACTCGCGATTAAACTCTTTTCGTGCTTCGGTTGGGAGTGGATTTGCAACGCCGTTATGTACGAGTCGAATTCTATCTTTTCCACCCTCGCCGAGAGTTGCGGTTATGCCATCGTAGGCGGCATAGAAAGTGTAGATCGGCACATCTAAACCGGAATCGATGATGGATCGAGCAAGAGAGACCATATCGGCACCGAAATTTCCTGTGAGCACCGCATCGGCGCCGGAGGAGACGATCTTGGTGACATAGGGCGTGAAGTCCTTAACCTGGCCGATCGGGTGAAACTCGTTACCGACAATCTCGATGTCGGGACGTTTCTGTTTCAGCAGTTCTATCGTGGTGTCGGATACCACCTGGCCAAAGGAATAATCCTGGCCGATGATGTACAGGCTCTTGATGTCTGGATTGGCTGCGATGAAATCCGTGAGTATGTTCAGCTTCATGTTCGCGTGTGCATCGAATCGGAAATGCCAGAAGCTGCAGTTGTCTTCGGTGAGGATCGGGTCTACCGCAGAGTAATTGATCTGCAATACTTCAGTGCCCGGATTGCGTCGATTGTGCCGAGAGATCGTTTGGCTCAGTGTGTTGGCAACCGCCGAGCTATTACCCTGAAAGATGATCTGTATGCCCTCGCTCACCGCTCTGCGAAACTGCAGCTGTGTCTCATTCGGGCTCTGTTTGTTATCCAGAGGTACGATCTCGATCATGCGGCCGCCAAGAATGCCTCCCTTGGAGTTGAAGAGATAGTCTGCGGCGAATTCCATAATCTTCAAGCCAGTATTGCCCACCGATGCAAAGGTGCCGGACAGGGGGTCCATGAAGGCGATGCGCACAGGCTCCTGTGCCTGACTGGCACTACCTAGGGCCAAAGCCGAGGTAAGGCATGTTGTCATCAGCGATTTACGCAGTGTGATTCCGAGGGGCTTGAAGAAGTATGGTCGATTCATAAGCTATGGTTTCTTATTGAGTTTTTGGACAGCCAGCGGCTTAGTTCCACTGTCGACTCTGGACAGTAACCCACTCGCTAATGCGAATCAAGATGTGCGCGGTGGTTTGTATTATGGGAAAGCCGAAGCGTACTGCTTCTCCATACAAACTTATAAATAACAGTAACTTATGCCGGAGTTGCGGGGGTGGTTACAGGCCCGAATTCGGAGTCTAAAGAGTCGGTTGCGGGGTCGCGGCTGATATAGAAGAGAGAACAGAATATACTGCCTCGACATCGACCGATCGAAGGTCGCTTCGAATTCCAGAAATAATTCTTAACAGCTCTCAGGCTCGGAAACATATGTCGAATATAGAAGAATCGGAGGTAGAATTTAGTGCCATTCGAGCGAGCGGTCCCGGTGGCCAGAATGTGAATAAGGTTTCTACGGCGGTGCAGCTGCGCTTCGATGTGAATCGCTCCAGCCTTCCCCTCGCGGTGAAAGAGCGTGTGTTGGCGTATTCAGATAGTCGCATCAATAGCGAGGGCTGTGTCGTCATCAAGGCGCAGCGCTTTCGAAGCCAGGACAAGAACAAGCAGGATGCGCTAGAGCGCTTGCAGCAACTCGTTGCCGCCGCATCGCACGTGGACAAGAAGCGAATTGCCACAAGGCCCGGTCGGGCAGCGAAGGAGAGGCGGATAACTCAGAAGAAGAAAACCGGCGACAAAAAGTCAGGCAGGGGTGCGGTGCGCTCCTTCGACGACTAGCCCACAGCTAGAGCGAATAGATACTATGGCTATCAATCGAATCTCACACATCACCGTCTATGTTTTAGATCAGGACGCGGCTCTTGAATGGTATCAGCAGAAACTGGGGTTCGAGCTGTGTATGGACAACGATGCAGTAGTTCCCGGGATGCGCTGGTTAACGGTATGCCCTCCAGGCAACGTCGAAATGCAAATCGTTCTAATGTTAGTGCGAGAGGAATCTGATAAGAGTCGGGTCGGTACGAATCTTATGACTGTATTAAGCAGCACGGACTGCATAGGTGATATGGCGCGCATGGCACGGGAGGGAGTCACTATCGTCGGGCCACCGGAAGAGGTCCCCTGGGGTATCGCCGGGGTGATTCATGATTTGTATGGCAATCCCTACAACATAGTAGGGCCAAGATTGGCCGCAACTAACTCGTAAGCACTACTAGAGATGTGGGATTCAATAATGCGAAAACTATTTTCCTGGACGAAGGCTTTCCAACTATTTCTGCTGATCGGCTGGTCGCCGCTGCTGCATGGGGCAGAAGCGACTAAAGACGCCGAGGCTAGCTTCAATTATATCTCCAGCACCCTGCAGACGTTCCATGATAGCGGCAGGCTCGTAAATAATCCCGGCATTGATGGGTCTGATCTGGAATATTTCATCGCCTTGCTAGAGGATGCCTACGAGGGTTTCAGCAAAGACTTTAATAGCGAAAGTGCCATGTGTCGTTTTTATAGGGACCCTGAGAACGGGCGCATGACAATTGAAGAGAGAGCCGAGCTTAGCACGGCGTATCTGCGGAGTATCGATGCAAGGATCGAATTATTTGATTCGGCGAACGAAGAGTTTCAGGAGGCGGTGCTGGATCAGTTTGGTCGCATTGTGCTGGATAATATCAATGCAGCGAAGCTAAATTCCCTCAGCAATCAGCGGCTGCCTTCGTCGACATTCGACGAGGCAGCCACGATTAACTTTCTGGATGCTATGTGTAGTTGATAGGCGGAGTCGTTAATAGACCTCGAATAAGCCGGCAGCACCCATGCCGCCACCGACACACATCGTGCAGACGACATACTTCGCGCCGCGGCGCCTACCCTCGATGAGTGCGTGGCCCACCATGCGTGCACCGCTCATGCCATAAGGGTGTCCGATGGAGATCGCGCCACCATTCACATTGAGCAAGTCATTGGGAATGCCCAGCTTGTCGCGGCAATAGATGACCTGCACGGCGAACGCCTCGTTCAGTTCCCAAAGACCGATGTCATCCATCTTCAGATTGTTACGTTCTAACAGTTTAGGGATGGCGTAGATTGGACCGATGCCCATCTCATCCGGATCCAGACCGGCGACTGCCATACCGCGATAGGCGCCAAGAGGCTGTAGACCTTTCTTCTCGGCCAGCTTGCTGTCCATTATCACCGAGGCGGATGCGCCATCGGAGAGCTGACTGGCATTGCCGGCGGTGATCACGCCGCCTTCGAATACTGGCTTCAATCCCTGCAGTCCTTCCAGCGTCGTCGTGGGGCGATTGCCCTCATCCTTCTCCAGCAGTGTATCGTGTACGCTCTGCTCTTTGGTTTCCTTGTCCATGAACAGCATCTTCGAGGCCATCGGCACGATCTCATCGTCGAAGGCTCCAGCCTGTTGTGCGGCGGCTGTGCGCTGCTGCGACTGGAATGCGTACTCGTCCATCTGATCCCGCGAGACACCGTAGCGCTTGGACACGATCTCGGCGGTCTCCAGCATAGACATATAGGCATGCTCCGATTTCGCAATCACGTTAGGGTCTTGCGCGCGATAGGCGTTGCGGTGCTCGTTCTGTACCAGAGAAATAGAGTCGAGTCCGCCGCCTACGACGATTGGCATGCCGTCGCTGATAACCTGCTTGGCCGCGGTGGCGATAGCCATCATGCCCGAAGCGCATTGGCGATCCAGACTCATGCCTGCTACAGAACTTGGCAGGCCAGCCGCCACGCCAGCAGTACGCCCGATGTTATAGCCGGAAGAGCCTTGTTGCATCGCACAGCCGATTACCACGTCATCTACTTCACCCGGATCGATGCCGGCGCGCTCAACGGCTGCAGCAATGGCATGCCCTCCGAGTGTAGGTGCGTCGGTGTCATTGAATGCACCCCTGTAAGCTTTTCCTATAGGTGTACGCGCTGTGGATACAATTACTGCTTCTTTGGTCATTCTAAACTCCATCAGTCCATCTAAATTAAAAGTCTGTGCATCAATGCTGCACGACAATCTCGAAATACTAGCAATCTAACTCGTACTATTTTTTATCACACACCAGGGCGGTGATCGCCGCAATTGAATCCTTCGCAAGCTTCGCCATCTCTTCATCGGTGCGATCCTGAATCGGATGCGCAACGAATACACTCGCGGGCGAAATGCCCAGAGACTTACCCTGTGCCGCTGCCGCGTCGATAAATTCTTCCGAGGCGATGAAACCCGATGGAAGTCCTCTGCTTTCCAAGTTCATGATGTCATGCAAACTGCACGAGGTACATGAGCCTCAGTCGGCGAGTCCTTCTATTACGGCGTCACACTCGACGCTAATACGTTGCGTTAATTCGGTCGGGGCAATGCGCGTGAAGGTTGGCTTGGAATAGCGCTTAACCTTGGCGCCTGCCTGTTCCAGTTGTTTCTGTACTTCATCCAGAAACTCCTTGCCGCGTGGCTTGGAGATGTCGAGCAGCCCGACGGTAGCGCCGGCGATGCTCGACAGCCTTGGCAGCAATTGCCGCGCCGCTGTCTTCAGCTCAGCAGTTGGGTCGAGAAGGGTCGTAGGACTATGCATGGTTGTGCCTCTTCTTTTTTAGTGAATTCCTTAACTATCGATTACTTTATCTTTTGCGATGTTAGCTGGCTACCGCGTTCGCCAGAGGCAACCCAGCCGCCGATGATCGCGGAAAACATGCCGGCGGTGCCTCCGGTGGTCACGATGTGCAGGCCATCGTCTCTAAATTTATTCAGAATCTTGTCTTTAAACTTCTCCGGCATGCCCTCGGCAATATCACCGGCACCGCGAATTACCTCCACGCCCGGCACCATTAACTCCTCGAATAGGGCTTTGCGCAGATCTTCTTTAGTCCAGCCGCCGTTGCGAAGAACGCGTCGGTGTTCGGGGCAGACCACGAGAATAGCATCGGCCATGCCGAACAGTTTCGTGTGCGCTACGCTGCGCAGGCTTGCCGCCATGCTCTTCGCCAGCGACTGTGGTGTGCGCGACTGCTGATCGAGAACAGGCTGCAGGCCATCGCCTGCGAAGAGGCTGATAACCGAATCCTTGCGCTCGAAGCCGCGATCCATCGCGAGACTCGCCCAGTTTTCATCACTCTCGTCTTCGGCGAAGCAGTAAGTATACTTGCCTGGATTGCCCATGTTGGCGCGATCGATGCCACCGGGCACACCACCGCCGACGTTGCGGATTACCAGTTGCAGGGCACGTCCGATGGTCGCATTGGCACGATTGCCCTGCCCCAGGGCATTAATGCCGGAGTTCATTCCGATCTGTTTGCTAATAGGCCCACTCACTACCATTACCGGTGAGGAGAAATAGGTTGTACACAACAGACCATGCATACAGAAGCGATCTTGTAGCGCCGCCTCGACGCTCGCGATGACCACAGGGAAATATTCGGGTTTGCAGCCGGCCATAACGGCGTTGATTGCGACCTTCTCGATCGAGCAGGGCACGTTGTCCGGCGGTGCGTTGCCGATGATCTCACTCGCTTCTCGATCGCTACCGCTGAGCATGCGCATGACGCGAAGAGGCGTGGGTGGCACCACCGGCAGGCCGTCGGTCCAGCCTCTGTCATAGCAGGCCTCCATGATGTCTTCGGCCTCCGCCAACTCGACGGCGCGTGCCTTCAATACTTGCTTGCCGAAGCGCAGTGCTAACACCTCACTCATGCCGGGGTCTTGCGTCTTGGAGCCACAGCCGGGTTTAAATTCGATGAGCTCAGCGCCTAGCTCAGCAATGCCGGTGAAGCTCTGCCATTGTTTCTTTTCCCAGCCGATGATGCGGGATTCTTCCGACTCTGCGTCGTTTTCGTCTGCGAGGCGAATCAGGGTTGGAACGACTTCGATATCTCGCTGGTAGGAATATTCCAGGCTAGAGTCGTCGATCACGCCTTCGACGTTCGCAGGAAACGAAGGGTCGTCCTGTACGTAGACCGTGAGTGTCAGAGTCTCGTTTTCTGCCAGAGATCGAATGACAGGCTCAATCAGAGCGCAGGTAGGGCAGTCCTTCTTCACGACCAGCGCATAGTTGGCAGGCTGGCTTGCGAGTGCTTGATTCAATACAGGATTTCCTTAATTCAGTTCAATCAATGAGAAAGTTCAGACTGCAGTTCTGTGCTGGTTCTAATAGATAAAACCGAGGGTCGATATGCCTATTAGAATGTTGATGATCATAAAGACAGACGAAGTCCTGGACATGACCTTCCACAGCTGGGGCCCCTTATAGGCTGCCCGCACGCCGATGATTAGCACGACGGTATAGGCCATCATCGCGGCAACCATAGACAGATAGGGAATCCAACGTTCATCGTCTACTGCCTGTGAGCCGAACACCGCAAACAGACCGGCGCCGACGAAATACAGCGCCCAATAGGTGATGGCCAGGCCGAAATCGCCTCCTAACATCTTGGCCAGAAAGGACTTTTCTTCGATAGCCTCGGCTACATCGGCCTGTTCTAATTCGCTCATACAACCACTCTCAGTAAAGACCTAAGTGTAACGCAGGCGCTCGGAATTAAGAAATCCCCAAATGTGGCGCCAGCGTCTGGATCAGGCGCGTCTTAGGGGCTTCCCAGCCTACAATTTGTCACAGTTGCGATGCTGGGCTTCTTCTATAATCGGCAATTCAACAAATTGTGACGAGTTCGGGAAAAAAAGCGGCCGTAGCCGATAACCTGAATTCAGATTCCTGCAGCGACATTCGTTAGTCCCAGCGTCACTAAGCCACAATGAGAGTCCCACTATGCGCAGAAACTACTTTTCGTCACTTTGCCTTTTGAGTCGCGTTGCGATGTTGGCACTATCAGTTGCTTTGGCACAGGCTGCGCGTGCCCAGGACAATGTGGGTGAAGATACTACAGTCATGTATCCGGCCTCCTATTTCGCTGAATTTAATCCAGTTACAGCCCAGGATATGTTGGATCGAATTCCTGGCGTGGGCACAGCTACAGGTGGCGGTGGCGGTTTCGGCGGCGGCCCCCGTAGTGGCGGCGGCAACGGTGGCAGAGGGCTGGGCAGCGGCAGTGGCGGCAGTCAGATCATCATCAACGGCAAGCGCACGGCGGGAAAGAACAATCAGACCAGCGAGCAGATGAGTCGCATCACCGCCGAGCAGGTTAACTACATCGAAATCATTCGAGGTACCTCCGGCGACTTGGATGTGCGCGGCAGCGGCCAGGTCGTTAACGTGGTGTTGTTCGAGGATCTCTCGGCGAATAGCCTCAACTACGAGGTCAACATGGACCGCTATCTGGATCACACCACGCAACCCGGTGGTTCTATCTCTTATAGTGGGCAGGCCGGTGGACTCAACTACGTGCTCAGCGCCGCGGCGGAACCGCGCTACGACAATCAGCTCAGTAAGGAGTCCAGTATCTTGGGGGATTTCTCCGAGAACGATGAGGTTCGCCAGGAGACAATTAGGGAACAGACCAGCTATGACTACAGCGTCAACCTGGACTATGAGATAAACCCGAAAAGCAGCGCAAGATTCAATGCGCTGTATTCTGTGAACGACAATCCGACCGATGTGCTGCGTTATACGACGAACCTGCGCACCACGCCCAATGTCACATCTCTGGAGCGGGAGGCTATTCCGGGCGAGCGCAATAACTGGGAAATAGGCGGCGACTATGAGTACCTAAGAGACAACGGCAACCGATTCAAGGTTCTCTTCATCAGTAATCGAGACAATCGTGATTCGACAAGAGAGCGATTCGCCGTGGCAGAAGACGGTAGCGAGACCAAGAATCTCTTTCTTAATGCAGCAAGCATCACCACGGAGCGCATAGTGCGCGGCTCCTATACCATGAGTATTTTCGGTGGGCAGGATATAGAGTTCGGTGCCGAGGGCGCGCAGACGACTCTGGATTCCAGTCTGGCGCTTGCCGTGCCTAGCTCGACAGGAACGCCTTCTGCCGCTTTCGGTGGGCTGGTTCCACAGGCTCTTACGAATGCAAATTCCACAGTCGAAGAGATCCGCTACGAGCCTTTTATCATTCACAACTGGATAATCAATTCGCGTATGTCTCTGGAAAGCACGCTGCTGTATGAGCTATCCGAGATAAGCCAGTCGGGCGACGTGAACAGGAAGCGCGACTTCGATTTCGTAAAGCCTAAGATTGATCTGCGCTACAACCTAACACCACAGTTACAGCTTCGGGGTTCGATAGAAAAAGTAGTGCAACAGCTAAGATTCAGCGACTTCGTGGCGGTGAATGACGATCAGGACAACGATTCCAACACGCTGGCAGGTAACGAGAATCTGCGTCAGGAGTGGTTGTGGAAGTACGACTTCAATGCCGAGTATCGCTTGCCAAACGACATCGGTGTCGTTGATGCGAATATCTTCTATCACCAGCACTACGACAAGATCGATCGCATCGATGTCTCTCCCTCCGAAGACGACCTGCAATCGGCGAATGGCAACATCGGCGAGGGTAATATGTACGGCATTACTCTCAGCGGAAGCATTCGCATGCGCATGATTAATCTGCCGAATCTGCTGGTAACCTCGCGCCTTAATGTGCGGGACTCTGAGATCACGGACCCCTTCCTCGGTATCGATCGTCGCTTTGCACGATTTGGCCGTGGCCGCTTCAATTTAGGCTTCCGACACGATGTGCCGCAGTGGAACATGAACTACGGTCTGGAGTGGAGCAATCGTTTCGATGATAACGAGAAGTTCTACGATATCATCGATGTCGAATCCTATGTCGGTGAGCCGAACACGAATGCCTTCGTGCAGTTCGTCGATCCCCGTGGCATCACTTATCGCCTCGACGCGAGGAATGCGACCAGCAACCTGCAGTGCCGTGAGCGACGGCGCTTTATCGGTCGCCTCTCGGCGAACATATTGGAGGAGATCGAGGACCAATGCGCCACCTCCGGCCGCGTAGTGTCACTTAAGATAAACGGGACGTTCTAGACGCCTCACCCTGTTTGCCCATATCAAAGCTGCGATTTCCTGGCTATTTCGCTCGGGCAGCGTCGCCTCGGCGAATTGTCCCTAACTATCCCGCCAAATGCTTCGACACTTATTGGGGAAAGATTTATGATACCGACTAATAAAAAGAACACGGTCGTGAATCTTGGATATCAGCAAAGACATCGATAGTCAGCCGCTAGAGCGTGCCTTTAGCTTTAGCAATGAGAAAGACCGGGCACTCTACGGTCTGAAGGGCATTCTGGCAGGTGTCGTGGCTGACAAGCAGCTCAACGAGATGGAACTCCTCTTTCTCGATGCCTGGCTGCAATCCCAGGAACACCTCTGTGAAGACGAAGATGTGCTTGCTATCCTCGGCCAAGTCGGCGAAATACGCGAAGACGGCGTAATTAGCCCCGAAGAGTTACGCGGGATGCAGACCAGCATCGAAGCGATCGTTAGCCACAAAGACTCCGAGACTCCCGAAAGCGTAGGGCATATTGAAGAGCTGCTGGGGTTCCTCTCGGGCACCGCCTCCGATGGCGTGCTCAACGATCAGGAAATCACGGCGATGTCCTCCTGGCTAGAGCGTAATGCCCCGGTGAAGGAAGTCTGGCCAGCTAGCGTGATTGTGCTGCGCTTAGCGATTATTCTCGAAGACGGCATCATCACCGACGAGGAGCGACACGACTTACTCGTTACGGTACGTCAGGTTACTGGTACCGATACAGATGAATCCGGCCTTCGTTATGAGGCATCCACCGAAGTATGGGAAGACCCAGTCGATGGCCTTGAGCTAGCAGGCGCTGTGCTCTGCCTAACCGGCGATTTCGTCAGCGGCGACAGAGACTCGGTCGATACCATGCTCCGCTGCCGGGGGGCCGAGACCAACTCCAGCGTGAACAAGAGCGTCAATTATCTAGTAATAGGCACTCTCGCCAGTCGCGATTGGCTCTATACCGCCCATGGCAGAAAGATAGAGAAAGCCCTGCTGCTTAAGCGCGAGGGTTGTGATATCAAGATCATTACCGAACGCACACTTCTGAAGTACACGCGCTAACATCACCATCAATTGTCTGTTCAGGGGATGCTATGTCTGCCGATCTCATTTTCTCGATCTGTAATATGGCTATCATTCCCGGATGGTTGCTGCTTGTGTTCCTGCCGAGGTGGAAGTGGACTCTCGGGCTCATTACCGCGGGCATCATTCCCTTTATGCTGGCACTGGTCTATGGCGCGCTATTCGCAACGCAGGCTGGATCTATGCCGGAAGGTGGGGGTTTCGGCTCCCTGCCCGAACTGACGATTCTTTTTAGCGATCCCTATCTGCTTACCGTTGGCTGGATACACTATCTCGCATTCGATCTTTTCGTAGGCAGCTGGGAGGTGCATGACGCGCAGAAGCTGGGAATCTCACACTGGCTCGTGATTCCCACTCTGGCACTAACGCTGATGCTGGGCCCGGTAGGTTTTGCGCTATACCTGTTGCTACGCTACGCAACAAGGCGGCAGCTGCTGATCTTCGACCAGTCTAGCTCGTAGAACTCTAGCGTCCCATTAAGCCCTTGATGGCAGCCGGAATGTCGGCCGGGAACACGACAAATTTCGAGTTGTCGGAGTCCGACAGGTTCTGCAATGAGCTGATGTATTTCTCGCCCAGCAAATACACCACGGGCATCTCCTTCTCGCCTATGGCCTCCGTTACCAGAGTAATTGAGCGCTTGCTCGCCTCGGCCAGAATTACCTGCGCCTCGGCTTCGCGTTTGGATGCCTCCAATGCGCCTTCAGCCTTTAGGATAGCGGCTTGTTTGTCGCCGTCTGCCCTGGTCACAGTCGCTCGCCTTGCGCGCTCCGCGGCGGCCTGTTCTTCCATCGCGCTCTGCATCGTGCCGGAGGGATTGATGTCCTGTATCTCTACCGTCTTTAGCGTTATGCCCCAGTCGGCGATGTCGTCGGAGATTGCCGCCTTTAGCTTCGCCTTTATGTGATCTCTGGAAGACAGGGCGTCGTCCAGACTCATCTCGCCGACGATTGAGCGCAAGGAAGTCTGCACCAGCGTTTGAATAGCCAAAACATAGTTCTCTACGCCGTAGACAGCCTTCTCAGGTGACACGATATTGATGTAGGCGACCGCGTTGGTTATGAGTACAGCATTGTCCTTGGTGATGACTTCCTGCGAGGGTATGTCGAGCACAATATCTTTAGTGGTGACCTTGAACGCCACGCTATCGATATAGGGAATTATGAAGTTGAGCCCAGGTGTTAGTGAGCTGTGATACTTTCCGAGTCGCTGTACTACCCATTTGAAGCCCTGAGGGACTTGTCTAACTCCCTGGGCCAGGGTGATGAATAGGAATGCGGCTGCCGTAATGGCCAATATAGTACCAGTTTCCATGCTTTACTCCGTGGCTAATAGTTGAATCTCGCCGATGAGATTTGTTATGCCTTTGTAACGATGAGTGAATTGCCGGACAGATCGACGACGCTCACTCTATCGCCGATTGCCAATTCGTCTTGAGATATGATCAGCCACTCGTCGGACCCGAGTACCGGCGCTGGGAATCGTAGCCTTCCAAACTTATCTCCGTTCGGCGGATCTAAAACCTGCCCAATCTCACCTAACAATGCTTCCTTGGAAAGCCCTGCCTTGGTGTTGTCGATCGAGAGAGGCTTAACGAACTTGAACCAGCCGAGAGCGAATATAGTGGAGGCGAATACCCATATGATTATCTGCGCCGCTTCGGTCATGCCAGGTATGATAAGCATCGCGAAGCCTACGCTAAGTGCGGCGGCGCCGAACCAGAAGATAAAGAAGGAACCAAGAAAGATTTCACTGAGCATGAGAATGACGCCCAAAACGATCCAGTGCCAATAAAGGAGTTCGAACTCCATAGTGGGTCTCCTATGCGAGCAAGAGAATTTCTCTTGAATTCGGAATTTACGAGATAGTCAGAAATCTATCCTGCTAATACTGATCTGTTTTACTCTTCTAGTAAACTAATATGGTGGCTTATCTGCCGATGACAAGTTCTCAAGTACAGATTCTGCAGCCCTTCGCTTTAAAGGGTTCCGCCCGTACAACCGCTAAGCACACTGATTAATTCGACGAAGTCTGTCAGAATAGCGCCCTTCGGAAAATCATCGAAATATCCCTATGAGCACTTCCTCCCGTTTTTCAGCACCGCATCAGCTCATGGGAGGGCAGGGGCAGGCTCTGCACTTCGCGCCAGCCAATGGCTATCCACCTGGCGCCTATAGTGCCTTCCTAAAGCCCTTTGCCGAGAAGCATGAGGTCGTTGCCAGCCTGCATCGTCCGCTCTGGGAGACCCCGCCTGATATCGAATCGTTCAAATCCTGGCGCGTGCTGGGAGATGATCTTGGCCATCTGGTAGCTCAACTGGAAAGTCCAGTGGTGAGTGTGGGTCATTCCATGGGTACCGCGGCGATACTGATGGCAGCTGTACAGCGACCCGAACTGTTTAAGTCACTGGTGTTGATCGAACCGGTTCTGGTGCCTCGCCGTTACTTGATGGCGCTTAAATTCTTCGGCCGTGTGGCACCGCATAAGATTCCGCTCGTGCAGAAGACACTGAATCGCGTAGATCGCTTCTCCAGCAGGCAGGAGGCTTTCGAGCACTATCGCCCCAAGTCAGTCTTCGCAGATATCAGCGATGCTGTGTTGTGGGACTACGTGCAGCACGGTACAAAAGAGATAGAGCCGGGATTGTTCGCTCTGTCCTATGGCAGGGACTGGGAGGCGCAGTGCTACAAGCTGGTTCACAACTTATGGCAACTACTTCCTAGTCTTGAAGTACCGACTCTGGCTATTCGGGCTCAGAATTCGAGTACGCTTTCGCTGTCGTCTTGGAACAGGTGGAAGGCTATGGCAGCCAATGTCGAATTCATCGATATAGAGGAGGCCGGACACCTGGTTCCTTTCGAACAGCCGGAAGCACTCGCTGCATGCATTCTCGACTGGCTACACTCCTAAGTTTTAATACCTCCAGTTCGTTACCGAACCCTCTAATCACTGTAAACCGATTGGCCGGTGTTGCGTTGTATTGAGTAACAGCCAAGCAAGGATGAGGACTTTAAATCCGGCCTTGCCAGCATCAATACTAACGCTATACCGACCAGCGCCTGATTTAGGCGCAAAGGAGACATGCCCATGTTGAGGCTCTCGCGATTGTTACTTGTTACACTGGGTTTCTTGCTGGTGCAAGTGCCTGCGGCAGCACAGGATACTGACGCACAGGCACTCGAAGCTGAGCAGCAGGCGCAGGAACGCAGAGCGCGTATCCAGGAGCTGCGCCAGCTTAGCCAGGAAGAACGGGAGGCGCGCAGGGGAGAGCGGCAGAGACAGATTGACTCTCTCACCGATGAACAGCGTCAGGCACTGCGCGAGCGTCGTCGTCTACGCGAAGCAAACAGTGCCAGAGGGCAACGGCCGCAGCGCAGAAGTCCGCAGGCGACGCCACCGCAAGCGTCACAAGAGCCCGAGAATGAAGAGCCATGAACTGAGAAAGAGAACCCGTAGAGAACCCCCCGTCCCTCCTCCTGGCAAACTCGCTAAAAGTTGATGGTCAGCAGCAGAGCTTCGCGCTCTGCTTTTTTTTTGGACATTCCAAATGTCTGCCGGGAACGCGGCCCTATTTTCGGCATCGTTGTCCCCGATTTTCTGCAAATTCCTTGTTAACCCTTTGCGCCGAAGTACACTCTAATCCCTAGAACAACTAGAAAGGGCCCGGAAGGGCTGAATGTTAAGTGCTTTGGGGGTTTTCCTTGCTGAAGGAAACAGAGGAAGAGCTGGTTAGATCGGCGCAGACGGGCAATATCGCCGCGTTCGAGAGGTTGGTGCGCCTGCTTGAAGGTCAGATGCTGGCGGTGGCTGCGGGTTTCGCCCATACCCCCGACGATGCCAACGACATCTATCAGGATGCGATGCTGTCGGCATTCAGGGCTCTGCCCAAGTTCAAGTTGGAGAGCAAATTCAGCACCTGGCTGCACAAGATCGTCGTGAATACGGCTCTGTCGAATAGGCGCAAGCTGAAGAGGACCTGGCAGAAGCTGGCGCTAATTCAGAACGAATACGAGCAGGAAGAGACTTACATTGAGAACAGGTCGCCGGAATCATCGATGCTCGATGGCGAGTTGAGCTCTGCAATAAATAAAGCCATAAATAAGTTGAGTGATAACGAGCGAATTGCCTTCGTACTCTGTCATCAGCAGGGGTTCAAGGTTCGAGAGGCAGCTGAGGTTATGAGCTGCACGGAGAGTTCGGTGAAGGTCGTGTTGTTTAGGGCACGGAACAAGCTGAAGAAAATACTAAAGGAATATCACTAGGATAAAGGTTATGACTATTCCAGAGAATACAGAGCAGCAACAAATGCGCGTGATCTCCTATCTTTATGGAGACATGGATGCGCAGGAGCTGCTTCAGTTCGAGAAAGAGCTGCAATCGGACACTCAGTTGCAACAGCTGCTGGAGGAAGAGCGGCGCTTTGACACGGCGATGCCGCTCGGCTCACAGCCATTGATAAGCGAAGAGCGTTTGCAGGGCAACCGCTGGCTGCTCCACCAGAATCTACAGAAGCAAGGCCGCAGCCTGTTCTCCATTAGACAGTGGCTAGGAGACCTGACTGAGAAGCCCTTCACGGTTGCTTTTCAGGGCGCCGCTATGGCTATGACATTCGTGCTCGGCATCTACGTCGCCTCACCTGCAGTTTCGCCAGACGCGGAATCGTCAGATGGGGTGTTAGTCTCTGCCGCCGAGCCCAGCTTCACGCCGCTCACCATGGTTCAGGACGATGACTACGAGATTTACCAGCTCAAGGTGAATGCCTACGATGCCGCCACCGGCGCTATCGACCTGTCTTTCTCGCTGGCATCCGAAACAAATATTACAGGCAATGTGGCGGACCAGAATATTCACGGATTAATGGCCGTGGCTCTGCAGAACGATATAGATAGCGCCTCACGCCTCGATGCGATTGATGCCTTGCAACAAGTTAGCAGCGGCGACGATGTCTATCAGGCGCTAATCCATGTGCTCTTAAATGACCGTAATCCTGGCGTGCGTTATCAGGCTGTGCGCTCTTTGGTTGCCCTGGCTCATGAGGACGAGGTTCGCGATGCGCTACGTAATGCGCTAAGCGACGACGTCAACCAGGGAGTCAGGCTAGAAGCATTTCAGGCGCTCGTAGCCTATCCGGAAGAAGAAACGATGCAGATTCTGCGTCAGAAGATGGATGCCGATAGCAATGAATTTATCCGCAAGCAATCAAGAATCATAGTAGAAGAATCAGACAGTGGGGTGATCTAGCCGATGACCACTCTTAGAAACGAAACAACACTTATACAGATGTATTACAGGGGAAACATTATGTCTCATCATCTATCAACTTCCTTAAGATTGGCGGCAGTAGCGTTACTACTTGGGTTCGCCGTGAATGCGACTGCCGCCAGCGATGACATCGATCGCGAGTTCGATGTCGCTGTGGGTGGCACCTTGACTATTCGCAGCGATGCAGGAGCGATAGACGTGCGTACCTGGGATCAGGATCGCGTGCGGCTGCAGGTGCGTAATTCACGTGGCTTCGAAGTGGAGATTGATCAGCGTGGTAACGATGTTGTCGTCGTGGCTGATTCCCGCGGCAGTCTATTCGGGCTGGGCCGATCTAATATTGGCTTTACCGTGGACGTGCCGACTCGGTACAACCTGGAACTGGATACGGGCGGGGGCAGAATCACCGTCGCTGACATATCCGGTGAGGTTGAGGCGGACACCAGCGGAGGCAATATTAGCATCGGTATGGTGACCGGCGGTGATATACATGCCGATACATCCGGCGGCAACATCGAGGTGCGCGGTGCAACTGGCGATGTTGAGGTCGATACTTCGGGTGGCAATATCACCATTGGCGATGTGACCGGTAGTGTTATCGCCGATACTTCCGGTGGCCGTATTCGCATCGGTAACGTGCAGGGAGACATCGATGCTGACACTTCCGGCGGCAGCATCGAGGTGGGAGAAAGCGGTGGACGCGTGATTCTCGATACTTCCGGCGGCACCATCCGGGCAGCGTGGGCCTTAGGTTCCATCACCGCAGATACCTCCGGGGGTAACATCTTCCTCGCGGGCAGCGACACGCGTGTGCGAGCAGATACTTCCGGTGGCAACATCGAAATCGATGCCAGCAATGGTCCGGTCGAGGCGGATACTTCTGGCGGCAATATCATCGTGCGCAACGCCACAGGGCCAGTTAGTGCAGATACCTCCGGTGGTCGAATCGAAGTCGATATCACGACAACCACAAGCAGGGTAGGTGGTAGCATTGATCTCGATACGGCGGGAGGCGACATCACCCTGCGAGTGCCTTCTAATTTTCAGGCCAGCATCAGTGCCAACCTGGAAGTGTCAAGGAGATCGCGCGGTGACTATCGAATCTATACGGATTTTCCGCTGACCATTCAGGAAGACGATGGCGACATCATCGGTCGCGGTGATATCAATGGCGGTGGCGACAGGGTGTCGCTGCGTACCAATAATAGTGATATCTACATCGAGAGTGTTAGTAATTAGGACGGACGATACGACAGCAGATTTGTGTTCGACTTAAACGGAAAAGGGGATCATTGTAGATCCTCTTTTTTTGATTCTAAATTTTGTTCTATACCCAGCTCTTGCGAATAAGCTCATCGGGAATATTGTGCTTAATCTTCTCGTGTAGCTGCGGCAGCTTCGACCAGTGCAGACCACCCTTGTAATGATGAGCCGTATGGTAGCCCAGGTTTCCTGTGAAAAGATTGTACCAGCGATTAAGATTGTTGAAAGAAGCCTCGAACTCGTTTTCGGTGTTGAGACCCGCATGATGTTCGTAGGTAGCCCAGGCCGTCATAAACAGGCCCATGATCATGGGTAAGACGAACAAGAGAATACCAGCAACTGGTTTGTAGGCGACTAAGCCGGCAACGATAGCAAAGGTAATGATGGTGAATATAATAAAGTTTCGTTGATCTTTCGGGTGCTTCTTCCCCACCTGATAGCCACGGTAGTAGGCCGTCGCGGTAATCTTAAGGCTGTATTCCAGTTCGCCCATCTGCGTACCGTCTTTGCGGGTCCATCGGCTCTCGTCAGTCTCCTGATTAAGGAAATTATTATGATGACCATGAACATGATGCAAAACCCATAGATTAGTTGTTACACCGGTATGCAGCGCATAGAAGAACTCAATTATTCGATTAGGAATAACGTGCTTGAACGTGGGGGCGTGCTGATGGTGATGATTCCACGCGCAGACCTGCGCCTTCGGGAGTATCGTAAGATAGAAATAGACGCCCAGCACATAGGGATTACTCACCAGAAAATAGAGAGCAAAATCCAACGCACTAAATGAGAGGATGAAGAATACGGGCCAGCGGTCTGAGGAATGTTTAAACACTGTAAAGATACTTAATTCTTACATTTTTCTGCAGAGGTTTAAGGTGAAACGGAGATTATCACATTATTCTGCTCGATTGCAGTAGCAGATAGACCAGTAGAGCCAAGATGAGATAGAGCGTCGGCAGCAACAGAGCGCAACATAATAGTGCAGGACAGCTTTGCATCAAAAGTAAGCTGTTAGCGGTGAGGTGTGAGGTCAGGACGCAGGTATAATGTCGACCAACGCCCTTAAGGCGCTACGAAACTGCGTTTACACGCCAACCTTCGCTTGATAGAAAGATAAACATTTGTTTTTAAACAACAAATAACTAAAAGTGATAGATTCTGAGCCCACAATGTCGGCGAACAGCATGACCTCAAACACGAAAGATGCCACGGCCAGGGTGATTTTTCATGAATAGAATCTCTGAATCGGAGGCAATCCAGCTTCGTCAACGATCCCCTGACAGCCCCTTAACCAGCTGCTAACACTGTCCTATTCGTATCGCAGCGCGTCGATGGGATCGAGATTGGCGGCCTTGGCAGCCGGTAGAATGCCGAAAAGTACCCCAACGAAGCCGGAAAACCCCAGTGCCAGGGCTACTGACCATAGCGGAATACTTGCGGGAGGAAACGAAGGAATGCTACTGGAGATCAGGGTGCCTAGCCCATAGCCAATGGCTAAGCCAATCAATCCCCCGAGCAGGGAGAGCAGCAGTGCCTCGATCAGGAATTGCATAAGAATGTGATGGCGCTTCGCGCCGATGGCTTTGCAGATACCAATCTCACGGGTTCTCTCCGTCACCGACACCAGCATGATGTTCATGATGCCGATGCCGCCGACGAGTAGTGAGATGCTCACGATCCCGCCGATGACGATGGTGACCATGTTGATCACAGTGTCGAATGTTTCCATTAGCTGTTCGGCGGTTTGAATCTGAAAGTCGTCGTCTTCGTCGCTCGCCAGGTCGTGTGCACTACGTAACAGAGTAGAGAGTTGTCGCGTAACATCCTCGACGACGGCGGTCTCGCTCAGGCTAAGCTGAATCTGGATATCGGTGCGTGCCTGGTTTCCTTGCAGGCTGCGCATCGTGTTGTAGGGAACCAGCACGATATCGTCCTGACTCTGGCCCATGATCTCTCCCTTGGGTTCCAACAGCCCAACGATCTTAAACCATTCACCACTAATCTCTACATACTCGTTGATGGGGTTGCTGGGCAGGCTCAGATTCTCTCTAACTTTGTCGCCGATAACCGCAATTCTTCTGCGAGTTAAATTATCACTCTGTGCGATGAAGCGTCCGGTTGAGATATAGGACTGCGAGACATCCTGAAAGGCGTATGTCGTCCCCATAATGCGGCTGAACGCTGTCTGCGGTCCAAATTTAATCTGCGACGAACGATTCGCATAGAGAATAGGTGTTATAGAAGCAACTCCCTCAGCGCGCCTCTCGATCAGTTCCATGTCTTCCGGAGTGAGCCTGGCGCGTATTCCCTTCATTTGATCTTCAAAGGGCGTATAGGACTGAATAGTGAGGCTGTTAGAACCTAGCGACGCGAAGGTATCGCCGATAAAGGAGCTCATTCCCTGAGTGACCGAGATGACGGCAATCACACTGGCGACTCCTATTACGATTCCAAGCGTAGTAAGAAAGCTGCGCAATCCGTGGGCATAGATTGAGGCTAATGCAGAACGCGAACTTTCTATGAGTGCAAAAAACATTAGTTGGTCACCGCTGCGCTTCGCGTCGCGCTGTCGTTGAAGACCCTGCCATCTTTCATCTCAACTATGCGCTGGCAATGCTGAGCGATTTCGTCTTCATGAGTCACCACAATCAATGTATGGCCCTCTGCGTGCAGTTCATCGAACAGTTGCATGATTTCTATTGTAGTCTGTGAGTCCAGATTTCCCGTGGGTTCATCGGCGAGCAGAATAGAAGGGTGGGTGACGAGGGCGCGAGCTATAGCCACACGCTGTCGCTGCCCGCCGGAGAGTTGGTTGGGTAAATGATCGGTACGATCGCCCAGTCCCACACGCCGTAATGACTCCATCGCCATCTCCTTGCGCCTGCGATAGTTGATGCCGCGATAGACCAGCGGCTGCATCACATTGCCTAAGGCTGTTGAGCGGGGAAGCAGGTTGAAGCTCTGGAAGATAAAGCCTATCTCAAGATTTCGAATTTCGGACAGCTCATTAGGGTCCAGACTCTCCACGTTTTTGCCGTTCAGATGGTATTCGCCGCCGCTTGGCTTATCGAGGCATCCCAGGATATTTAGCATCGTGGACTTGCCGGAGCCCGAAGAGCCGATAAAGGCGAGGTAGTCGTTCTTGGCAACCTCAATATCGATACCATCGAGTGCCTTTACGGTCTGGTTTCCCATCTCGTAATACTTGGTGATGCCGTTGAGTTCGATCAGTGCCATAGGGTTTTCGTTGTGCCAGTAAACTGGAAAGAAAATTGCGCTGGATTTATTGCAGCTGAATTCGAGTGGCGTCAATTCTGTCGCCTTCTAACAGGTGTCTGAGCTCCTGATCGGGGCCAACGACAATTTCGATACCTTCATCGATGCTGCTCATCAGTTCCTGGTATTCGTCGTCGGATATGCCTACTTCGATCTTCGTCTTGCGAGCGATGCCGCCATCGTTGACGAAGACAAAATATTCACTGCGCAGCGCAGAACGATCTTCCTCGAATATCAGTGCCTGAATAGGCACGGCCCGGACCTCCTGATCCTGGCGAGTGAAAATTTCGGCGCGGCAAGACATGCCTGGCCGCAGCATGACGGCGCCAGGGTCGGTAATCTCGATCTTCACAGTGAAGCTCAGTCCCTGTCGACCCGGCGCTATCTTTGCGGTATTCGCTATGTAGCGCACTACGCCTTGCATAGGCTGGTCCGGATAGGCGATTGCGACGATCTCGGCGCGTTGTCCTATCTCAATGTTGGCTACGTCCGCCTCGTCAACCAAGACTTCAGTGTAGATACTGGCAGGGTTCGCTATGGTCATCAGCGAGGAGCCTGGAATATTCGTCGAGCTGGCGATGGCTGTCTCGCCGACTTTAATGTCGAGGCTAGTGATAACGCCCTCTATGGGGGAAACGATCTTGGTCTTACTAAGATTGTCTATCACCTGATCAAGTTGCGCCTGCGCCTGCGCGAGTCGCTCGAGGGAGGATTTTAGATCGATGCGAGCGAGGTCCAGTTGATTCTTCACGGTGTCAAACTCATCGTCGCCGATCATCTTTCGTTCGTGCAGGCTCTTGCTGCGTTCGAACTGTCTGCTGAGGTTTTCGATGCGCACTTCCTGTCGTTCGATATCGATCGTAGTTATGCGCTCGGCCGCCTGTGACTGTTCCAAGCCTGCGATGAAGTTTTTATCATCTACCTGTAATAGTAGTTGCCCTTCGGTTACGGTGTCGCCTTCTTCCACGTAGAGCTCAGAAACTTTTCCTATGACTTCGGAGCTCAGCATTACCTCTTCCTCATGGGCGAGAAAACCCGAGGCGAGGATCGAAGGGCTAATGACGCGCTGAGAAAGAGTCGACACGTTGACTTCCTTCGCATCGCTGCCAAAGAACGTCCGATTAATAAAGGGCAGGGCAATCACAGTTCCTGCGAGGAGCAAGACCAATACCAGTTTCTTTGCATTCATAGGGTAGATCCGTATTCCTAAAAGCCCTCAGACAGGTAGTGGGCTGAAGGGTTTGTTAGATATGACGTCTACCGGCACGCCGAATTACAGCAGACACCGTCAAAACTAGCATATTTGCGTTTAAGTGAGCAGGAAATACGCCCAAACCCCCAGAATTACAAGGTAAGGCGCGAGAACTACGGACATAGCTTTCAAGAGGCTGCAATCCATCCAATGCCTATAACCCAGCACAGTGAGCACGATGCCCCATATCATCGGGAGACTAAGAGAATTAAAAACCGTGGTAAGAGAGGGGTTACTTGATTGCAGACCCAAATTAGCAAAGGTCAATGGGTCCAGATCGTAGGCGCTTAATTGCCCATTGGGACTAAGTAAAATGGTAGCGATCATGCCGAATATAGAAAGCATATAAGGTAGCCCGGTCCACAGCACGAGCGAGAACCAACTCCAGAATTTCTGGTCGCTGCCACTAAGTGCCGCTGTGAGGCTGAGATAGCCGGCCTGCAGGACATAGATAAACAGGATGCCGAAGGCGGCGCCGAGAGTGCCTATCACCTTAAAGGTTGTTTGCGACATCGAGGACATCTGTTCGCGTGCAACTTCCAACTCATCCGCATCCAGATTAGCTCCCGCCAAGGTGTCATCGATGTACCAGGCAAAGTCAACAATAGTGAAATACCAGAACATCACCGACATGGTGCTAAGCAGAATAAGGGCGAGGGGAAATAATTTGCTCGGTCGTTGCTTTAATTCAGAGAAGGCTTCGCTGGGCGAAACGAGAACATTGATGGCAGTACTGATCAGGCCGGGCCGACCTCCGGGAATTGAATCGGTCATGGTAGTGTCCTTGTGGCTAGAAAGTCCCCAAAACGCTAATGCCGATAGATAATTCTGGAGTGGCTATTTTTTCGATTCGTTTTAAGTATATGTGGCCTTTCTTAGAGTATTCAAGAAATTGCGAGGCGAAAATTGGCAATTTTCCAGGTTTCGGGTTAGGTTGATAACTGTGTGAGTAAGACAGGTGAAGGCGGAAACAGATGAGAAACTCTTCCACTGTATTGGCATTAGCAACAGTCGTTGTTGCCTTAGCTGCATGCTCGACAGCCCCTCTCCAGACGCAGTTTGTAATTCAAAATCCGAATGATTTGCTTTTTGATGAGTACTTCCTTTATGAAGGAGAGAGTCTGCCCCTTGTCGAGCAGCCAAATCTTTTTGAATTGCCATCCAATTATCGACCAGCGCTGGATCGCATAATCGCAGACAGCGACTCGGAGTACGAACGTTACAGGAAGATGCGCAGTTGGATATACCGACACTTTCAGGGCTACGATTTTGACGTTACCGAAACCTATTCTCTCGCGCAGTTAAACACGAATAGGAAAATAAACTGTCTATCGTTCTCGGTGATGTTCGTCGCAGCCGCACGCTACGTCGATGTGCCCGCCAACTTTCAGTTGGTGCTTGCACCACCCTATTGGGATAGAGAAGACAATAATTGGATTAATAATCAGCATATTAATGTCTCAGGCACGATAGAGTTGGAAGACGCTCCGACTCCAGAGTCTTTCCAGGGGGCTGATTGGCTGCGGGGCGGTAGCTATACGCGGCTTATTAGAGGGCCTGTTTACATGCCAGAGTCCAAGACAAGCAGGCGTTACACGGCCGATATCAATCCGGCCGTGCTCAATGTCGGCGCGGCGCGCAAGAAAATAGATGATCGGCAGGTGCTGTCGCTGTACTTCAGCAACAAAGCGATCGAAGCTCTGCTGGACAGAGACATAAGCGGTGCCTATGCCAATATCAAAGAGGCGTTGGCTGCAGACCCAGACTCATCAATTGCGTGGAATAACTTGGGTGTTTTGTATTCCAAGGTAGGTCAGCAGGACAAATCTATCGCCGCCTACGAACGGGCGATAGCACTGGATGAGAATATGTATTCGGCGAAGAGTAATCTTGCAAGTAGCTTCCGCTCAGCTGGCATGAACCTGCAGGCTGCATTCATCGAGAGTGAGATTGAGGCCTTTCGCAATCAGAATCCCTACTATCATTCTGCGTTGGCAGAAGACAGCATCGCCGAGGGTGACTTTGACAATGCCATGAGTCATCTAGAAGAAGCTGTGGCACACAAAAGCAATGAGCATTTTTTCTATCATCAGATCGCTGTGGTTAATCAACAACGCGGCGACGTGATGAGTATGCTGGAGAATCTCGACCGCGCTCGACGTTACGCCCGTGGTGCCGAGAAGACACGATTCGCTGGAAAGCTAGAGGCGCTCGAAGAATTCTACGCCGCGCAGGAATAATCCGGCCGCTATTCCACGGCTTTTTCTAGCGCCTGTTTGAATGCCGGTCTCGCGAGGTTTCTCTCCAGATAAGCATTCAGGCTCGCATAGGGCGCAAGGAGACCGAGCCGTTGCGCCAGCGAAACCACGTAGGTCACACCGAAATCCGCCGCCGAGAAATTATCCCCGAGTATAAATTGTCTATCGGCGAGTTGGTTTTCAATATGACCCAGATGCAGCGCCGTCTCACGTTCGCTGTAGGGAGTAAGGGTAATATGAGGCTCCTTCGAACGCAGCAATAACATGCTAGCCAGTAGTGGGCAGAACACCGATCCCTCCGGATAGTGTAGCCACTGCGTGAACTCCGCCCAATTCTTTACATCCGATCTAGGTGGCGAGAACTTGTGATCGGTATCGAATCTCTCCAGCAGGTAAGTTGTGATAGCGCTGGATTCCGCGATTAGTAAGCCGTCATCTTCGATGACTGGAGATTTGCCCAGGGGGTGTACGGCCTTTAATTCTGGAGGCGCAAGAAACGTTTTAGGGTCTCTGTGATAGACTTTGATGTCGTAGTCGACCCCGAGTTCTTCTAATTGCCAGACGGTGAAAATCGAACGCCCGATGCGTAGATGGTGAAGTAAAATCATAGCTGCAGATCCTTGTGTGAGTTTTCAGATAGTCTCATGCTAGGTTGCCCAGCGCCACGTCGAGTGGCTATAACTTTAATACTTGAATAGTGCGCGAAGACAATATTCGAATATGAAGAATCCCGAACTAATAAGCTACCGCTATCTGCTGGAGAAGGCCTGGCCCATCATCCTCGCCAATGCCGCCGTACCGCTATTGGGCCTGGTGGACACGGCGGTAATTGGTAATGTCGGCAGCGTAACGGATCTGGGTGCGATAGCGTTCGGGGCGCTGATATTTTCCTTCGTCTACTGGGGTTTCGGTTTCCTGCGCATGGGTACGACAGGCTCAGTGGCTCAAGCACTCGGCGCCGACGATCAGCCCGAGATTCGGGCAGTGCTCGGAAGAGCATTGCTATTGGCCGTCGCCTTAGGCGTGATGTTAGTAGCCCTGCAATGGCCCATTCGTATGATTGCGCTATCGCTCTTAGATGGTAGCGTTCCGGTAGAAGAGGTAACTCAACAATATTTCAGCATACGCATATGGGGTGCGCCCGCGACTCTCGCGACATTCGCGCTGATGGGCGTGCTGATCGGGCTGGGAAACAGCAGGCAGTTGCTGCTCGTCCAGTTATTTCTCAACGGACTCAATATCGGTCTAGATATTACTTTCGCGGGCATCCTCGGCTGGGGAGTCGAGGGTATCGCATTCGGCACCGTTATCGCCGAGTGGACCACCGTGTTCTTTGCAAGCTGGCTGATCATGCGCGAACTGAATTCGCGTCGTGAGGCTGGTGTCGAGTTTTGGCCGCGATCTCGCCTTGTCGATGCAGGTGCTTTCAAGAAGATGCTCGCGTCGAACAGAGACATTATGATCAGGACACTTGTGCTCGTTTTTTCCTTCGGCTTCTTCATTAATCAGAGCGCACAGTTCGGCGATGTCGTGCTCGCCGCAAACCACATACTCTTGCAATTGATTTCCTTCGCTGCTTTCTTCCTCGATGGCTATGCTTTCGTCGTCGAATCTCTGGTCGGTTCCTCGCTGGGTGCGAGGCGACTGGACTCCTTCGATATGGCAGTTAAACGCTCGACTATTCTCGCCCTGATAACGGCGGCAACTCTAGCACTGCTACTTCTGGCATTCGGAGACCTTGCCGTGACTGCGCTCACCGACATCGAACTGGTGCAGGATGCTGCGCGCAGCTCACTATTTCTTGCGGCGATTTACATCTTCTTCTCCTTCGCGGCTTTCCAGTTAGACGGTATCTTTATAGGTGCTTCGTTTACCAGGCAGATGCGCAATGCCGCCGTGCTCTCCATTGCGGTGTTTCTGATCGCGTGGTGGCTGCTAATGGATAGGTTTGGTGTGAATGGGCTGTGGTGGGCGATGATCATCTACGTAGCGGCGCGGGCCGATGCGCTGCTGTTATATTTTCCAGCGCTTAGAAAATCTATCGAGAGCTAGTGCAGAAATTTGTCGTGATCCTCCGGCAGCATATGTGCATCGAGGTGTAATTTGTGCAGTCTCATGCCGAGCAGTTCGGCAGTGCCCTGAGATCGCGCCTCTCCGGTGGAGGTAAATTCGAAGTTGTAGCGCCTTCTGAGTCTTAGCAAACCCTCGCTGTCGCGCACCGGCCACACACCTTTCAACACCATGGTCTGATCCAGCAGCTGCAGGTTCTGCTCTTTGCAGAGTCGGATGACGTGGGACATAGCAATGCTCTTGACCTTGTCTCCCTGCCACCAGAAACTGATGAATGCAGCGATCAGAGTGCTCCAGATGAGAAAGGACAGAGTCACGATGGGTTCCAGTGGCGTAGTAAGAGGCGCCGGAATAGCCGGCTTGACATGGTGCAGACAACTAATTAGCGATGATGCAAGCCGATCACTCGGCCTTAGTCCTGGCCGCATGTTCCGTATAACGTTTGATGTGAGGCGCGAGGATTTCAAGTGCTGTCTGATTGCAGGGCGGCATCTCGGCAGTGCTTAATTGCAGCGGCGTGACGCGATCTCCCCAACGGATGAGGCCGGCGCCCCAAGTGAGGCCGGCTCCGAAGGTGGCAGACAGCACATAGTCTCCGGGTTTTACTCTACCTTCTTCGAGTGCCTCGGTGAGTGCAACAGGAATCGTTCCTGCAGAGGTGTTGCCATATTTGTGTACATTCACGAATACCTTTTCCTCGGGAATGCCGACGCGCTTGGCGAGTGCATCGAGGATGCGTTTGTTAGCCTGATGCGGCACAACCAAGTTGACTTCGTCCAGGGAGACGCCCGTCGTTTCCAGCACGTCCAGGCAAGCTTGTGACATCGCCTTGACGGCGCGTTTAAACACTTCCTGGCCCTCGAAATTCCAGCCCACATAAAGAAACTCATCGCTGAGACGACTATAGGCCGAACCAAGGTTGGTAATCTGAATCGCATATTTCGCGTCGGCCTCACAGCCGATCTTGGCTGCCAACAGGCCGACTTCGTTGTCGCTAGCCTCGAGGACCACCGCGCCGCAGGCATCGCCAAACAATACGGCGACATCGCGCCTCGCCCAGTTCATGTAGTGAGATATAAATTCGCCGCCGATGACTAACACTTTCTTGTGGGCGCCGGTTCGAATGAGGTTGGTGCCGATATGCAGACCGTAGAGAAAACCGGTACACGCGGAGTTGATATCGATAGACGCCGCGTTGCGAGCGCCGAGAGCATCCTGAACCAGTGAAGCTGTGTTAGGACACATGCTGTCGTTGGTTAGACTGCCGAGCAGTATCAGATCCAACTCCATCGGATCCATGTCGGCTGCGGCCAAGGCGTGTTTCGCCGCAACTATCGCCATGTCGGAAAAATTCGTGTGACATATGCGACGCTCGCGGATGCCAGTTCTCGAAGCTATCCACTCGTCAGAGGTGTCGATGAACGTAGCCAGATCATCGTTGCTGAGCACGGCAGGGGGCACACATTTTCCCCAACCGGTGATTTCAGCGTGTTGCATAGTATCTCTCCAATCTGTCGAGCCAAATCGTTCAATTTTCGGGAGCCACTACGGCATTCAAGAAAATAGTTTGAAAGAGAATCGGCGAATTCCTTTCTTGTTATATTGACCGCTGGAAATTATTCTTTATTCGTCTGAATAGATGCCTTTATTCGAGCCAACAGCGTGTCAAAGATGCTTGAAGCATACTTCATTTCGTCAGGCCATGATAGCCTCCAGCCCAGCGAGAGGGCAGCCTCCAGCAGTTTGAGATCAGAATGGGAAGAACATCACAGTCAGTTAGGGGATTTCGATTGAATCAGCTACTTAAAAGTTTAGCACTCGTGCTTTTCATACTCCCAGCGAGCGTATTCGCCGATTTCGATCACGGCCAGTGGAACCGCCTGCTCGATAAGCATGTGAAGGTTCTGAGCGGCGGAACTGCCACTCAGGTTGACTACGAGGGTATGGCTGCAGATCGCGCAAGCCTGAAGGCGTACCTGGCCAAAGTCTCCGCCGTGCCACGTTCCACGTTCGATAGCTGGGCTGTGCCTTCGCAGCTGGCATTCCTGATCAACGCCTACAACGCCTGGACCGTCGAGGTCATCCTGAGCGAATACCCCGGCATAGACTCCATCCGAGATATCGGCTTCCTCCTATCATCTGCCTGGAATCAGGACTTCGCGAGTCTGTTCGGAGAACCCGTGACCCTCGACGAGATCGAGCATGGCATGATTCGCGGTTGGGGCCGTTACAACGAGCCGAGAATCCATTTCGCCGTCAACTGCGCCGCCGTTGGCTGCCCGGCGCTGCGAAGCGAAGCCTATATCGGCGAGAGGCTGGAGGCACAGCTAGAAGACAGCACCCGATTGTTTCTGTCTGATCGCAGCCGCAACTACTACGACAACGGCCGCATGTATGTCTCCAGCATATTCGACTGGTACAAGGAGGACTTCGAGAAGGGCTGGGGCGGCATAGATTCGGTGGGAGAATTTCTGGCGAACTATCCCGGCGAACTAGACTTGGACACGGCGACCGCCGAGAGACTGCGCACGGACAATATCCGCATTCGCCACCTGCGTTACGACTGGAGTCTGAACGACACCCCATAGAATCAGACCCGGGGTGACTCCAATTCTGATTATGCTAAACTCGGCGGTGGAAGAGTATCATCCCCGGTGGGGTGCCCGGACTTCAAACCCGGTGAAGTCTGTTAATGACAGGCTTGGTGGGTTCGACTCCTGCCTCTTCCGCAACTTTTCTTTCTTCTGCTATCAGACTTCTCCTGCTGAGTGCTTCAGTTCCGAAAAGGACCTATGTCTTTGCCAACAAACTCGCTATTGTGCTCTGCGGTTCGGATGCGGCAACTGGCTTGTGCAGTAACAGAGTGTAAAAAGGGGACAGATTTATTTGAGGCGTCTAAATATTGGAATTAAATTTAATAAAGAGATGCCTCAAATAAATCTGAGGTTCCCCCAGTAAAACGGATCGTTTTAGTGAGAGGCATTTCGCCTCTCATATTCTACCGGGCTTACATAGCTCAGGTAAGAATGCCTTCTTCGCCGATTGTAGAACACTTCTATGTATTCAAACAGGCTCTGCTTCGCGTGAGTTTTTCTAGTATAGTCCTCGTGATCGACTAATTCGTTTTTGAGAGTGCCAAAGAAACTCTATGCCACTGCGTTGTCCAAACATTCACCCTTACGACTCATGCTGCAGATCAATCGATTATCTTTCAACAGCTGCTGATAAGCGCCTGACGCATAAGTGCTGCCTTGATCCGAATGCACGATGACGTGCTTACGCTTACCTCTCCACCAGATCGCCATCGTCGGTGTATCCTGTGTAAAAGGGGACGGATTTATTTACTAATAAATCCGTCCCCTTTTACAGCTCAAAGTTACGAAAGAGAGAAACTAGTCAGTCACAGGTAATGAGGCAACAATCTGTTCAGCATCTCTACCGTCCACTTCTACTACTTTTAGCCTTTCATCAATGTAGGCGCAGAACATATCGGAGTAGCCTATTTGGCCAGCTTTCCACCACGTTCTCATGCCAGGATATTTAAACCAGAAATCCGCTCCCTCTTTCCAGGTTTTAGCGGTTACAGCGTCTACTTCGTTGGCCCATATTTTCTTGAAGCCCATCTCAATTGTCACCATGGTGGTTGAGAGATAGAGACTATATCGCGCCCACTGGTAAGCGGGAACGCGGGCTCCGGACAAACAGCGCCAAACTATCATTGCCAATTCGGGATTTTCCGTTACCTGATACATGATTTCGGTTCGCTTGGTCGTTAGCAAAGCCATCGAGTCCTGCTGGGCTTGCCTTGTGCTTCTGCGTACCTCGGATGTCAGATAGGCCAATGACAAAATAACGCCAATGCCACTGATCACCTCTGCTATAAATGCCGCCTGTTCTAAATCCATGCCTGTGCCGCTAATTCCATCTATGCGATCAGTTTATTGAATTGCGACCGCTGCCGCATTTCTATTCATCCGCTGCCACAGTTCCATTCGTGCCCAGAGGTGTCCCGTCGCCATTCATGCCCATGGACTCGTAACGTCTCCATCCGGCGAGAATTCCCACCAGGCCATGGTTGCCCTCGTGGCAGGCGTATTCATAGACTGGGTCTGCAGACACCTGCAGTGGAAACTTGGCAGACCAGGGGATATCCCAGGACTGTGGATCTTCGACAGTGAAATCATACTCCAGCATATCCTCGTTAATGCGGGTAATGCGTTCGGTTACTACGGCGTCTTCAGAAATGCCTTCTTCGTTATAGTCATGATAGAAGTCTTTTGTCTGAATAACTAAGGTCTCACCTTCCCAGTGAGCGACTGAATTACCTTCCCATTGCAATTGCTTCAATTCGCGTTCGTCGGCCAGAGGAATGATGCGGGCCGCATGGACCATCTCGTTCAGAATCATGATCTGATCTTTGGTCTGCACGATCTGCATATTGTTGTTGTAGCCGCCGGGAATGATTGGTGGGCCAGCCACGAAACCTACCAGGCATCGGTCGACAGTAGTGCGTCCTTCGGGGCCAGCACTTTCGAATAGCATCTGATTGCGAGCCTCGCGGCGCTGCTTTCCAATCTCGTTCAGTTCCGGACGACGGCCATTGGGTGGGTCATATATAAGCGAGGTTCGGTAGTCGCCCAGAGCGTTGGTGCCGCGCTCATACCAGAAATTATTATAGGAGATCACTCCCGGTGGATAGCCGGCACCGCCGACTGAGTCGATAATCAGGTCGCGGTTCTGACGCCTCAGCTCGAACTGTTCCCATTCGGCCACCTCTTCCTCTGTGAGCGTCGCTTTGTCGGCTAGCTCGGGCGGACGGTTCAAAGGGGTAAGTGTTCTGAAGGTATAGGTGCCCTGAAGATCGGGCTGGCCATACTCTGTGCGCGGGTTGTTGGCATCTTGCGCCATTAGGGCAGGGGCAAGCAGGAGGGCGCCTGGGGCAAGGCAAATTGTGGCAAAAATTCGTTTAATCATCGTGTTCTCCATCCCTACTAGAGGAATAAATACTGGTTACGGATATAACGAATTTAAACTAACCCTCCGCAGGCAAAACTTCAAGAGAAATCAGCAGCTTCCCGCTGGAAACGGTGCAAGCTGATAGTCGCACAAGACTAAAGACCTAGTGAGCATTAATCATCATGATTGTTGTAGGTCCCAGCTACGCCCCGAACATTGACTGAGCCCGACCCCGCGTCGAAGATTTCGACATTGCCACCTACATCGAGGATACGAATACTCCCAGAGCCGTCGTCGAGGACGGTCACATTGCTTTGTATATTTTCTATCTGAATATCCCCCGAGCCATCGTCGTCGATTACGACATCATAGCTATCGCGGATGCTGATGGGGCCGGAGCCATCACGGATGGATACCCTGCCAGTGACGCTAGTGATCGCTATCGAGCCGGAGCCGTCATCGACGGCTACATCACCTGCGATATTCTCGATCCGAATAGCGCCAGAACCGTCTTGCAGCCTTAGTGTGGAGACGCCGGAGATATCGACGCCGCCACTGCCGTCTTCTACTTCCAGTTGCAGGTCGCTGGGCATCCTTACCTCGATGTCGATATAGGCATAGGAATTCCCAAAATTCAGCCACCAGAAGAAACTGCGATTCCGATTTTTTCTCGTGTCGACTATTAACTCGGAGCCGGCTACGCGATGGTTGAGCTCCAAGCTATCCAGACGGTTGTTTGAATTGGCGCAGGCCGTGGCCACTACTCTAATTTCATCGCTGCTTACATCTCCAGTGACAACTAAGCTTCCCGCACCTACATCCAGCAACAGTCTTTCGAGGGTTCCGCTGTCCACCGCGAAGTCATAGACTTTTGAATAGTTGCAGTCATCTGCAAAACTCCACATTGGTAGCAGGAAAACTGAAGCGAATAATCCAAAAAATTTCATACGTCTCTCCCTAATTAGCTAGAGCCAAGTCTACAGCGTAGATTTCTTTCTTAATTCTATGATGCTCGTAGTCTTTGCTTTGGATGCACGATGCTTGAAATTCACGGTTAATGCGCGGCAACGGGAAGGCTCGCACGGTGATCTCTCTCCTGAATCGGCCAATGCAGCACGGCAGCTAGCATGCCGAGAGCGATGCCTGCAATCCAGATGCCGTCGTAGTTACCGTATCTCTCGTAGAGATAGCCCCCCAGCCAAACACCACTGGCACTGCCGAGCTGGTGGCTGAAGAAAACGATGCCGTAGAGGAAGGTCATGTAGCGCGTGCCGAAGAACAGGGCGACGAGTCCGGAGGTTGGAGGCACGGTCGCGAGCCAGAGAAAGCCCATGGTGGCGCTGAAGATGAGTATGCTCGCCAGCGAGGTCGGGATTAACAGGAATCCGGTGATGGCGACCACTCGGCCTAGATAGATGAAGGTGAGTATCTTGCGCATGGGCATTCTGCCGCTGAGCATACCGGAGTAGTAGGCGCCGATGACATTGCAAAGACCGATGAGGCTGATGCTCCAGGCCCCGACCTGGGGAGAGAAGCCCAGGTCGACCACGTAGCCGGGCATATGCACCGTAATGAAGGCGACGTGGAACCCACACACGAAGAAGCCCAATAGTAGAAGCAGGTAGGCGCGAACCTTCAATGCGCTTCTGGCAACAGCAATCAGGCTGACCGGTGCAGTACCGGACGCTTTATCTAGAGAAGCGGTGCTAGCCTGAGCCAGAGGAATTGCCAGCAGCGCCATCATGAACGCGGACATGCTGAGGAACTGCAGCGTCTGAAACCAGCCGACGGATTCGACCACCCCTTGTATCACAGGCACCACCAGGAACTGACCGAAGCTGCCGGCCGCGGTGCCGACACCGAGAACCCAGGCGCGCCTGTTCTCGGGAACCGCCTTGACGAGGCTGGGTAGCACTATGCCGAATGAGGTGCCCGAGACACCGGCACCTACGAGGAGGCCGGCGGTGGAGTTGATGGCGAGAGGTGTTGTCGAGTAGGCCATGCCCCACATGCCTATCGCGTAGAGGGCGACGCCACCCAGTATCACCTTCAGATTGCCATAGCGATCGGATAGACCGCCGGCGATAACTGCGCACACTCCCCAGGCGAGATTTTGGATAGCGAGCGCCATGGCAAGCACATCGCGACCCCAGCCCCGCGCCTCCGACATGGGCTGCATGAACAGGCCAAAGCCGGCGCGATAGCCGAACGAGAGCATTAGTAGTAGGCAGCCGCAGATAACGAGTGGCATGTAGGCACGGGTGGAACTGTTCATCTGCGCTTCGCTTTTTGGTTGATGATCTATGCCGTGCTGGAAAGAATTCATACTCCACAGGGCTACAATCGGCAATATTCCAAGTGCTTGAGTCTACAAAACTTGCCATAGTTTGTCCCGCACATCGGCAGTTCTTAAACTTTGTAGTATGTAGATATTCGAAACCGGCTAGTTAACGTACACGAGCTGAGCAAATGTCAGTCGATTCCTACAAACGCGAAATCAAACTTTTGCTGATAGGGATTCCTTGCTATTGTTGCGGCTTCGACTTTTTCCAGAGCAAAGGTTTTTAGTTTTATGGTAAACATATTATTCATTGATCATGACGGCGCTGAGCATCCCGTAACGGTCTCTCCTGGTAATTCAGTAATGCAGGCGGCCGTCTCTAACGGCGTGCCGGGCATCGATGCCGACTGTGGTGGTTCCTGTTCCTGTGCAACCTGTCATGTTTATGTCAATGAAGAATGGTTGGCGAAGACAGGCGAGCGCGCCCCTACCGAGGAGGCGATGCTCAGCCTTAGTACAGATCGCAAAGACAACTCGCGACTGTCCTGTCAGATTGTAGTAACAGAAGAACTGGACGGCTTGATAGTGACTACCCCGGAATTTCAATTCTAGCCAGACCACGTTACATAGAAAGCGCTGATGTAATGTCCTATGGGGGGACGGCAGTATGAGCGAAGTAAAAGGCGAACTTCCGCCCAAACAAAGCAAGTGGAGCATGGTTGATAAGGATGCCTATGCCATGCCCATCAGCGAGATAGACCTGTCCCACCCAGGAATCTGGCAGGCGAACCAGTTTCTGCCTTTCATGGAGCGGCTGCGTAAGGAAGATCCGGTTCATTACTGTGCAGAATCGGCGGTCGGTCCTTATTGGTCTGTCATGAAGTACAAAGATATTATGGAGGTGGATACATCGCCTCATATCTATTCCTCCGAGCCAACCATTGGCATCGTCGATACCTTCGAAGAGTTTACACTTCCCGCCTTTATTTCCATGGACCCGCCGAAACACGATGAGCAGCGCCGTGTCGTTCAGGGTGTCGTTGCACCTGCGAACCTGAAGAATCTGCAAGGTCTTATTCGTCAGCGTGTCTGCACAATTCTCGATGGCTTGCCGATAGGAGAAGAATTCGACTGGGTAGAGCGCGTCTCTATCGAGTTAACCACGCAGATGCTCGCTACGCTGTTCGATTTTCCGTTCGAGGATCGAGCGAAGCTAACCTACTGGTCCGATGCAGCGACTGCCATCCCGGGCGGGGGCATCATCGAAAATCAGACGCAGCGCTGGCAGGCTATTCAGGAGTGTCTCGCCTACTTCACCCGTCTGTGGAACGAGCGTGTGAATGTGGAGTCGGGTAACGACCTGATATCAATGCTCGCTCACGGTGAGGCAACTCGCAATATGCCGCAGGAGGAGTATCTGGGGAACGTTATCCTACTGATCGTAGGTGGTAACGACACGACACGAAATTCGATCACTGGCGGCGTGCTGGCACTGAATGAGAATCCGGCGGAGTATGACAAGCTGCGCAGCGATCATGGCCTCATTCCTAATATGGTATCCGAGATAATTCGTTGGCAGACGCCGCTGGCACATATGCGGCGCACAGCGCTAGCCGACACCGAGCTTGGCGGCAAGCAGATAAAGGCGGGAGATAAGGTCGTCATGTGGTATGCCTCGGGCAATCGCGACGAAGAAGTGATAGAGCGCGCCAACGAATTTCTCATAGACCGGGAGAATGCGCGTCAGCATCTGTCCTTCGGCTTCGGTCTACACCGCTGCATGGGCAATAGACTAGCCGAGATGCAACTCACCATCGTCTGGGAAGAGATAATGAAACGTTTTCACAAGGTGGAGGTCGTAGGCGAGCCTGACAGAATTTATTCGAGTTTCGTTAAAGGTTACTCGAGCTTGCCGG
>CAXBLN010000009.1:0-42209 GCA_963976555.1 uncultured Gammaproteobacteria bacterium
GAAAAAATTGGAATTTGGTTCCACCCGTCATCAAGCAGCACTTTTGGCTACAATGCCGGCGGAGAGATGACTTCATACACTTTCGCAAAGCAGGGTTGGTATGACACTGCGGGTCAGATTACAACGAGTGTGCCAGAAACAGATTCCCTTCTATTGTTGGCTAGCGCGCTGCTAATCTTGGGCCTGTTTAGCAAGGGAGCTTCGCGAACAGCTTCTCCTCGAATTCGACTAGATAGAGCTGCAGCAGCAGCCTAGTTTTCTTGTAAAAGTCCTCGGAAGTACAATCCCTGATTCAATATTTGATTCGGGGATTTTTTTTGTCCAAGATTTAGAACTGCTGCGGGACGAGTAAGTCAATCGAGCTGCTGCGTGGGAGTTTCAGTTGTTGCAGTGACTGAATCGGGAACGAACAACGACTCAATACAAGTGTGCTTTGACATTCGAATCAAGTACGTTTAATTCTCTCTAAAACTTAATGTGCTTTGAATTTCTAATTGAATAAGCAGAGTACTGCCTCGTTTCGCAGCTAAGCTAGAGTAGCTGCATACACTGCCTTTGCGATCTGTATGTCTTGAACCGCAACCCCGGTCAGATCGCAGATACTTATCTGTCCATCGTTCTGTCGCCCTGCAGAATCGCCGTTGACTATGTGGCCTAGCTCAAGAAGGTTCTTTGGAGCTATCAATCCAGCCTCGATGGCATGATGTATTTCTCCACGGCCTAGGCATTGTGAGCAACTGTCCGCTACCAACAGGTCCGCTCGCAGCAGGGAGCGTTCTGTTAGTTCCTGTTTTTGCGCAGTATCGGAGCCAACGGCGGTGATATGCACGCCATTGCCCTTGTAGTGTTCTAAGTTCAACAGAGGCTTCGTGCTGGGTGTAGTAGTAACGACTAGATTGCTCGTGCTCAGGATTTCGTCGCCGCTGCTCGCTACTGCTACATCAAAATCCAGCATCTGTGCATATTCCCGAAATGAATCTACAGAGCCACTTGTCCTACCCATTACTTGTAGCCTTCGGCAATCGATGAGCGGAGCCAGGTAGCGCAGCTGCATTCTGGCCTGAGTGCCTGTGCCAACCAGGCCTATGCTTTCTACAACTTTGGGTGCCAAATGTTTCGCGGCGATAGCGCCAGCGATACCCGTCCTTACGTCCGTGAGATGGCCTTCATCCAATAGAGTCGCTATCAGCTCTCCCGATAGCGCACTGAACAGCAACATCAAGCCATTGCTAGAGGGTAGGCCTCGCTTGGGATTGTCGTAGAACCCCGAAGCAATCTTCACGATGTAAAAATCGTCGTCCTTAATGTAGCCGTACTTTATATGAACATCTGCCGGCGGGTGTTCGAAGGTCAACTCTCCCACGGGAGGCACTACACAGCGTTGTTCACTATAGGCGACGAAGCCCTGTTCGATCATCGGAATAAGATCAAGCTCTGGCAGAATCTCTTTGATCTCATCCAGAGTAATTATTCTGCTCAACGCAGGCTGTCCAAAGTTCGCGAGATTCGACTGAATGCCTCATCCAGTACCGACTTCTCCTGACCGAAGGCAATGCGGATATGCTTATCCATGCCAAAGGAATCGCCGGAACCGACGAACACGCTGGCCTCACGACAGAGTTTTTCCATCAGGGTCGTGGAGTTCACATCTAGCTCGTATCTTATAAACGTAACAGCTGAGGCTTGTGGCGGCGTGTGAGAGAACAGCCCATCTTGAGAGTCCATCCATTCCTTCAAAACGGGATAACCAGCCCTGATATAGTCCCGAGCGCGTTTTCGCAGGCGCGGCCTCACCGACTCGGAAAGAGCGTGCGCCGCCAGATGATTGCTAATCATGCCGGCGGTGATAGCTGTGTACTCATGTCTTCGCCAGAGATCTTCGATAGTGTTGGCAGGCCCCACCACCCAACCAACACGTAAGCCGGGCAAGCCATAGGCCTTACTCATACTGCCTACCGCCAGTACTTTGTCATATCTGCTGAAGAAAGAAGGCGTCTCCTCCTCCTGTGTGCGCTCCGCACCGCGATAGACTTCGTCTGCCAGGATCCACGCGCCGACTCTATCAGCGGCGGCAACAATCTCATTCATCTCCTGCTCGGTGAGGATATGGCCAGTAGGGTTATTGGGGTTTACCAAAGCGATGACCTTGGTTCTCTCATTGACCTGCCGATGCAAGTCTTCGATATCTAACGCCCAGGCTCGATCAGGGTCTAAACGAAAGCTTCTCACTGGATGATTACTATTGGCAGCAATTCCCCAGACCTGCTTGTAGGTTGGTGTGAGGGTGGCGAGCTCGTCTCCATCCTCCAATAGCGTTTGCATGATTATATGATTCGCCTCCGCGGCACCGACAGTTACCAGCACATTCTCCGTGCCCGCACCCTCGTAAAGCGCGGCGATATTCTCGCGCAGTGGTGGGATGCCATTGACATGAGGGTAGTTAATTTCGAGCTGCAACAAGTTATCGAGTAGCTTGGTGTCTTTACCAATAAGCTCCTCCAGAGAAATAGGGTGTACACCGCTTTCTGTGAGATTGAACTGAACTTTCTGTTCCCAGATAGATTGGCTGTGCTCAAGATCGAATGCCGTAAATTTCATTGTCGGATGCTCAAAGCGCTTCGGTCGGTGTGTGTATGGTAGTGAGAATAGCAGGGGGACAGGCCCCGTTACTATAGTGAGCGGTAGAGGGGCAGGCTAGATCGACTAAGTAATTTATTGGCCAAACAAAACTATTTTCGTCAACGTAGGCGTTCAACGAACTAGAACACGCGACGTTTGTCGAGATACTCGATCTGGTACCCGGAGATTTTCAGCAGACTAATCTACCGAGTCCCAATGTGAAACCATGAAACGAAGAATCACAACTAGAGTATCTCTGAAGAACTTTTCGCAAAACTTTTAACGTGCCGGCCCTGCTGAGTGTGTTTCTACTCAAGTTATGTTTCCTCCAAATCTGAAAATCCGCTGAGCCGAGATTACCTGAAGCCAAGCACCGGTTGAGATAGAACCATCCTTCCCTAAGCGCTGTGCTCCGAATCAGGGCAGGAAAAGTGTTCACGCTTTTGGTGCGTCAAAAAATAATGAGTACTGTTTTAGTGCCAATTGTTTAGAAAAAACACTGTGCTATTTTTTCTCAAGCTCGAATTCATTGGCCTCGAGGTTGATGGCACAGCTCTTGCTTTGTCTCAAGAGACTTAAAGGATTAAGTGTTTTTCAAGTAGAGATTGCAGCGCTCACTTTTATAGAAGGAGCGCTGTGAACTTACTGAGCGGCGCGGAATTTCGCCTAACACTGGTTGTGCCGATGTGGATTGGTACAGATTTATTTGCGGACACAGAGTTGCGGGCAAGCTTTTAGTTTCTACCAGGAAACATAGGAGTTGGTGCACAGCAGTACACGTGAACGTTTTGGTTATTTTATCTTAGGAGCGCAGTAATGAAGACCCGCATTCCAAATTTTGTCCCTAAAAAGGGGCTTCGATTCTGTATTGCCCTGTGCGCTGGCACGGCGAGCATGTCAACTTTCCTCCCGTCGGCTATTGCACAGGATGAGCTGATAGAGGAAGTTATTGTTACTGGTAGTCGAATTCGACAGAACAGCAATGCGACTTCATCTCAGCCGCTCTCTACAATTAGTGCCATTGATCTTACTCAGACCAGCACCACCGATATTGCTGAAATCCTGAACGACAATCCCGCTTTGTTATCCTCTGTGTCTGGCTCAAACTCTATCGACAATGGAGCAAGTAATGTAAACAACGCAGATAACGTTGGGGGTTCCAGTCTTGACCTTCGTGGTTTGGGCTTCGAGAGAACACTAACACTGGTTAATGGTCGCCGACACGTGGCCGGCATCGAGGGCACCAGTGCCGTTGACGTATCGACAATCCCCGCGTCCTTGATCGATCGTGTCGAAGTGCTAACAGGTGGTGCGTCCGCCGTCTATGGTGCTGACGCGGTAACCGGCGTTGTCAATTTCGTATTGAAAGACGATTACGAGGGTTTTGAGATTGACGCCCGAACAGCACTTTCTGAGGAAAGAGACGGTGAAACCTCGAATATCGATATTCTTTTCGGCCGTAATTTTAATGATAGCCGCGGCAATATCACCGTCGCCCTGCAATACAATCAAAGTGAAGGAATGCGAGCCGGCGATCGTTTCCATACAGCTAACGATCGCCTGTTTGATGACGATGTGAACCCAGCTTTGCGATTTCAGACGGGAAATATTTCGGGTTCTTCGACACCAAACTTCGCGCAGTTTTATGATTTCAATAATACGGGCCGGTTTCCTGTAGGCGGTCGCATACCTTCTGCAGATGATTTTATTGCCGACTATACTGCTGAATTCGGCATGGCACCTTCTCTCACTGCCGGTGAGATGGCGTTGATTAATCAGGCATCGAGTGCCTTCCCTCGAGCCATGTTGCCGGGTCGAGCGTTTAATATTACATCACCCTATGGCGTCGTCGCCGCCGGTGACTTTGGCTTGGAGACCCCACTGGGTTCCGAGCCAGATCTGGACGGCAATGGCACTCCTGACTGTCTGGACAGTTTTACTGGATACAATTCCAGCCTGGGTGGCGCTTCCTCATTCGGTGCCGCCGGTGGTTGTTGGGTTATAGATCAAAACGGTGGTGTTGGGCCTTATCAGGATGGTCTGGTGACAGGTAACTTCAATCAATTTGGTGCAGCACAGAGTTTCGTTGCGCCAAATCGGCCCTATACGATTCCTGGCGACGAGAAATATGCCATCAACCTGAATGGTAACTACGAACTGACCGATGATATTGAGGCGTTCTTTGAGAGCAAGTATGTGTATCAGGAAGTAGAGTTTGGTGGTGGCGGCCACAACTTCACCGATCTGTTGCTTGGCGCTCCAGACAATCCCTACTTACCTGCTGCGCTGCAGCCTTTGGCGAATAATAATGGTGTGGGGTTTGTTGGTGCAGGTGGCCTGCGGATTTCACGTGACTCAGACGACTGGGGTAACAACATCTCCACCAACGAAAGGACGACTACACGTTTCGTTGCGGGATTAAGAGGTACAATCCCGAGTCTCGATTTCGATTACGAAGTTTCTGCCAACTACGGTAAGTTCGAGCGAAAGCTTATTGATCGAGAAGAAATGATCGCAGACCGCTTCTTTGCAGCGATCGACGTCGTTACAGATCCAGCAAGTGGTCAGGCAGTGTGTCGTTCGGATCTGGACGCAATGGCTTACCCACCTACAACGCCGTTTGATATCTTCTCTTTTGTCGGAGGTGGCGTAAATTCTTCGTTCTTCACTTTTACACCGGGCGACAGCCAGTGTAAGCCAATGAATATCTGGGGTGGTCAAGGTGCCATGTCTCAGGAATCGATCGATTTCGTTACCTATACTCGAACGATAGAGGAAGAAATCGAACAGACCGTATTTAGCGGATTCATTAGCGGAGACTCCAGCGCGTGGTTTGAGCTTCCTGGTGGTCCCATCGGCTTTGTAGTCGGCGGCGAATGGCGCGAAGAAGCGACCTCTCAAGCTTTCGATTCCTTCGATCAGGGCATTCTGCCGGTTAGCGGAGTCACTTCTGAAGGAATCGCTTTTTCTGCAGGCGATTACGTAGGCGATGTCAGTAATGCTGCGAGCACTGGCAGCACGCCATCTCAGCGACTGCTGAGTGGCGCCTCAGATTACGATGTATGGGATGTATTCGCAGAAGTCGAACTGCCGTTAGTTTCCGGCGTAGGACTTATGGAAGAGCTTACAGTGAGCGCCGCAGTACGACGCGCTGATTATTCCACTTTTGGTGAGAACACAACCTACAAGGTCGGTGGTGTTTGGGCGCCGTTCGAAGATCTGCGATTCCGAGTGAACTACAGTGAAGCGGTGCGTGTGCCTAACCTGTTTGAATTGTTCTCCCCTGAGCAGGGACAGGCATTTCGACCTGCTGACCCTTGTGATGTTTCTCAGATCGCCAGTTCCGGTGATCCGGCACTGCGTCAGTCAAACTGCGTAGCTTCGCTCCAGGCCTTCAACGTGCCGGCGGAAAACATCTTCGATGCTAGCGGGGACTACATCTTCGTAGATCCGCTATCAGCTGGTTTTCCTGGAGTAGTAGGTGGTAACTCAAATCTGCAACCAGAAGAAGCGGCAACGGAGACTTACGGCTTCGTTTGGCAGCCTTCCTACATAGAAGGCTTGACGGTGAGCATGGATTATTGGGACATAACCATTGATGGTGCAATTTCAGAAATCTCAGATCAGAATATTGTGAATAGCTGTTATGACGCAGCATCAATAAACAATCCATTCTGCGACCTATTGTCTCGTAATCCTGAGTCTACATCAGCGCAGTCCGGCGGTTTTACCTTCCTCCGCCAGACGCTGCTTAATTTTGGTGCGGCTCAAGCTACTGGTATCGACTATTCGGTTGGCTACGTATTTGATTTTAGTGGCCTGCAATTTAACTTAGGTGCTGCTGCAACCAGACAGCGTCGACTTGAATTCATTCAGCCCGCAGCACCAGGCGAAGAAGCGATGATAGATGATGAACTTGGCGAGATGCGTCGGCCTGAATGGGCGGGCCAATTGAATGCGTCAGTATCGACAGGTGCGTTGACTGTTGCACTGAACACGTCCTACCTAAGTAAACAGACGCTCAACTACGAAGGTGGTGTAGAGATTGAAACTGTTGATCAGATTTACGGACCTTCCGCATACACTGATGAATTCTTCACACACAATCTCACCGGTCGGTATTCCTTCAGTGACAATTTCCTACTGTATGGCGGTGTCACCAATCTTACTGATGAAGACCCCTACCTTACCGAACGAGGCTACCCTGTCAGTGTTATTGGACGATCTTACTTTCTAGGTGTGAACTACGCCTTCTAAGGCTTGTAACTGGTATTGCTCAATTCGATGGCTGTTTCATCGAATTGAGCAAGAACAGAATTCGGTATCAAGCCTTTGTGTCCGAATAAAGCACTATCTCTATCTACTTACCTTACCAGACTACTCTAACCCTTTTTATTGTTTTACTCTGACCGTGACTATTTATGGAGCCAAGATGGCGCCGCAATCGGTCTAGTAAAAACTCGGAGAACTTCCTATGAACAATTCCCTCAAAAATCGAACTGCAAGCTATGTGCTATGTATGGTTGGCTTATCAGCATGTTCTGGTGAGTCGGATACTGCTGCAGATCTGGCATCAAATCTGGCCACGGCCGAAGGGATGATCGATGCATTCTATTCGTTTGATTCGAGCAGCTTGCGACCCTTTCTCAGTGAGACCAGCGACGCAGGGACGGGAATCCTCTCTTACCAGGCTTGGGCCGAAGGGGGCAATTATATAGTTATGTCCCGTGCGCCCTGTGTAAGTGAATCTGTGACTACCATCAGCTGCTCCATCACCGTGCAGGATGATCCGGTGGTGGCGTTAGAGACTGGGTTCAATGTTACAGATACCTTCCACGTGACATTCGAAGAGGCTGTTATCCAAGGGGTTGAAACCAGCTCCAACGATCAACCCATCTACTACGAGGCGCGAGAATGGGTCGAGGCCAATCTACCCGAGGTCATAGAAGGGCCCTGCAAGCGCACAGACGGCGTTCGTGACACGCCCGGCGATTGCGCCAGGGCCATGACAGACGGCTACAGGCAGTTCATGGTAGCCAAAAAAGCTGAAGCTGATTCGGCGTTTATTCCAGCGGACTTCGATCCACCAGTCCTGGTGGAAACTGATAGCTTTAAGCTGATGCCACTTGGTCCAGAATTGGTGGATCTCGACTACGCCGCTTATATGTCATCGATAGAGCATTTGCAGCAGACATTTACTCGCAGCGTAAATTGGCCTCACGATAAAATAACTGATGCAGAGGCCATGCAGGACATGTCAAATGAACAGGGTCGTTTTGAAAGGCGTGAATCATTCGCCTATGCGGTGCTTACGAAAGATGGTGAGCGTGAAATGGGCTGTGTCTACGTTAGGCCCAGCAGCAAACCTGGATACGATGCCGAGGTTTCACTTTGGGTCACCCAGGCAGATTTTGATGCAGGCTTTGATGAATCGCTTTATGAGTGGACCTTACAGTGGGTAGAACAGAGCTGGCCATTTGCGGAGGTAGCCTACCCCGGGCGAGCCATCGATTGGACCGCCTGGGATGAGCTATAAATCCCGTATTACAAGTCCTTCAATTTCTTGTTTGAGTAGAATGCGAGGGCTAGCTGTTCCTTGATTGAGAGAGGCACCGCTTTGCCAGCGCCAATCTGACCCACCTCCGCGTCTGAACAATAGGTGCCAAACAGACGATCCCATAAAATAATCATGCAGCCATAGTTCGAATCCGCTTGCTTGCGGTCCAGGGCATGATGAGCGTGATGTTGAGGCGCCGTAGCGAATACCCAGTCGTAGACCGGCATCGTCTTTATAGGCAGGTTGGAGTGATTGAGCGTTCCATTCCACATACCAAAAGCGCCAGCCACAGCCATGACGCCATCGCTGGCACCGAGAAGTGCTAATGCTACTGGCGTTCCAAGCATAAGTGTCGTCCACTCTAAGGGGTGAGTACGATCGCCGCGCATACAACCCATCTTAGTGATGTGATGGTGAGTTGCATGGATTCGCCACCAAAACAGTGATTCGTGCTGAACGCGATGGAGCCAATAGTAAACAAAGCTCGAAGTCAGTAGGACTGCAAGTGCACTGCCTATGATTCCGATCGCGGAAGAAGGGTCTAGTGAAATTTGCAACGGAGCCAAATCGCGTACCGCTTTGAATCCGCCCGATATGGGTGTTTCATACAAATTACTGTACAGCGGGACCCAAAGAAAGCCGGCGAACGCCAGCCAAAATGCATCTTCGGCCATCTCTTTCGGTTCCAACAACCAGTCCTTGCGCTTAGTCCATATGCGCTCTGCGAATATGCACAAAGGAATTGGCAGCACAATCATGATCGCGGCAAATAGTTCATGATAAATCCACTCTCGGGCGACCATGTTCGCAACCAGGATCATTGACCCTAGAACGAGAATGGGTTGCACGCTCGCCCAAACGATGTCGTTCAGGGTCGATCGCTGGGCAGTGATGGATGTCACTGCCTTTAGGTCTTCATCTATTCCATGTGCCAGTTCGCTCATGCAAGCCGCTCCAATATGCCTTGTTTATGGTAATGCTAATGTGGATTTACTTGCAAAATCTTCGCCATTTTTTGTGCGAAATGAGATTGCTGTAACAAGACTTTATTCGACGAAAACTGACACTGGATATTTGTCTAATATTTCAAGAGCTTAGAGTTATTGATGAAGAGTGGGTGAAGATTGTTATTCGAGGTGCCGGGCGCGAGGCAGCAGCGCTTAAAGCGGAGAAGTCAAAATAAAGCCCTCTTATGTAACATTTGGGGCTCTAAAATTGTGCAGAAGAGGCGAAAACAACTGCCTGGCGACGTCGCTAGCTGGCGGGCAAAAGATTGCCTCACAGTGCTGAGGCAAGTCCTCTTCAGCCCTGTTTATCTAACAGATAAGCCCGCCAACCGCCAAAGTGTGAAACGTCTTCGGCATTAGCAATACCACCTTCTTCACAAATAAATCCGGGAAGACTAATTCCTGACTCCAGCGCCACCTTGCCTATGCCAAGCGGTGAAGGAATGCCGGCGACAAAACTGCCAAACTCTGCCATGGGCATTTGCCAAACTTCTACTTCAATGGCAGTCCCTTCTTCTTTTGGTACAAGCGCGGGACGCTTTCCATCTGGAAGCGCAAATAAAGCATAAGCTGGCTTGGTATGAGTTTTCATTTTGAGTTGGGCGCCTCGATCTTGTAATTGCCAATTGAGTGGCTGTCCCGATAGATGAGCACCACATACGACAACATCGACTGTGTCTTTCGGAGCGACTCGCCCGGACTTTGTCTGCTGAGATAGCAGGAAGGAAGTCGCGCCTAGAGGAAGATTCAGACGCCGCTGCAATGCGCCTGCATAGCTGAGTAAATGTATATCTGTAAAGGCGCGACTAAAAAGCGTCACGCCCCAGCTGACCTTCGTGCTCAATCGACCAACCGGGATGGCAGTCGCGGCGTAGTCGAGCAGATTCATAAAATTTGTATAGGTTCCCAATTTTGAATTCAATGCGATTGGCTCTTTCTCTAGGTCAGAGCGAAGATAGCAAGTGGGAGTTGTTGGCGTTAGCACAAAGTCTACTTTGTCCATTTCACGATCGCAGATTCGCTTCAGTGCTTGCAGTTTATATTGAGCTGCAAAGGTATCAGTCACATCAAAATTTTGCGTTGTCGACAAAATTTCCTGAATAACAGGCAACATCTCGTTTCGGTTTACGGCCTTTGTTGCCCACGCACGTTCTGCTACCCATGGCCCCTCGTACAAAAGGCGCGCTGTTTCCAAGAAGGGTTCAAAATCGATCACAAGGCATTGGCCGCCTAGTTCTTCAAGTTGTCTGCAGGCATGATTAAAGAGCGCCTCTGACTCGGGGTCTTCGTCAAAATCAAGTTGATCGGGTATCCCGAAACTAAAAGCGGTCGGTTCCTCATCTCGCCAGTAGGGCTGTGTATTAAACGCAGCATTCTTGCGTGAGTAGGGATCATCGTCGTCCTCATGGACGGCAACACTGAAAACGCGCACTACGTCTTCGGCGGTTAACGCAAAAATTGACACACAATCGAGAGACTTGCAGGCTGGCACCACCCCGACTGTGCTTAACAGTCCCTTTGTCGGTTTATGCCCAATCAAGTTGTTAAATGCAGCCGGTACGCGACCGGATCCTGCAGTATCGGTGCCGAGGGCAAATGAAACCTGTCCTAAAGCTGTAGCAATAGCGGAGCCAGCGCTACTGCCACCACTGATGTAGTCTGTGTTGAAAACATTCTTGCCTTCTCCAAAAGGAGAGCGTGTTCCAACGAGCCCCGTGGCAAACTGATCGAGGTTAGTTTTACCGAGCGGTATTGCACCAGCTTCAATCAATAGTGCAACTACCGTCGCCGAATTCTCGGGAAGGTAAGTAAACGATTCGCAAGCGGCGCTGGTCGGAACATTTTTTAAATCTATATTGTCCTTGATCGCAAACGGAATTCCTCTCAGAGGAGTCGATTCAATGGGTTTGAGCTTCAATGCGTCGAAATAGACTTGTAACTCTTCTTCACTCAGCAAGTAGATCCAGGCGTTGAAATCACTCTGAGCCATCGCTTGCGAGCGCAGTCGAGTAAGTAAAGACTCCGGTGTTTCAGTGCCATTGGCATAGGCTTCGTGCACGGCCCTGATGCTTAGATTATTCAAATCACTCATCTATGGTACTAGTCTCCTGTTCAAGCCAAATCAGGCATTGGCCAGCCTGAACATCCTGCCCTGTGCGAACCCATATTTTTCCTATCTTGCCCGACTCTTGAGCCTGAATACTGATTTCCATCTTCATGGATTCCAAAATCAACAACGTTTGACCTTTGCTGATAGCGTCACCTTCTTGCACTTCTATCTTCCAAACATTGCCTGATATGGAGCTGTCTATTGGCACGTTGTCTTCTGGAATTTCGTTTGTCTCTTCTGCGTTCTGACTAGATTCCTGCGCATCAAAAGTAAACTGTCCCTCGTCGCGCCAACGCTGTAATTCCTCCTCAAAGGCCTGTTCCCGCACCGCTTTAAACTCACTTGTGCTCTCATCAATATCGCTTAACCAGCTCTGATACTCAGACAGAGAAAACTCGGTTTCCTCGATGCGGAGTGAAGCCTGGCCCTTTGGAAAGTCTCGCCGAAATTCAGTCAGCTCATCAGCGCTTACTTCATAGAAGCGAATCTGATCGAAGAAACGCAGTAACCACGGCTTGGAAAATTCTGCGGTTTGCTTATAGCGGTTCCATACCTGAGAAGTTCGTCCGACGAACTGGTAGCCTCCTGGTCCTTCCATACCATAGACACACATATAGGCTCCACCAATTCCAACAGAATTCTCAGCCGTCCATGTTCTGGCAGGGTTGTACTTGGTAGTAATCAGTCGATGCCTCGGGTCTATCGGCGTCGCAACAGGCGCGCCTAAATAGACATCCCCCAGTCCCATGACCAGATAGGAGGCATCGAAAACGATCTTTTTCACACCCTCGATTGAATCCAATCCATTCATGCGACGTATGAATTCCAAATTACTAGGACACCATGGAGCATCAGGGCGCACGGATTGCATGTATTTCTTGATCGCCAACTTGCAGGCCTCGTCATCCCAGCTCAGAGGCAAATACACTATGCGGCCGGGTACAGCCAGATCATCTGTAGTTAGTGACCGCACCGTATTCTCGATTACTTCGATTAAGTCAGTCACTGGGATTATCTGGCTGTCATAGTGAATCTGGAGAGAGCGAATGCCCGGAGTGAGTTCTCTCACTCCTCTTACGTCTTGGCGTTCGAGTTCAAGCATCAGTGCATGCACTTTGAATCGGCGCGGGATATCCAACACCAATGGCCCGAGTTCGATCAGCAAAAAATGATCTCCGGCCAATCGACAAATTAGATCGTCGCCTTCCCAGCGCAAGCGTTTAACAACGGGCTGTATCAATTTTCTGTGAGTTGGAAGCTCGCCCATTTCAGGCAACTCAAGTCTGTCAATAGATGCAATTTGGCTTGCCTCTGCTTCTACCGCTGCCTCATAGCTGACAGGAATGAATCGAACCGTATGGCCGGCTGCAAGTTGGCCCAACTTCCATAAGTCTGCAGTTATGATTGTGGCGGGACACACGAAGCCGCCTAGGGAAGGGCCGTCAGGGCCGAGTATCACAGGCATGTCGCCCGTAAAATCGACTGCGCCGAAAGCATAGGCATTATCATGGATATTAGACGGGTGCATACCCGCTTCGCCGCCAGAGGGCCTCGCCCAGGTTGGTTTTGGTCCAATAAGTCGGACACCTGTGCGGCTTGAGTTGTAGTGCACTTGCCATTGACTGGAAAAGAACTCCCCAATGTCGTCATCAGTGAAGAAGTCCGGAGCACCATGAGGGCCATATATAACCCGTAACTCCATGACTTCCGGAATTTCCGGGATGGCCATGGTTCTCGCCTCAAATTTTGCAGGCTCGGCTATGTGAAGCACGTCGCCTGTCCTCAGGGCGCGTCCTACGTGCCCACCAAACTGGCCAAGGGTGAAGGTTGATTTCGATCCTAGGTAAGCCGGGCATTGAATCCCTCCTGAAAAAGCCAGGTAGGCACGCGCGCCGGACCCACGAATTTTTCCAAGGTTAAGAATTTGACCAGTAGACACCGCCACCGTTTGGAATCGAGGGACTGGGTGCCCATCGAGATCAGCCTCCATGTCGGCTCCGGTTAAGGCGATCACAGTATCGGATTCAAACTGCAGGGTAGGCCCGCTCAATGTCATCTCAATAGCGGCCGCGCTCGGAGCATTATTCAATAACTTATTGGCTAAACGAAATGACATCGAGTCCATAGGCCCCGATGGTGGAACACCTATATGCCAATAGCCTTGGCGTCCTGGATAATCCTGTATCGTTGTTTGGGTTCCGGCATTGAGGATTCGGAATGAGGGGCATCGATTTGAATGGGACGCAAGCGTCTTGGTTAGTAACTGACCGGACTTCGCAGAGTCGGTTGCTAAAACTGAGGCAACATAGCTTAGATTGGTCTCAATCCCATAAATGCGAGTCTGATTAAGAATCTGCGACATGGCCTCCAACGCTTCCTCACGAGTGTCTCTCGAAACAATCAGCTTTGCCAACATCGGATCGAATAGCGCCGGAACCTCGACGCCAGCTTCCACCCAGCTATCGACTCGCAATCCCCTCGTTTCCGGGAAATAAACTTCGGATAATAGGCCAGCGCTAGGTTGGAAGTCCTGTTGAGTGTCTTCGGCATATAGCCGCATCTGAATTGAATGGCCCGAGGGTTTCAGGTTTGAGCGAATCGATTCAAGGCTTTGTAATTCCCCGGCCCCTAGTTTGAGCATCCACTCAACTAGATCGACATTAAACACTTCCTCGGTGACGCCGTGTTCCACCTGCAAGCGAGTGTTTACTTCCAGAAAGTAGAACGACTGTTGATCAACATCGAAGATGAATTCAACGGTGCCTGCGTTGCGATAGTGTACCGATGCCATTAATTTTTCGGCAGTACGGTGCATGTTCTCACGCACTGCCTCATTCAAATTAGGTGCCGGACATTCTTCTATGACTTTCTGATTTCTACGTTGAGCCGAGCAGTCCCGTTCACCGAGCGCAACAGCGTCACCCTTGCCATCAGCAAATATTTGCACCTCGATATGGCGTGCATTGTCGATAAATTTCTCGAGGAAAACTCTGTCATCGGAAAAGTAGTTGGCACTGAGTCGCTTCACGGAATCCCAGGCATCGACCAGGGAATCGACTTCCCAACACACCTGCATACCTATGCCACCGCCACCGGCACTGCTCTTTAGCATGACCGGATAGCCTATCTTCTCTGCCCAGGCGATAGCGGATTTAACATCTTCCAATACACCAGAGCCTGGTAACAGGGGCACCTTCGCCTGTTCGGCGGCCTCTCTCGCTAGATGTTTTAAGGCGAAGACATTCATCTGCTGGGGTGTTGGGCCAATGAATTTCAAGCCATGGGATTCACATTTTTCTACAAACGTGGGGTTCTCGCTGAGGAATCCATAGCCGGGATGAATGGCATCGACTTTCTCCGCGCTGGCGATTTGCAGGAGTTTCTCCTGATTCAAATAAGTTTCTGCGACTGTGCCAGCCCCTAGACACACCGCAATATCGGCGCGCTGAACGTGCAAGCTATCTTGATCTTTCTCGTGATAAACAACGACCGACTCGATGTCTAGCTTTTTAAGGGTTCGAATAATACGAGTGGCAATCGCGCCACGGTTAGCGATTAGTACACGTTTGAACATAGTGTTTCTCTGTCTGACGCGGGTCGTCCCAAGATTATTGAAAACGCCGTCAGGTCGTCCTGCGGGTTAGCATTATTCTGGTGCACTCTTTTCGATCTATACACCTGCCCATATAGCTACTTCGATCGGAGTAGGGTTGTAGGCGTTGCAAGGGTTGTTTAGCTGAGGGCAGTTGGAGATCAGCACTATCGTATCCATCTTGGCCTTGAGCTCGACGTATTTTCCCGGCGCTGAGACGCCGTCGGCGAATTGCAGCTGCCCATCTGCCGTGACAGGAACGTTCATGAAAAAGTTGATGTTGTGCCCAATGTCTTCTTTCACTAAGCCGAATTCTTCATGTTCTGCAATGGCTAGCATCCAACTGTCTCGGCAGGAATGCATGCAGCGCTTTTCCAGGTCGTAGCGTACTGTGTTCGATTCCGTTGAGCAGGCACCGCCGACGGTATCGTGCCGACCACAGGTATCGGCGACTATCTTAAGTAGGTCTCGATTCAGATTTGTTTTCAACACAGATCCGGTTGAAAGGTAGAGCGCGGCTTGTTCTCGGATCGTATCGCTGGCGCTGTAGCGTTCGCCAGGGTCTTTCGCATTATAGAAAAGAGTATCCGCTGCCTGGTTGCCTTCCAAATCTATGATGCGAATCGTCTCGCCAGCTGCAATCGTCTGGATGTAGTAGTCGCCAGCATTAACTTTATCGCGGGATCTGGCGTCGCTTAGAACTAAGGAACTTTCTTTAATCATAGTTTTCTCACAGCCCCAGATGATACAAAGCATTGTTTTGAAAGCCACGGCGATTCTCATTACAAAGATTCATGCAATAGTCATCTGCCAGCACTGGTTTGGCTTTCTCTAAATGTACTTGAATTGGTTTGCGAGGATATTCCAGGGCTGTGTTCAATGGGTGCGGGCAGGTGTGCATTAGCACCAAGGTATCCATTTCGAAACGTAGTGTAATTGTATCTTGTGCTTGGCTTTGTCTGGATAGTCTGAGCAGGCCATCTTCATCTGAAGATACTTCCGAAAAAATATTCAGATTCGCAGCCAGGTCTTGTTTCTTTAGACGGTATTTGGTGAGCTCAACCAGAAACGCGTCGAATCCGTTCTGTAACCACTCATTGCGCTGTGTTTGGTAGTCTCGCTTGCCCCAGCGGCTTTCAATGTGGCCTGCGTGGGAATTGCCGCACATGGTGTCGTGCCATCCGAACGAATCTTCTGTGATCGACGCAAAAACTCGACCCATGTCGGAGTACAGGCAGTGCCCGCGTGTAAGCTTAAAAGTGTGTTGGCACTTTAAGGAGTCAGGAGCATTGTACTTCTCACTTAACGAGTTCGGATTATAGAAAAGCATTCCAATATTGGCGCCACCTTCGAGGTCGGTGAGTTTTATCTGCATCCCTCTGCGCACGGTAAGTGACCAATGCGCGCCGGGGGCAAGGATAGTTGTGTAGTCTTGGGGAAACAGTTCCTGATTGCTCATTTTTGATGTCATTCCAAATAAGATCTACATTACCGCGGAGGCGGCAATTTGATTGTTAATGGCGGTCAAATCTTCAGTATCGATGGCTCCATCTTGAGAGCGAAGCGGTAGATCAAAAGTAATGGTGCTTCCAAACCTGTTGGCGGCATGAGGGTCATGCCTTACCTTGTCGAAAACCCAGAGTCGACTTCCGAGATGAAAGCCTTCCCGCAGATCATGGGTTACCATAAACACGGTTAGCTGATATTTCTTCCAAAGCCCCAAAACAAGTTCATGCATGTCCTTGCGAATGCCTGGATCCAACGCGCCAAAAGGTTCATCCAGTAGTAGCACTTTAGGTTTCTTTATCAAGGCCTGGGCCAACGCCAGGCGTTGTTGCATACCCCCGGATAGTTCATGTGGATAATGATTGAGAGCTTGATCTAGCCCAACTGCTTCAAGCCAATCATCAGCTTGTTCCAGCGCTTCTTTTCGCGCTGACCCGAACAGACGTCCTAACCAGGCGCTGCGCTCGAACTCTAATCCAAGGGCAACATTTTCGCGGACATTCAGATGCGGGAAAACTGAGTACTTTTGAAAAACGATGCCGCGTTCGGGGCTGGGCTCTTGCGCTATGGGTAGACCTGCCATCAATAGCTCACCTGCTGAGACACTTTCTGTTCCCAGCATCAATTTGAGGAAGGTGCTCTTTCCGCATCCAGAAGCGCCAACGAGCGTGACAAACTCACCCTCAGGCACCGTGGCAGAGAGATTTTCCAATACGACGTTGTCGCCGTAGTGCTTGGAAATTCTATTCAACTCTATGAATGCGCTCACGTTGCTTCCTTATCTGTCTGCGTGGTACCAGGGGAACACTGCTCTACTGAGTCTCAGCAGGCTCCAATCTGTTGTGAACGCTAGTAAAGTAATCCACGCGACATAGGGCAATATGACGTCCATTGACATGTAGCGTCGAACCAGGAAGATGCGATAGCCAAGACCGTCGGTAGAAGCAATGGCCTCTGCTGCAATCAAAAACAGCCACGCCGCTCCCAGGCTAAGCCGCACGGCATCAATCAGACGTGGGAGTATCTGAGGAAGAATCACTCTAAGGATGATTTGCCAGGTGTTGCCACCCAGAGTTTGTGCTTTCACAAGTTGCTCGCGCGGCAATTCCTGCGTGCGCTGCAAAATGTCCCGAATCAGGAATGGGCACACGCCAATAACAATCAGCATCACCTTTGAGAGTTCGCCTAAGCCAAATACGATGAATAATACCGGCAATATAGCCAGTGGAGGTATCAATGAAATGGCTGTAATGAGGGGTTTTAATGGTGCGGCGATGATGGGGATTGATCCCGCAGCGACTCCAAAGATCAAACCAATAAACGCTGCAATGGAGATGCCTTTCGCCAGGCGCATAACACTGCTTTGGGTGTCTACCCAGAACAGGTATTCTCCCGTGCGTCGGCTAGGTTCGAAAGCCATCCGATCGATGCCGTCTGAAATTTCCGCAAAGCTAGGTAGCAGTTTGTCTTGTTCGTTCTCGGCTTTTCGAATATCTGAGCCGACCTGATACAGCAGCAGGATTAGTAAGAAAGGTACGATGCCCAGCGCGGCTTTGAGTGCACGACTCGGCTTATGGTTTATGAGCCTTTGCATGGAATTATTCTCTCAAGCGAAAAATCACGAAGTGGTCTCTAGGGCTTGAGACTCTATAGATGGCCTTGTGCGGCCATCTCCATAAATGAAGGGTCAAAGCGCAGTTGAATATTTCCACTGTTACCGAATACACCGGCGGGGGGTTCAATGCCGATGAAGCCAGCATCCGCAGCCCCTTCGCCTAGCAAGCCGTGATCAAATGAGAAGTTGGCAACGTATTCCATTGTTGTTTTCAGTTCAGGACTATTTACAAAGGCAACGGCGTCGGCCGGCGAATAGAACATCTGCGTTGATGCTAATTGAGCTTCATATCCAGCTAGGTCTGTTCCTGAGGCTTCTCCCATGTGAGCGCGAACATCGGCACTGCTCTGCATAGCTGCCATGATCTCGTACCACGCCCCCGTTAAGGCTTTGCCCAGATCCGGATTCGCTTTCAGCACATCGGTCTTAACCATTAAAGTATCAATGATCTCGCCTGGGATTTGTGAGCTGTCGAATACCTTGGTCGCGCCTGGCATCTTCAATATTTCATTAACCAAGGGATTCCAGGTAGTTACTGCTGTAACTCCGCTAGTGGTAAAAGCTGCAACCATATCAGCATCTGATGTGTTTACGACGGCTACGTCACGTTCGCTTAAGCCTACGGATTCCAGGCCTCGTGCCAGTAGATAATGGGAAACACTTAGTTCAACCAGATTGACCTGCTGCCCGTCTATATCTTCTAACGTAGTCGCCTCTTTCAGGATGATTGCGTCATTCCCGTTCGAGAAGTCACCGACAATCACTGCTGTCGAGTCGACACCGCCAGCAGCAGGGATGGTTAGCGCATCCATATTCGTCATGGAGCAAGCATCAAACTGGCCTGCGGTATATTGATTAATGGATTCGATATAATCGTTGATTTGTACGACATTGATTTCGATATTGTATTTATCAGCCCATTTTTTAAGAATGCCCGAGCTATCGCCATACTCCCAAGGCATCCAGCCGACGTAGATTGACCAGCACAGGCTGAAACTCTCTTGCGCTTGCGCACGGCTAAAAGCTGATGTAATCGCCAGCGCACATGTCAGTGCCAGGGTAATGAATCTCTTGGCTAGGGTAGGTCTCATTTCACGTCTCCAATTATTTTCGTTACGCAGAGAAAATCCTGACTATCGTCAGATTGTCCTCCCGGGCTTTTGTCCCGCCGTGTAACCTTGCAATAGTCTGAGACTGTCGTGCTTTCACTCTGAAAGAGCACGGCTTGAAAGGTCGAATGCTCTCGGACCAGTCACATCTCACGATGCCGGAACCCTAGCACTCCATTATGTATTCGTTGCCTCTAGCATTTTTAACCCGTCTGTACGCAGACGTTTAGAAAAAGCCAGAATCACTCCGCAATTTCTAAGTTGCATGCACCGTGCCAATTTCTATTTCTGCGTAAAAAGCGCCTCTACACGGGAAATTGCACCTATATGCGACTCGTTAACCACGTCAGCTCGCGCCACATTAGTGCATACGCACCGAATTTGGGCGAAGCAATAGCATCGGATCAAGCAATTCTCTTGTACCCGCGAACGATGCCGCCTGAAATTTCCTGCGCTAATCGTCGATACGGACGCAACACCGCGATTCAGTCTAAATCTGAGAGATTAATAGGTGAGACCTGCTTCCTTTTTTTTCGAGCATTCGAGTATTCATAGAAAATTGGTTCACAACCCTTGAACAAGTTAGCGCAGTAAAGTGATGTGCTGTATTCTTACTCCGCCCCCATTTGTTTTTCAGATAAGGACTAAGTAGAGAAAAAGTAAATTGAAGATATTCTTCTATTAGAGTATTTTGGGCTGCAAATCTGGCTCGCCATTACTTTGTTCTTCAACCCGAGGATACTGCTCATCCGTCCTGAGATACCGGCGCAGAAATTTGTTGTCCAAATGCGGTGCGCTAAAGCGCATCTCTTAATAGCAGTTTTATAATCAATACATTAAGCAAGGAAAGTAAAAATGAGTGATCCTACAAGAGCTTCAGATACGCCTTTTCCAATCGAAGTTGAGTCTGGAAAATCCTATTTTTGGTGTGCGTGTGGTCTAAGTCAAAATCAACCTTTCTGCGATGGCTCTCATAAGGGAAGCAACTTCACGCCAGTAAAATATGAGGCAGAAGAGTCAAAGAAAGTGTTTTTCTGCGGCTGTAAAAGCACAGCATTACAACCGTTGTGCGATGGTAGTCACAACAAAACATAACAAGCATCCAGAGCTAGTAAGGAAACAGGCGCATGACGGAAGGCTTGCGGCTCTCAGCGTTCGATGCCGTGACGTTCGATTTCTACGGCACCATTGTCGATTGGGAGCCAGAGATACTAACTTTCCTCCAGAAATGGACTCAGGGTGAGAGCTGCTCTATATCAGATAATACCTTGCTAGAGACCTATGACCGCTTGCGGCAACCGGTTCAGTCAGAGCGCCCGATATGGATGTATCCCGAAGTGCTGAGGCGCACGCTGGACGCAATGGCATTGGAGTTAGGTTGCAATCTCCCTGATTCGCTTCGACACGAATTCGGGGGTATCGCGGCGACTCATCGGGCGTTTCCAGATAGCCTGGATGCACTCAATAGACTCAGGGATCGCGGTTTGGTGTTAGGGGCGCTCAGCAATATCGACGAAGCATCTTTCGATGCGATTCTTAACCGTCTTGGATTCGCCTTCGACATTAAGGTGACCGCACAGAGAGTAGGAGCCTATAAGCCAGATAAGGCACACTTCATGGCGGCACTGGCTGACCTTCGCGCTCAGGGAATAGAGAAGGAGCGCGTTCTCCACGTTGCGCAAAGCAAGCGTGCTGACATAGTGCCAGCTACCGAGCTTGGACTTGCATGCGTCTGGGTAGAGCGACCGGGGCACGTATTTGGAAGGCGAGGGGGCGGAGCACAGAAAGCGCGGGCCACGTATAGAGTATCGAGCCTTGCTCAATTGCTGGATTATTAAAGACTCGCGACCGAACCTTAGCACCAGAGTGTTCTTCTTTTGAATTCGATTGATTGGAAGGCGATTCTAATGGTGATAAAAATGTGGACTGACTGCCGAAGGATCAGGCTCGTACACTGCGTCTTAGTGATCTTTGTGCTGTCCCTAAATTATTGCACTACACGGTCTCAATCGACGAATTCCTTTGAATCTCCTTATGCCTCCAACATTTTGGTCGACCTGGAATCAGTAGACTGGATCCATGGATCCGAGAACTGTGAAAGCCACATCAACGACCCTGATTATCGGGAATGGCAGCAAATTCAATACGAAGCACAATCATTTATTTTTCGCCAGAATAAGTGTTCGCACTACGAAGGGCCATTCGTTTATCTATTTATTGGACAAGAGAAAGGTCTGCTGATTGACTCCGGTGCGACAATAGAGGGAGGGTATAAGCTATTGGAATTGATTCGGAAAATCACCGACCTACCCATCGTAGTTGCTCACACCCACGGTCATAGCGATCATCGACTCGGAGACGAGGCTTTTGGAAACCGGCAAAGTATGTCGGTTATTGGTATAGGCCCGAGTTCGCTACAGAATTACTTTGGCTTCTCAAATTGGCCGAACGAGCCTGTTGCCATCGATCTTGGTGATCGGGAAATTGAACTGCTACCTATCCCGGGGCATAGTGACGATGATTTGGCATTCTATGATGCGCGATCCAGAATCGTCGTCACAGGTGACACCTTGTATCCTGGTCGACTCTACGTGAGTGATTGGTTCAATTATCGCAAAAGTATAGCCCGTCTGGCCGACTGGCTAAGCCCAAAAATAGTTTCCTTTGTAATGGGCACTCACATCGAAATGAGCGAGACTGCAAATTTAGATTATCCTATAGGAACGACCTATCAACCGAACGAGCATCAATTGCCGCTCAGCGTGGCTGATATCAATGTGCTTCGAGAAGAGCTTGGAGCGCTGGCATCACCGGCAAGAACACCATTAGGTAGCTTTATAATCTGGCCAAATTAGAACTGTAGTGAGGACAAACAATCTGCATTGAATCTCAAGGGTAGATAGATTCGAGGTAGGGGAGCATGCTTTGTACTTGTGACAGCCTCTAAATTGGGCAGAGCTCGAGAGCACGGATTCAAGGTTGCTATATTCTTGGTTCAGCCTTGGTTACTTAGCCGGTTCAAATCATGTTGATTCAGTATGTAGACGAAGGCGCTCAAACATTTTCCATCTTCGGTGACAACTGTATCAATCACTCGCTGATAGGCCTCAGTTTCAAAGTCATCAAGTATTTGCCAATCGGCCTCGGTGAAATTAGCTTCCAGGACCTGCCCCTGAATGAGTTGACCATTTTTATCTGGCATGAGTGCCGGATAGCCGTCGGTCGCACCGTAGCCATTAGGGAATAGAATGCCCGTTATACAGGCGTTCATCCATTTTCCAGGGATATCTGCCAGGAATCTCTCGTTACTCTCGCCAGGCCTTAATGTGCCATAGACGAATAGTCTCTGACCCATAGCTATCTCCGAACTGAAGATTAGTTTAGAAGAACTTCTTTGAACTCGCCGCGCATGCAGTGATTCGATGCCATTGAAGACGAGTAGGCGCCGGCGTTAATCAACACCAGATGATCCTCATTCGCCATGTCCGGTAACAGTGCATCTTCATACCATACGTCTAGCGCCTCGTTGATATTGCCAACTATCATGACTTTTTCGAGAGCTTCAATTGGCGTGTTGCAGGGATCGATTAGAGGCAAAGCTTGAAATGGTAGCTTATAGTAAGCGGGTTCCGGCGCAATATTGAATCCGGCGTCCACGCCAAGAAAAAGTGTCTCTCGTTTCATCTCTAGAAAGGTTTTACTAAGCAGTAAGATGCCAGCGTCTTTCGCTATATACTCTCCCGGCTCCATTTCAAGATGGATATCGCGGTGAGCGAAGTGTTTGGCTAATACCTCCACCCACTTGCCCAAGTCTAGCTGTTGGTCGCTGGCAATATGAGGCACACCCAGGCCACCACCTACATTGACACGTTTTACTGTGGGACAATTATCCACGAACCAAAGGCATGCCTCGATCACATTGTCTAGTTGACTAAGTTGGGGCGTCAGAAATCCACAGCCAGTGTGAAAATGAATCTTACTCACCGAGAGTTCGTATTGTTGTGCTACCTGCAACGCTTCAAGAAACTGCTCTTTGTACACACCAAATTTGGTAGTGATGCTGCCAGCGTATTGCAGAGCGTTATTATTCTCGCGGTTGACTCCCAGGGCGGGGTTTATGCGAATGCCAATCTCACTGCCAGGTTTTAACTGCCCCCAGGTTCTTATGGCATGAATGGAATCGCAGTCCATAAAAAGTCCGGGGAATTCGCTCAGGCGAGCCACGTCCTTTTGGGAAAGGCTGCCAGCCGTGAAGGAAATTTGCTCAGGATTAAACCCGCACTTAACAGCGAGGGCGACCTCATTGGGAGAACAGGCGTCGATACCAACGGAGTCTTGCTGCTGAATGAGTCCGAGTAAAGGCTGAAATCTATTGGCCTTCATCGCATAAAGAATGCTGTAGCGATTCTTTAGAGCACTGGCATTCAAAGCATTTTTCAGGCGTTGAATGTTCTCTATGACTCGCTGGCCTGAGTACACAAACGTAGGTGTGCCATGTTCAGCTATAAGGCTCTTAACTGAGTTTCCCGCGAAAACTAATTGATCATCCTGATAGCAGAGATCTGGTCTTTGCCACCAGGAGAATTGGGTGGGGCTATGCTCCGCCATCTAATTGAGCTCAGGTACTTCGGCATGGATTTGAGTTGCACCGGCGGGCATTTCGAGGCTACCTGTAATCCATCCGCGGCAGACTTTACTGCCACAGGAACAAGGGAATTGTTTGTATAAGACTTCTTCTGTCTGTGCGTAATCCATATACAGAAATGCGTTTGCTGGGATATTTTTGAGTGCGGTGACAGTCATATTGTGCATGTCCACTGAAATATTCGGTGAACAGGAGTGCAGGAGGTAGCCGGTGAAATACTGGTCAAGTAGGTGTTTGTCTTTGCTGATTTGCAGCGTGTGCTGCAAGATATCGGGAACGACCTTGCCAGTAATGGCAGCGACAAACTCGCCAGCTTCGAAACTGCGAAGTGCGAGTACGCCATAGCCAGTGGACATATCTTTAGTGATAACTTTGAAATCAGTTGCCTGCGGGAACAGGGGGTTCACCCCAAATGATTTAGGATAGAGCATCGCCAATATTCTCCATAATGTTGAGAGGGCAGTTTAACAACACAACAAAAGACCGTTGACTAGGGATCCCTGACAGCGACACGAATGTATTCAACGCGCGCTTTATACTGCCGATTACTTCTTGAATCAAGATTTTTTTGTAGTAGTTCGACTTGCTGTTCAGGGAGAAAAAATACACATAAAAAACAATCGCTTGCGTTTTCTTCAAAAAGAACAAAATTTGTCGATTCTGGTCCGTTAAGAAGAGTCTTCTAACAGACTCATGAGTCTCTCAATTGGAATTTCTCGGGGATAGGCGTGTAATCCTGAAGCGATTGGGGAAATACAGAAAAGAAGTTGGTGATCAACCCTGGCTGATCTGCTAGAGAAAGCTACGACAGTCAAGGGATGGGTGCAGCTCGAGAGAGAAAGCTACGACAGTCAAGGGATGGGTGCAGCTCGAGGCCAGAAAAAGGCAGGCCAGTTATTTGTAAGGAACACGTTGGCATCTGAGTTATTGGCTTGGCGAATTGGAATCCAAGTGGGGTAGAAAGCGCTCGATAGCGAGGTGGTCTAGTATCTGGAATATTTACAATCGCCGGGTTGCTAGATAGTCTCTATCAACTTGAATAGAAAATCAGGCAATAGCATGGCACTAACTCGAAGAGAATTATTAAGCACCGCAGGATCGCTGGCCGTAGCAACGAGCGTTCTGCCCTCTATTGCATGCGCGGCGGCCAGCGCAAGAATCATGAAGCCTAGGCGCCTGAGTCCCGGAATGACCGTAGGTTTGGTGACACCCGCGAGCAATGTTCCAGAGGATCAAGATCTGCATACGGTTATGGATCTTGTGCGCTCACTGGGATTCACAGCTAAACCATCCCCAAATCTTTTTAGTCGAACGCAGTACCTGGCCGGAACGGACAGAGAAAGGGCCGACGATCTCAATGCGATGTTTGCAGACCCAGAGGTCGATGCGATTTTTTGCGTTAGAGGAGGTTACGGTTCGGGTAGGCTTCTGCGCTATCTGGACTACGATGTGATAGCGGCGAACCCCAAAATAATCATGGGCTATAGCGATATCACGGCCATCTTGAATGCGATTTACCTGCGTACAGGCTTGGTTACTTTTCATGGACCCATAGCTGGCGGGAATTTCTCCGAATACACCTATGATCAATACAGGCGGGTGCTCGTGGAGCCGGCTGCGAACACATTGATTGGTGAATTGCCTGAGTTCGAGACTCGCCCTGGAGTTGTTGACTGGGAGAATCGCCTGACGCCTATCGTACCTGGTAGCGCCGAGGGACATTTAGTCGGAGGCAATCTGTCGCTTGTGGTGACCCTGCTTGGCACACCCTTCGAGCCCGATTTCGACGGTGCTATTTTGTTTCTGGAAGATGTCTCGGAACCACCCTACAGCGTGGATCGAATGCTCACCCATCTGTGGATGTCCGGTAAGTTGGAGCGAGTTGCGGGCATCGTATTGGGGAAATTTACCGACGCAGAATATGACAGCAACACGTTCAGCATGGAGCAAGTCATGCGGGACCGATTCGAATCATTGGGAATCCCAACTCTAAGAGGCACTATGATAGGTCACATCGAAGACAAGACGGTTTTGCCCATAGGCATAAAAGCCAGGTTAGATGTTGATGAGGGTACTCTGACTTTGCTTGAGACAGCGGTGAGTTAGCCCACGAGAGAATTGGGGTTCGTTCTTTAATTAAGCAGAACCGGGCGTCCCGAGCCGGAAGCCAAAATTGATACTCAGCGGCAGTAAGACAAGACAAAGAATCCAGAACCATAACGGGTAGGGCAACATTGCCATATTGAATATAGCGCCGCTCAACAGCAATAGTCCAATCCCAAAACCATACACCGGTTGACGGTTTGAGTTGAGTCGTGTTGCCAGCCATGTGGCAATAAACATGGTGATCGCCCAACCAAGCCCTCCGACAAAAAGCCCTCCAGTTGGATAGATTGAGACGTGCTGTATCACCTCTTCCCGTGTCCCGGCAAAGTCTGATGGAAACGGATGGAGTATCGTGCCAAGCCACTCTATGCCAGCCAACAACAAGATTGCCACGAAAAAACTAATTAGTATGGCACCTATATTTTGTAAAATTAGTTTAGTCATACATTAGCTTGAAAGCATTTGGGCTACTGCGCAAAATAATACTGGGCAGGGTTAGGGTGCTAGTTCAGATCGATTTATCTTATCCGATTTTTCTATTTTTTTGATAGAGAAATTTTGGAGCAGCAACAGATGCTCCTTAACCACGGAGTTGTCAGTGCGTCTAGCTGGGAGAGAGTATGAGAAGGAAGATAGTGCCCTGGGGGCGGAATAATCAGAGTGTGCGGACAAACGAGGTAAGTTCAGAGTTTCCCCCCTACCTCACTTTTCCCTCGACATGTGCCTTTATCTATCGCCTCGAATTACTCCGTCGCCTTGCCTAGCAATCGTAGTATGGCTGAGACGGTAGCATCGTAGCCACGTGAGCCCTCTTGTACGAAGGCACCATGACCTTCATTACTAATCAGGCGCACGTTAACCTCATCACCGGCGAGCACGGCCAGCGCCGGATAGTCCGGTACTGTGCGCATCGAGGTTTTGCCCTGAGCCAGCACTCGAGGCAGGGAGACTGGATAGCGATAGGTGCTCACCACAAAATCCTGCGGAATTCCCCATGGCAACCATTTCAGTGGAGAGATCTGCAAGAAGTTATCAATATTGTCTTCGACCGGGCCGCCAACCAGTTTTTCCAACAGGGGCTCGCCACAGTAAATCTCTCCCGAATCACCGATTGAATCGATAACAAGCGGATTGATATAGGCGTCAGCCATTATCAGTGCCATGGGGTTTACCTTGGGCTCCACATAAATTTCGCTATCCGGAGGCAGCTGAGACCTCATCGCTAACCAGGCACCGTAATGCCCGCCTGACGAATGACCAACTACTATCGCCTGTTGCAGATCGATTGGATTGCTCTCGGCAATCTTTTGCAGCGCATCAAAACCGTTGCCGATGTCTCGCCAGGTGCCGGGCCAACCGCCACCGGGACTGGTGGCGCCTCGATATTGCATGTTCCACGCGGCAACGCCGTGCTCGGTCATCGCCTTGGACATGGCGCGGTAGCTATTCATCATGCCTTCGCTGGAGCGCCAGCATCCGGCATGCAGGAAAGTGACAACCGGGAACGGGCCATCGCCGGCTGGCAGATATAACTCCCCGTATTGCATGGGGTCCTGGCCATAGGAGATTTTAGTTTGCGCGTATGAACTCAAGGGCAAACACACGCTAACAATAGTAAGGATGAGGGTGAGCAGAGTTCTATTGGTATTCATCGTGTTACCTGCTGACTGTTATTTTTCTTACAATCCTGAGGGAGAGGCGATATGCAGCGCTGACCGCCCAAGCCTCGAATTTCGCGAAGCTATTCAGCATGGCGGAATTCGAGGAGGGAGATGAGCTAAAGATGGGCTTTACTAAAGCTCCATCAAGTAACTTCCACTTGCAGGATTAATTTCCTGTATTGGAAATCTCGGTACCGTTAATAGGAATCATCAAATGTGCTCCGGAAGTGCCAGGGCGCATCATCCAGGGTGTTCCCATGCCAGCAAGAGAGTTGTTACGTTGCGAACCAACTGGCATACCCAACTCTTCGGCGCTCGCATTGGGAAGAGAGACAACCATCAGATACTGAATGCGATCAGGCGTGTCGAATCTGCGATAGGCAATCGATCCAAACTTTCTTGGAGGAATCCTGCCTTCGTCTTCCGCCTTCTGCATTGCCATTTGCAAGTCATCGCCTTCAAGGCCGTCTGCTGACAGTTTGGCTTGCAGGTCGCGACGGGCGCGCTGTGAAACGGGGCCGCAACGTGTGAAGCCTTCCTCGTCAGTGGGCTGACACTCAACGTGGTTTGAGCCGACTTTCAGCGTGACACGATTTCCGTTATCGTCATAGGTGTATACGGTGGCGTCAGCGCGCAGGTCCATAGGTAATGGTGACAAAGCTTTTTCGATTGTCGCTGCATCAGATTGTGCTGCTACTTGGCTAGATGCCAGTAGTCCAGCAGTAATGAGTCCCAATGTGTTTGCTAATTTTGACATTTCTTTCTCCAACTAAATTTTCTTGTGTTTTTAGTTCTAACTTTGATCGTTTTTTTACTTCTCTTGCTCTCAATCGGTACCACGATGCTGCAAACATTCTTCGCTAGGTGCGGCTCCGACACGGCTAGGCAACTGCCAGTTTACCCAGATAGTGGCCTGAGAAAGGCAATAAACTGTAACAGGGAAAACAGCTCCCAGAACCCTGCGCCACGGCTCTATATTACGGGATTAAGGCATTAGCATCTTATACTTTTACTGATCTCGATCATTAAAAGGGCAATTCAGCCTCCCGATTGGGCTAAAAGCTTATCAAACCGCCCTAGATTTAGTATTTTCAAAGCCTGCAGATAGAAATATTGGATAGTTAGCCTGCTGCCGCAGCTGGCCGCTGCTGTGGATCCATATAGCAGGTATAGTATGTGCGGAGCCAGCTTGGCAGTCACCAACGAAGAATCATAAATCAAAGCAGTGAGCAGTATGACAAAGCAATCTCCCGATGAATCCCTCTCTGAATTCAATCCGCAGATAGAAAACCTGTTAGTCAGGGCCCATTCCCTGGCCGCCTTTGCCACTCTCTTGCTGGCGGTGTGCTTCGGCATTCTTGTGTCATTGCAATTTGTATTCCCAGACTCCCTCGCTGCCTTCCCTTCCTGGGGGCGACTGCGCTATGCCCATACTCAGGGCATCATGTTGGGCTGGCTGGGCAATGCATTCATCGCCTTTATGTACCATGCGGTGCCTGTGCTCAGTGGCAGGCCTGTCACCAGCAGATCCTTAGGCTTAGTACTGTTCGCTCTGTGGAATTTTGCGGTAATGATCCCGGGTTGGATACTGGTGCTTAGTGGCTATAGTCAGCCGCTGGAATGGGCCGAGTTTCCCCTTCCTGTCGATGTGGTCGTAGTCGTTGCGTTCGTGCTTGCCGCAGTGCAGTTTCTTCCCGGCTTCTTTAAGAGTGGCTTTGAGAACCTGTATGTTTCCAGCTGGTATATTATCGGCGCGTTGGTATTTACCCTGTTGTCGTTTCCCATGGGCAACATCGTGCCGGAATTGGTTCCGGGTGCAGCCGGCGCTGCGTTTAGCGGCTTGTGGATTCATGATGCCGTGGGCCTATTCGTAACACCGATGGCGCTGGCTATTTTGTACTATGTTATTCCGGCTAACACCGGCAAACCGATCTTCAGCCATTTCCTATCCATGCTCGGATTCTGGGGCCTGTTTTTTCTTTATCCGCTCAACGGCATTCACCACTATATTTATTCTGCGATTCCCATGGCGGCGCAACTCACCGCCATCCTTGCTTCGTTCCTGTTGGGAGTGGTGGTCATTATTGTGGTGTCGAACCTCATGCTTTCGCAGCGCGGCTTCGGTTTAATTCCGAAAAACAATGTGCTGCGCTTCGCATCCATGAGCGTCGTCTTCTATCTTGTTGTGAGTCTGCAGGGGTCTTGGCAGGCGAATATGACGTTCAGCTCGCTTGTGCATTTTACCGATTACATCATCGGCCATTCCCATCTTGCCATGTTAGGGTTTGCCACCTTCGCCGGTATCGCCGGCATCGTTCACGCCTGGCAACATCTGCCCGGATTTAGTCTCAATAAAAAGCTGCTCGATTGGTCGTACTACTTACTAACATTTGGCATCACCCTGATGGTGCTGGATCTCACCTTCGCTGGTTTCGTGCAGGGGGAGTTATGGCAGGGAAGCACTCCGTGGATCGAGTCGGTGCGTGCCTCGGCACCTTATTGGGCTGTCCGTAGCCTCTCGGCAATACCGATCACTGCAGGCTTTTTCCTATTGTTCTATGGTTTGTTGGTCAGCAAGACGAGTGCAGCTGTATCGGATCAGGCGGAGGCGATCGTTAGCGACGAACAACACGCAGAGACTGAAGACTCCGCCAGTCTGCAAACTTCCAGAGCCTCATCAGCGCTACGAATGTCCTACGCAGCTGCCTTTCTGGGGGGAGTCGGTTTCTTCGTTCTTTCCGTCGGCATGCTCGGAGTAATACCCCTGCAGTCCCTGAACGACCAGGCTACTCTGCTGGCACCTCAAGCCTCGCTCGCACTCTCAGCATCCGAGGATAGAGGTCGCACGATCTACGCACGAGAGGGTTGTGCCTATTGTCACACGCAACAGGTGCGATTCACCGAGCCCGATAAGCAACGCTTCGGAGCCCCCAGCCTTGCCTGGGAGGGAAGATTGGATACGCCTCATATGCTGGGCACTCGGCGCATAGGCCCGGACCTTGCTCGCGCATCGGGAACTCGGGCCAAGCAATGGCATCTCGCGCACCTGTATGCGCCGAGAGCCGTAGTGCCTCAATCTGTAATGCCAGCCTACTCGGAGTTATTCGATGGCTCTGCGGAAAAACCAAGTCAGGGAGCCCTCGATCTTTTAGCCTATATAGAAACCCTGGGCAGAGAGCGTGAATTGGCCTGGCCTGAGGGTGATGAGCGTGCAAGCCGACTTACCGATAACGAGCAAGTGCTGATGTCATTGAACGCGACCGTACTCAATGCACATCCTGCTCGCACCAGACCGAGAGGATCGGCTCCGACACTTAACCCAGCTGGAAGCAATTCGTCTGGCGAACAACTCTTTCTCGACAATTGCAGCGGCTGTCATGGCGATCAGGGCCTGGGTGACGGTCCCGCGTCTGCGTGGCTGCAACCTTCACCTGTAAATTTCGCAGAGCATCGCTATCGCCGCGATCTACTCGCAGATATTCTGTTCAATGGTGTTTACGGCAGCTCTATGCCAGCCTGGCGGGATCTGTCAGTTCCTCAGCTAAGCGCATTAGCCGATGTCGTTGACGGTTTTAGTCAGGTTGCCCCTGAAACGGCTAACTCGCAAGCAGCTACCGCACAATTGAGCAGCGGACGGCAGGTATATGCCACGCACTGTGCCGAATGTCACGGCGACAACGGCGATGGCAATGGATTCGCGGTGGACAAATTACCTATTCCAATTATGCCAACAGATTTTGTTCGCGAGAAGTTGAGCGAAGCGGCGGCCATGCGCGCCTTACGCGAGGGCGTATCGGGAACATCCATGGCGCCATGGGGAGACAGATTGAGTGAACAGGAGATGTCCGCCGCCGTGCAGTATGTGCGTTCTCTGTACCAGGGTAATGGAATAGTGGCTCAGGCCAATGAGCCGCTTTTCGGACAGGAGGCAGCAGCAGATGATTAGCAACCTAATCGTATTTTCCACACTCTTTCTCGGCGTGCTGTTCACCGTGCTGTATATGATACGGCCAGAGTTTCGCGCACGGATTGAGCAGCCAAAGTATGCTTTCCTGGAGCAGCTGTCGATGTATCATAAGGAGACTTCGGTTGCGCCTCAGGGTGTCGACAGTGAAAGTCCTGCTGGGAAAGCTAATGAAACCGGCAGCAAAGAATGTGAGTAGTGAGAGCCCAATGAAACAATTCAGATTAATTTCAGGTCACAGACAAGAAGGCGTTAGCCTGATTGCGGCGATGGTCGGCAGTGGCGTGCTCGGAGTGCTGATCATATTGGGCGCTATATCTCTGTATTCAGATACGGGTTCAGCGAGACAAATAAACGCGGAGCCCAGCATCGAGTATGGCCGGCAATTGATTCGTGAGACCTCATCAACCATGGGCCCCAACCATGAGAATCCATCCATGCGACTCTCGGGAAGTAATCTCGATTGTGCGTCCTGTCATCTCGACACAGGAACCGAACCTGGCACGCTCTCTCTCTTGCTTGCGGATACCAAGTATCCAAGATTTTCAGGCAGGGACGGAGTGCAAGGTGGTTTGCGCGATCGCATCAATGGCTGCATGACTCGAAGCATGAACGGTACGGAGCTGGCTCGGGATAGCGTCGAGATGGTTTCCATGGAGATGTATATCAAAGGGCTGGCCGGGCAATATGAGTTGATGAGCGACAGCAAGCGCGCCGTCGATGAGCCGCCGCCATTCGCAGAGCCGAATCGTAGGGCGAGCATCGAGGCAGGCGGGGAAGTCTTCCGTGAAAGATGTCAGGTATGCCATGGAGAAAACGGCCAGGGTTTACGGCAGACCGCTGACATCAAAGACGGCTACCTGTTTCCACCATTGTGGGGCCCCGATAGTTTTAATAACGGCGCAGGCATGACAAGACTTCTGACAGCGGCGCGCTTTATCAAGGCTAGAATGCCCCTGGGCCAACCGGACCTGAGTGATGATGAAGCCTATGATGTTGCCGCCTACATGAACTCCCATGAGCGGCCGGTCAGGGCCAATCTCGAGGTAGATTATCCCGATATTAACTTGAAGCCGGTAGACAGCCCCTATCCGCCCTATGGAGATAATTTTCCCCATGAGCAGCACCTATTCGGTCCGTTTGAGCCTATCCGCGAGTACTATCGCAATCTCTGACACGAGCGGCGATTCATCGTTAATCGGGCAATAAAAAACGCCAGTATCGGAGTAACGATACTGGCGTTTTCTGTTAGTCGAGCGTCTAGTCTAATGCGCTCAGCTTGGGCTGGGCAGTATTAAGCAGAATACAGCAGGCTATAACCATATTCCTGACTGCGTGTTGCGGCTAACACTCCCGCAGGTACGAATCGACTGTTGGGGATATTATTCGCAATCAGCTCATCGAAGATCGCCCCTGCGTCTGCACCAGTTGCTTGCGCGAGCCTGCGGGAGAAAGACATTGTCGCCCTCCTGCAAATTGCATAACTGACACCGCGGGCGATCAATGAATCGATGGTATTGCGGCGCTGTCCAAAATCCTGCTCGTTTTGGTTCATTGGATTAATCTTGAACGGACCCTCTGTATTCCGATCCATAAGGTTCAGCATCTGGCTGAATTGTGTTCCGTACTTCTCCCACATGGCATCGTTATAACCCAGAGGCGTGGCGCCATGACGGAAGCAGATAATAGTGGCGATATCCGATTCTTCCGTGTCGTCATAACCCTCGGTATGTCCAATCATGATGTTGTTGGCATAATTCAGGGCGGTGACGCCACCCGAGGAGTTGGATGTATCGATAAACACTCTATGTTTTGCAGAATTCGCGTCCAACCAGGCATCTTCGACGTGACGGGTAGGGGTGAAGCCATTGTGTGCGCTATTGTTGTTGCTCGCCCCCTGTGCGGAAGAGGCCACAGTGGCGGTGGCCGCCGCCAGACCTACGCCGGTCAAGAATCTACGTCTTCCCTGAAGCTTATCGGAATTGTTGCTCAATGAGTGATCCTCCAAGATCTATTAGCCATTCTGGGCCTCTGCGTGGTTGAGCGATTGTACTAGCTGCTAGCCCTAACAAGCAGCTATTAAAGCCCGATTTCGCCAGCTTGCCGAGCCCTGAGGCATTATTTGTTGCTTTATATCAATAAAGGTCAAGGAGGTGAAGGGCAGAAACTGGCCAAAAACAAAGGGTGGGGCAGAATGATCGGACCTTTGCAGCGCTTAAGTTTGGCAACGGATTCTGGGCAAACAAACTGGGGGTCAGGCTGCCAAATGTATTGGCAGTGCTGACCCCCAGTCTGGTCGTTCTCTTAAGTAAGCTGTTAAACCTATTAGAAAGAAACGTCCCATTGAAAGCGCAGTCGGTTTCCAGACTCATCCAGGCTCAGGACATTGTCGTCTAGCTTCAATCGCGAGAAGTCCAGGGTCAGCTTGTTGTTGTGACCACTGAAAAACCAGTTAGCACCAATGGTAAATTCCTCTCGATCATTTTCAAAACCAAGATTGCTGGCGTTTGGCTCATCTACGTAGGCATAGCGTGCTGCCAGTTCGAGTGGCGCTGGCACCGAAGGGAACATATGGTGAAAGAAATATCCGGCCTGCACGTAGCCACCTGTTAACTCACTCTCGACACCTGTGGTAGTGTCCCGGATATTTTTGACATGGTGCTCTTGTTGCGCCGAGAACCCACGATACTTGAATGCGAATTCCTCGACAAACTGATCGATCTCATACTGATCCGGTGCGGCATCGGCTGGTCTTTCGAAGCCGTCAAGATTTCCGCAGCCCGATGATGACCATCGAGTACAAGGGCCAGTGGTTGTTGCTCCTGCCAATGCAAAGCTGCCAGTGGGAAGTTCAGTATATTCGACGTCAGTCTGTCTCCATGCAAGATCGCGACCGAGGAAGTTCCACTGCCAGCGACCCATGTACATCATATTGTCATCGGCATTGTTAACGCCCTTACCCTCGCCGTTAAATACACCTGCGTAATAACGCATGTCGGCAGGAGTGTCTTCGAACAGATGACCTCTTAGCTGCACACCAACCTGTCGGTCGATAGTGAATACACGGTTGGCGATCGATCGCTCTACGAACTGCTGACGACCTGAGGAGTCGACCCGTTCACGGTTCATGTCTATTTTCCACTGACCCAAGCGAATACCGCCCCAGTCCCACTTGGCGATATCTATACGCCAGTCGATCACTCTCGAGCTGGATGCCGTACTGCTGTCATCTACGTCTCTGGAAGGTTGCAGATCAACCTCGAAATAGTATTGCAGCCAGGGTTGAAAGCCGGTGCCACCAATCTTCATGCGCAGGCGGCGGGCCTCAAAATTGTTTTGATCGGTTCCATTGAACGAAGAAATCTGACGCGGATCGGAGCGATAGGGAGTCGTGAAGCGTGTTTGGGCGCGCCACTGCAGGTCGGTTCGCCAGTTGCCATCACGGGTTGCGAAGCGAAATCCGCTGCTTGTCTGTGCTGCCGTTACCGGGATGTTTTCATCGATCTGGCTAGCGACCTCGGTGGAGACCGCCTCTTCAAGATCGACATAGGTAACAGACGTCTGAGGCAGGATATCTGCGCTGCTAAGCTCATCGGCGCCAAGCAGCTCATCGTATTGCGCCTGGGTGATCGCTCCATTCTGCAATAAAATACTCAATAGTTCCTGGTCAGCAGCGAGGGCGCCGGAGGATAGTTGCAGCAGAAGCGCTGCAAGCACAAAGTGCCTGATCCTGAAGGGTGGTGTTCTTGGTTGCATGGGCGATCTCCAAAGTCTCGCGATAGTGATTGTCTTATTAATGCGAATTAGTAATGAGCACTTTAAGGCACAAATATTACAAAACGATGACAATGTGACGATTCGGTAGTCAGAGTGACATATTCAGAAAGGCGTAATTCAGGGGCTGCCTGAGACTTAGGGCGGGGGAGTATGTGAGCGGTGGCCGTCTATGAAATATCGGCTCCCGACGGACCGGTTTGTGACAGCAGCTAGTCGAACCGCCGATAGGATGATTTTCAGTAGAGCAAGTGGCCGATTCGCTATTTGAATCAATGAGTTATTACTGCGAGATCAAAGTGTGCTCTGAAAATATCCTGAAATACGTTTGACCCTTTTGGGGAAAACTATCTGTCCCCATTTATTTCGCTTACAGTTCGAGTAGTATTGGTCTCGACTGATGAATCGCTTGATGGATGGGCCAGACTCCCTTGTATACTGCCCCATCGGCCTAGTCTTTAAATATTGCAAAGGAGATAGTCAAAATGAAACTGCTGAAGTTACTACTTATTCTACTGCCCACGATGTTTCTGCTAAACCCAGTATTTGCCGCCGAGGAGCTTCCCATTTCCGGTTACAACGCTAGTCGTGACTATCCGGGTGCACAGCTGACTCCGGGTCCAAATACTGAATACAAGGTGGTATTCGACCTGGTAGTAACAGACGACAATCTGGATGACCCCTATCCCATGCTGCCTCTGGTGGCGCGCTATGTGAATACGCTGGCCAATCTGGGAGTACCTAAAGAAAATCGCAAGATCGCCATCGTAATGCATCAGGGTTCCGGGTTGATCGGATTGACCAACAAAGAATTCAAGGCTCGGCACGATGGAAAGGACAACCCCAACATCGATCTTATTAAACAGCTACATGCCGCGGGCGTAACATTCCACCTCTGCGGGCAGGGTGTACTATCACGCAACGTTAAGGAAGATGATCTGCTAGATGAAATTCAGGTGGACTATTGGGCCCTGACAACACTTATTGAGCTTGGCCGACAAGGTTATGTGAAGATCGGCGGTTAGGAAGTTGTGTTGCAAATAATTAGGGCGGAGAAATTCAGGGAGACGCAAAAATTTCGCGCCTCATCTGACGCGATAATTAGAACGATTGAATGATGTGCTTAACCCACAGATCAGCAAACTGGAGAGAACAGTTATGAGTGAAAATTCAACCCACAATAGGCGCACGTTTCTTGCCGGTGCCGGCCTGGTCGCAGCTGGAGCTGCCGTTGCGGCGAATGCACAGGAGGCTGACCATTCCCATCATGGTAAATCCGGATTTACGCCGGCGCGCCATGCCGAAGACAGTTGGATGGACGAGTTGGGTGGAGTTCATCGCGCCTTTGTAGACTCTTCAACCGGGCCGGGTGGCATAGCCGCAATGAATTTTGCATCGAATATTCTGTTGGCCCATGCGCAGGGATACGGCGGTAGTGATGATGACTATGGAATGATCGTTTGCTTTCGCCATGATTCATCTCCTTATGGTTTTAACGATGCCATGTGGGAAAAATATAGTGAGCTATTTATGGGGCGAACCGGCGTGAGTAATAGTAATGGTGAACCGGTCACGGTTAATCCTCTCAGTGCAGAAAGAACATACGGTAATCGCTCCAATACTATTGACAATATGAGTAGCCGAGGAGTTCGCTTTGCAGTTTGTGATCTTTCGACTCGGGGTATGGCTGGGATGCTGGCGCGCTCCAGCGGTAGAACTTCTGATGAGGTCTACGAAGAATTGGTCACCAACGCCGTTCCTTCAAGCCACTTCGTGCCCGCGGGAGTTATGGCAGCTACTCGGGCGCAGGAGTATGGGTATAGTTTCTTGTACGCGACTGAGTAGGCAGAAATAGGGGATGCCGGGACATTGTCTTACACAGTTCTAATTTCTTGAATAGCGAGGAAACTAATGAGGCCTGCGAATTTCTTTAGAGTCGGTATGCTAGCACTGTTACTGTTTTCCCAGATTAGTAACGCAGCCGACAGCGTTGGAGATTTTTCCCTGTTAGATCAAAATGGTGTCTCTCATAGAATGAGTTTTTATGATGACCATGTTGCCGTCGTGCTGCTGGTGCAGGCTAATGACGATAGAACGGTCGCCAGAGCTATGTCTGCCTATAATGCACTTAAGGCTCGATTTGACAGGCAGGGCTTTGAATTCCTCATGATCAACCCGATGGGTCTGAACGATAGCGAGGCCGTTCAGCAGCAAGTCCTGGACTATGGCGTCGATATCCCTGTGTTAATGGATGGGTCGCAGTCGGTTTCCAAAGCGTTGAACATTAATACGGTTGGCGAGTCTTTCCTCTTCGACCCCAAGTCTTTCACCGTGAAATATCGAGGTCCGGTCGGGGCAGGCCTTGAGCAGGCAATCTATGATTTGCTTTCCGGTGGCAGGGTATCCAAGCCTGTTGAAGCTATAGAGGGGACGCCGGTAGTCTTTCGGGGACACTGATAGTTTACTAGCTTAACGTTTTTCTCGACTTGGATTTCTGTATTTTCCTCTCGCAGATTTCGTAAACAATCGCATTCCCTGGTTTTCAGCGCTTTGCTAAGTGGAGGAAATGATAGAAAAGAAAGTGATTCCGGACAGGCCGGTTTGTCTGAAACAAAGTAGGACAGAAAATTTCGGGGCGCAGCTCGAGCCCTTGGTTGGACGAGTCAATAATCCAGGCAGGCTTATGCTTGTTTGCCCCCTTCGTGCTGGCGAGCTCGTTGCTGATTGCTTCGCAATCGAAACCAGCTAACAGGAAGTACTGCCTTAATTAATGAAATAGAAACTAGAATTGCATTGAGAATAGAGAATCTGGTGAGAGGGCGGCCAACTAAAGCGGGAGAATAAATCCGACCGTTTTGGTAGAGTAATCTTTGGTCGAACGAATACAAAATCAAAAGACACTACATAATGCGTAAAAACATATTTCCAGTCTTAATCTGTCTTTTAAGCACCTGTGCTCCTCAGGATGATAGCTACCAGGTCGGACATATAAGTACCCGTCTGGGGGATCTCTATATTTGGCTCTACCAGGAAACACCTGTCCATCGACAAAATTTTATTAATCTCGCGGAAGCAGGTTATTGGGATGGTTACACCTTCAATCGTGTTATCGAAGGTTTTGTGGCGCAGGGTGGATGCCCAGATACGCCCGAAGGATTTGCCTACTCAATTCACTTATTAGAGCCAGAATTTCAACCGCAACTGAGACATATCTACGGCACTTTCGCAGCCGGTAGAGATAACAATCCCGATAAGCTATCTGCAGGTTGTCAATTCTATGTAGTGCATGACGCAGAAGGGATTCCCAGGCTAGACGACAACTATACGATTTATGGCTACGTGTTCGAAGGTATGGATGTGGTTGACGAGATTGTTGCCGTGGAAACCGATGATTCAGATGAGCCATTAGTTGCGATCGATCTGCATGTTAATGTAATAGAAATGACGCGAGCCGAGATCGAAGCATCAGGATTCACTATTCCTGATTAATACAATAAATGGGGCAGAGTAACTTGATCAGGCAGTTCCTACCGCAAAATCCAATTACTCTTACCCCTTTGATTTTTAAATCCAATTACTATTAAGATAGAGATTATTCCCTTCTCACTAGCTAAGGTCTTCGATAATGAATCCTAAGAAAAGAAGCATTCTTGCCCGCTCTGTACTCCCGCTCTTCCTCTGTCTATGTGCCGGAGTTTCATTTGCACAAGATATTCCCTGGGCAGACAGTGCTGAGGAAGTTGGCATGTCGACAGAACGGCTGAAACGGATCAATGCCGTTATGCAGCGGCACATCGAAGCAGGCACTATTCAAGGTGCTGTTACAGCTGTTGCCCGTCGCGGCAAGTTGGTGCACTTCGAGACACACGGGCTGATGAGTGTTCCTAATAATAGACCGATGCAGGACGACAGCCTTTTTATAATGATGAGCTCCACAAAACCAGTGCTAGGTGTAGCAGCGATGATGCTGATCGAGGAAGGATTGATTCGTCCCACCGACCCCATCAGCAAGTGGATTCCTGAGTTCGCCGAAATGCAGGTCGCGGTGTTGCGTGATCCTGTAGATGAAAATATTAGCCCTACAAGAATAGATCCACGCAATCTGCCTGCCCATCGACTCGTGCCAGCGGCTCGTGAAATAACAGTGCACGATATACTAACTCACACATCCGGACTCGCTTCTGGTGGTTTGGGTAGTGTGATCTCTGCGGCTTCGATAGGGGGGCTGGACAATCGTGAATCGCTTGCCAAAAATGTGCCTGAATACGGCAACGTGGTTTTGGATTTTCAACCAGGCTCTCGCTGGCAGTACAGCGCCGCCACAGCACTAGACGTAATTGCACGGATAATAGAAATCGAATCAGGTATTCCCTTCGATGAGTTCGTAAAGGAACGCATCTTTGAGCCCCTGGGCATGAATAATACGTTTTGGAATGTGCCCGAAGAATACCAGGGTCGACTTATCGAAGTCGTCGGTGCCGACACGGCGCCTCCTGGCAGGGCGGTTCTCTACGATACAAGCCATTCAACCTACTTCTCAGGTTCCTACGGACTTAAGAGCACGGCTGGAGACTACTTGCGTTTCGAGCAGATGCTGGTCAACGGTGGCGAACTCTTTGGCAACAGACTATTAAGCCCAAGGACCGTGCGCATGATGTCCAGTAATCAAACAAAGGATCTTTTCTCAAGCAACAGAGAAGGGCAGGGATTTGGATATACCGTAGCCACTTCCGAGAATCCGATTGTTGCCAACCAGCGACGTACGCAAGGTGCATTTGGTTGGGGTGGTGCCCTGGGTACACGTTCGTGGAGCGACCCGGAAGAAGAATTGACTGCGGTTATTATGATTCAGCAGCCAGTACCCGAGGTGCAGGGTGATTTCGAGAACGCGGTGCAGCAGGCGATTATTGATTAGCCGTTTTAAAAGGGTCGCGTTTTTAACGTTTTTAAAGGGTCGGAGGGATTAAAATTTCGTTTTTAAAGGGTCGGAGGGATTAAAATTTAGTCCCTCCGACCCCTTTAGTTGCTCCCCCTTTAGTTGACGCCCCTTTAGTTGAGCGTGTTCCTGATTGGCGTGCTGCCAGGGTGGCTGGGCAAATCCCTGAGAGAGTTGTAAGGCGTTCATCACCTTTACTCTTATTCCAGTTCTTCGCCTTCGCCATCCCCCTCTTCATCTTCGTCGTCTTTTGCGCTGCTACAGGTCTCTGGCAAGTAGCGCTCCCCTAATGCGTCTGCTGTGACCACGTCCGCCACGCAGTCCCATTTGATGGTGTCGTCGTCCTGGGCTCGCGCAATGAGCAGGAAGCCAGATTCAATGTCTTCAAATCGTCCACCAAATTCTGTCATATCTACCAGGGCCCTGAGCGTACCGGTGCGTAATTTGTCGGCAGCAGGTACTCCCAACTCACCTGCCCGGTAGTCCATACCGGTGAGAATGCCTTCCGCAATGAAAGAGCTCAGGTTGATGTCCGCTACTGACTGCGGCATCTCGCCGTAGGTATCGAAGTACTCTTCAATAATTGCCTGCTGCTCCAGCCCCAGATCAACGGCAGCGGACACTGCGTCGTCGATTCTGGAGTTGTGGTAAAAACCAAAGGCAACTCCTATAAGCACTACTACTATCATGGGATAGACAACCATCTCGGAGGTTGTGAGCCCACTCTGCCGGTTCCCTGTTTGGGGTTTTTTCATCGAGTTGAATTCCAATTTTGCAGATAGTGATTCCTGCACTATTTCAGGTACACATCACATGCAACTTTCGTACCCGAGTGGTGTTTTTTTTCTGTCGGGCTTCCTGTTCAGTGCCGATACCTTCGAGCTCTACGAGGGCCTTCCCCAGCCGGTCTGGATTGCAGGGCGTGCGCGGAGATTTCACCGACTACCGCCTTGAGGGGCGCCTGTTAAGCAAGGACAACTGAGTGGTGAGGTTTTCAGACGGGCGCGCTGCCTTTCTTCGAAATGACTTCAGACTTCATTGCTGCCTATGAGCAGTTCCTGCAGGAACACTGACGGGGCTGTCATCAAGCGCCACTAGCTAAGCTAGGCACAGTAATTGCTGCATAATCTATATCTGACTGTTTCTGGATGCTTTTGGCGGCGTATCGCGCTAAAGCGCACAGACTCGGTGCATTCTGCTGTTTTTTTGTGTCAAAAAGAGGCGGGGACTGGTATGGAAACTTGGAACAATCTGGTCGACAAGTTTGATCTCCTGTTAACGAAGATCAAGCTGGAGAGTACTGTGAAAATCGCCGGGAGAGAATTTCCTCCGGTGGTTGTGGGCTTTGCATTGGTCGTTATCTGCATTCCCATCTGGGGCTACCTGGAATTTGAAGGCGACAACAAACTCTTCGGTGCTCTGGTCGCTATCCTGATGGCCTGGGGCGTTGCTCAGTTGGGCGCTCTGGGTCTGGGTGACAGTGTCGGCGAGAAACCGGGCAGTTCCTCAGCCGATAAGTCCTTTGCATCTGGCACTACGTCCGAATCTACCGAAAACTCCAACTCAATAGAGCATCCAATGGACGCAAGTGAAACTCAGCCCGATCAGCAGCTGCGGCTGGCCCTACTCGCATTCGCGGGTGTTATGTTTGCATTAGTTGTCATCTATCTGGTGAGAAATATTGACAGTTACAAAGATCTGAACATTGAGTTTCGCTATAGCGAACTGGTCGATATGGTGGAGCCTATCCAAGACACGATAGAGACTGCTCTGCTATCCGGGAGCGCCGTCGACATGGATTTTCTCGATAGCGCGGAGGCAGGGTTGCCCGATGAGGTGCTTGTGTCCAAAGAGGCCCACGGTATTTCCGTCATCGACGGCCAGATCATTGCGACGTGGATGAAGGATGAGTCCGACCTGGATGGGGTGACCTATATTCTTACCCCAAAGATTGAGGACGGAGAAGTTGAGTGGGCAACCACTGGGACTTGTGGCGGTAAAAACGCCT
>CAXBLN010000010.1:0-41563 GCA_963976555.1 uncultured Gammaproteobacteria bacterium
CTTCGTGATGCTCCTCATAGAGTTCGACGATTCGATCGAGGTGAGGTTTCTCTGAGGCGTAGTCGAGGCTGCCTAGATTCTGATTTCCCTTGAACAACAAATGCTCGAGATAGTGGGCGAGTCCGGTGCCGTCGGCTGGATCATGCTTGCTACCAGCGCGTACTGCGATCTCCGCATAGAATCTGGGTTCCTCATGATTTTCGGTCAGGTAGACACGCAGGCCGTTGTCCAGCTCGAATATTTGCGCATCCAGCGGATCGCTGTCATTAGCGGAGTTGATTCTGCGATAAGCCATCACCGCAGAATCAGATGGCTGCATATTGCTGTCTGGGGAAGTGTTGGACGCAGAATTCGATGAATTTCCATTGTCACTGCACGCTACCAACGTCAGCAGGGAGATGGCGAGGACGCAGTTGAGCGCCCAGCCCCGAGCTGTTCGTAATTCAGTCATATCTAGACTCCGTAATGATTAAATAGAAAAAAATGCAGCAGGCCAGACACATAGCCCCCAAGCCCCCTAATGTAGGCCATTCTCGATAAAAATGTAAGTGAGCTAGCCTCTCTTGCCGGTTTATTGAGGGAGATTTTCAGCGGCTATGCGGGCCTGGGTAATTGAGACTCTGCCGTTACCGTCTGTCGATGCTTCCAGAATGATATCCACACCGCTGCTCTGGGCATCGATGAAGCGATCCAGGTGATTCAGTTGCTCTGTGTCGAGATCGCTGCGCAGCACATCTCTGGCGCGATCGAAGGCGGCGAGCCTGTCGCGATGGGCGCTCAGCATACTGCCATCTTCCGCCACCAGTGCACCCCAGTTGGTCTGGGGCGACAGCGCCTCGTCGAGCAGAGCAGTCATCACCTGATCTAGAACGCCTGCGGTGATGGCGGTTCCCGTTCGTTGCAGGGACTGCTGATAGACTTCCCGCAAGGTATCTTGCTTTATTAGCTGATCGTAGAGCCGAAGCGCATTCAGCTGCACGGCAGTCAGTGAACCCTGCATGTTTTGCGCGAGAGCATCTGCCCCAAATAAAGACACGGCCTCATCTGCAGACAGAGATCCTTCCAGCAACATGGCTAACATCTGATAGCGCTCGGTAGCGAAATCTACGAGGGAGTCCATTATCTGCTGCCTCTCAGTGCCCGGAATACCAAGAGTGTTTAAATAGCTGTCATACAATCTGGGCATGCTTGCGTTTGCCAGGGCTGAGGCATTTGCAGGGTCAGTAAATGCGGCGAACGCCGTTCCGCTAGCGCGGGTTTGGCGCGGCCTTGACTGCGCGGCGACCTCATCTCTTGCCCGTTGCAGCAGCGCTGCATAATCTGGGTCTACTCGCAGGCGTGTCTCTTGTAGCGTGTTCGATAGACCGTTTAGCTGATAGGCGGCGCTCGTCAGTTGCCTGTTCAGCTTGACTATCTCCTCTTCAAACTGCAGGCGCTCACGGGTATTTTTTTCGGAGTTTTCCTGTAGCTGAGATTGATAGCTCGTGATCACGTCGATTCGTTGGCGTAACTGCCGGTTCTCAACTGACAGCCAGGCCGTGCTGAGCAGTAAAATTGTAGCGAGTAGAAAAATACCGTATTTCATTACTCTTCATTCCCTTCTTGGGTATCAGCATCCGCCTGAGGATACTCTTTGGCTAGTACGATTATTATATTTCGATGAAGCTATGCACAATCCAGTAATTATCCAGATATCTTGCAGTGACGAAAATTATTCGCAAATTGAGCGACCGGATAGACTTAGCTTCGTGGAAAAACGAATAAAAATCAGTTTGTTATCTCGCCCGTTGAAACCTCGTCTGGTCGCTTAAAGTAAACGGGTTCCAGGCAATACAGCGTATAATTCTCTGCTTGAACTACTATTCACTGGGAAAGATTGCTGCATGTTATCTAAGCATCTGAATTTGTTGGTAAAATTATCTATTGCCCTGCTCTGTGGAAGTGCACTGTCGGGCTGTACCAATAAGTACTACAGGCAGGATGCAGATAAGGAAACCTATAAGGCGATAGCAGACAAGACAGATCTCGTACCCGGTATGAGCGCTAATATCGGTATTGATGAGGTGAAAATCGTCGACTTAAGCGGCCTTCCTACCAACGAGGACAGTTTCGAGTTTCTGGATAACGAAGCAGATAGTGAGATCGGGGCGCATATCCTCAGTCTGAACGTAGCACTAGACCTGGCGTTTCAGCATAGTCAGGAATACCAAACTCAGAAAGAACAGCTCTATCTAGAGGCGCTATCCCTCACCTTCGATCGTTATCGATATGTCCCTATCTTTTCTGCTACGGGAGGAGTTGACTATCAATGGGATGCTCAGGACCAATTCGTTGAGGACATGCAGGCCTTGACCGGGATGAGCACTCTAAGCACCAGCGAGGCCGTAGATGCAAACACCAGTCTCGGGGCGCGTTACCTGCTCAAAGGCGGTGGGGCGATTGCTCTTAATCTGACGAATAACTTCACCCGTTTCCTGACTGGCGATATTAGTGAGTTCGGTACTGGTGCTTTGATTGGATCGTTTACGCAGCCGCTATTGCGAGATTTTGGCAGCGCCATAGAAACAGAAACACTGATACAGGCGGAGCGCGATCTTCTCTACAGGCTGCGGGATTTCACTCGATTTCGTAAGACCTTTGCGGTGCGCGTGGCATCGAGCTACTACTCCGTATTGCTTAACAGAGAGACGGCGAGGAACAATTATGCAGGCCTACTTGCCAATAACCTTTCCCTGGAGCGCGAGCGGGCGTTCCAGGCAGAGGGGCTGCGCACACTGTTGCAAGTGGGTCGACTGGAGCAGTCTTCTCTGCAGCAAGACTTACGCTGGACTTCATCGGTAACTCGTTACAAGCGCTCACTGGATGATTTCAAGATACTGCTTGGCTTGAGCTCGGATGAGAATATTGCACTCGATGACAACGAGATGGTGCTTATTTCCGAGACGGGCATGGATAGTCCCGACCTCAGCCTCGAACAGGCTATGGAGATTGCGGTGCAAACACGTTTGGATCTCTATACCGAATTAGACCGTGTTCAGGATCGCGCGCGAAAGATTGAAGTGGCCGCCAATGAGCTTAAACCGGGACTTGATTTAAGTGTGGTAGCGAGTGTCCCAAATGCGAACAATGGCAATTTAGGCGAGCTGGATTTCGAGAACGCCCTGTATACGACCGGGCTAGACTTCGAGATACCACTGGATACCAAATTTGAGCGCAACAATTACCGGCGTTCCCTGATAGATTATGAAGTCGCTAGCCGAAACTATTTGCTCTCTATGTACAACATCAAGCTGGATGTTGTAGACATTTGGCGACGCATGAACCAGGCAAGAAAAAACTATGAAATCAATCTAACCAGTGTGGAAATCAATGAACGCCGTGTCGAGGAGGCTGAGTTGCGAGCCGAACTGGGCTTAGGGGACATTCAGGATACGGTCGATTCACAGAACGATTTGACCGCAGCGCAAACGAGTTTAGTCAGCTCCATCGTAGAGCATAATATTGCGAAGCTTGAATTTTGGAGGGACTTGGGATTGTTATACGTCGACGATAGTGGTCAGTGGGAGGAAGGTGTCAATGAGTCAAGATAAACCAGCGACAGAGTCTAAGACGGGTATCGATCGACTATGGCAGAGAGTGCCGGAGTCTATGCGCGAGAAAGGCGTCGAGTTGAAAGCACGGTTCCTGGCTGCGAAAAAGTCCACGCAGTATGGGATAGGCGGGACCGTAGTGGTCCTGCTTGTGTTGCTGCTTACTACCGGAGGCAACTCCGGTGACCTCGCTTCAGGCAGCATTACATTCGAGGCGCGCCGCGGAAACCTGGATATAACCGTGCTGGAAGGCGGGTCCCTGGAAGCGCTGCAGTCGCAGGAGATTCGCTCGCGAGTCAAGGGGCGTGAGGGAGTTAAGATTCTTAGCATCGTGGAAGAGGGTTATCGAGTGACGCCGGAAGACGTAACCGCCGGTAAAATTTTAGTTGAACTTGACCAGTCCCAGTTAATCGACGAGCAATTAAATCAAGAGATTGCAGTTGAGACGGCAGAGGCAAGCTACATAGAGCGCAAAGCCGAATATGAAATTCAGCTGAACCAAAACATGACCGACCTTAATGATGCGCGCCAAAGCATGCGATTCGCGAAACTGGATTTCGAAAAATTCCTTGGCGGCAACATCGTCAACGAAATCGTTCAACAACTGGAAATCGAAGAGCGTTTGGCGATTGCAGAGCAGGCCGATCTTGAGGCGGCGCAGCAGGCGGCGGCTCCCGCCATCGAACCCGTTGCCTTGTCTATAGAAGAGGATGCCGACGCAGCATTCGACATCGAATCCGTGCCGCCACAGATGCGCGAGAGAATTCAGCAGGCGATAGCAGACAATGGCGGCACAATGCCCCAGGAGATGCTGCAGCGTATGCGCAGCCGCGGGCAGGGTGGACGCCCTGGCAGGTCGGGTGCCGCGGCCTCGGCTAGTGCTGTTGAGACCGGTGCTCCCGTCCCACGGCAGCCGATGACTCTGTCTCGGCAAGCAGCGACGGCGGCCAACAACAGCAGGACGCTGGATACGGAGCCGAATCTGTTGATGGACGATAGCTATATGGAAATTCGGAACCGGCTCGATTTCACCCAGTATGCGGATATCAATATTCTGGAAGATGGTGAGGCGAAACAGCAACTGCGTGGATTGCAGGATGCTCTGCAGGTAGCCCAAGAAGAACTGTTATTAGCACAGGATCGAGTCGCCGGACAGCGCAGGCTTGAGGCGCGCGGTTTTATCACGCCGACGGAACTGGAGGCAGAAGAGCTAAACCTCAACAAGGCCTCTAACAAGATGCAGCAGGAAGAAACGGCATTGAAACTCTATATCCAATATACGTTTCCGAAAGAAGCGGAGGAAAAATTATCTGACTATGAGAACGCCGTGATGAGTTATCAGCGTCAGGTCAAAGAGAATATAGCCCAGAAGGCGCAGGAAGCCGCGCGTTACAGCTCCGCCGAGCGTAAATACAATCTGGAACGAGTCAAGTTGGCAGACGTGAACGAGCAGATCGAGCTAGCGACGATCCGCGCACAACGCCCTGGTCTCGTCGTCTACGGCTCGGCCGATCAGAACTCCATGCGTTTTCGCAGCAATAGTCAGGAAGCGATACAGGAAGGTGCCACCGTTCGCGAGCGGCAGTCTATCCTGACTATCCCCGATATGCGCGAAATGGCAGTCAAGGTGAATATTCATGAATCCGCCGTACAGCGTGTTTCAGTCGGGCAGACGGTGAGGGTGTCTGTCGATGCATTCCCCGACGAGCAGCTTACCGGCGTCGTCACCAAGGTGGCCGTGGTTGCCGATTCCGCAAACTCGTTTATGAACCCGGATCTCAAGGTCTATCCAACCACTATCAAGATAGATGGTACACACGACTGGCTACGCCCGGGTATGAGTGCCGAGATCGAGATACTGGTACAAAGCCTCGAAGATGTGATCTATGTGCCGATTCAGGCGGTTACCTATTACGATGATAAGCGCGTCGTCTATGTTTCAAATCGCGGCCGTGGGCAGCGACGCGAGATCGAAGTCGGCACATTCTCCGAATCTTTCATCGAGATAGTGAGCGGCCTGGAAGAAGGGGAGCAGGTGCTATTGCTTCCACCTCAGCAGAGCCTGAATAGCGCTTCCGGCGTCTAAGTCGTAACATATTTTCGTCAAACGATTATATTAGAGTTAAGTGATGCTTGAGACCACTACATCCACAGGAGCAGATGCCGCCATAATTCACGGCGAGGAGATCGTCGCCAGTCTGGATGACATTCGTAAGACTTATTATATGGGTGCGCTCTCGGTAGAGGTATTGCACGGCATTAGTCTGGAATTTTATCACGGCGACTACATCAGCATCATGGGGCCCTCGGGCTGCGGTAAGTCGACGCTGATGAACATACTCGGTTGCCTGGATCAGCCCACCGAGGGTAAGTACTTCCTGGGAGATCAGGATACGTCGAAGATGGAAGACGACGAGCTGTCTACGATTCGTGGCGCGCGACTCGGGTTTATCTTTCAGTCCTACAATCTCATTCAGCAATTAAACGTGCTGGAAAATATCGAGATGCCGTTGTTCTATCAGGGCTACTCCGCAGCCGACAGCCACGAGATTGCCATGGGTTTGGCCGCCCGCGTCGGTCTGGAGGATCGCGTAGATCACAAACCCTTCGAGTTGTCTGGCGGGCAACAGCAGCGCGTCGCTATCGCTCGCGCGCTCGCGGTGGATCCGCTCATCATCCTGGCGGACGAGCCTACAGGTAATCTGGACTCGAAATCTGGCGCCGAAATTTTGAATCTATTCGATGAGCTCCACGATCAGGGCAAGACCCTCATCATGGTGACTCACTCCGACGAATTAGCAGAAAGGTCACAGCGCTGGGTTCGGCTGCGCGATGGTCTGGTTGAGAGCGATGACCGACACCGCACTTAATCCACCGAGCTCAAAGCCGCGGACTCGAAAGGGCGCCACTATCAATGCGGGCTTCAACTTTATTCGCTTCAAGAAAATTACCGAAGTGGGTATTAAGAGTATCTACTCCCACGGCCTGCGCTCCCTGCTCACGGTGCTCGGCATCGTTATCGGCGTGGCGGCGGTTATCGCCATGCTGGCTGTGAGTGAAGGCGCGAGCTACGAGGCGCAGCAGCAGTTTCGTGACCTCGGCGCGAGCAATATTCTGGTGAAGAGTGTAAAGCCCGCCGAGGTTGAAGAGAGCAGTCGCAGCGGCTTCGGTCCGCCGCAGGCAATAGTCTACGGAATAACCACTGCCGATATCACAGCGATTCGCAATTCGATTCCCGGCATCAACAACGTCATCGCGTCGCGTATCGTGAAGAAGAATGTGTGGAACGGCGGCCTCAACATGAACACCGATGTGGTGGGTACATCCGTCGATTATCCGGTCTCACGTAGTTACAATCTTCGCGCTGGGCGATTCTTCAGTGAATCGGAGATGCGCGATCACGGAAACGTTGTTGTACTTAGCGACGAAGTAGCGCAGGCGCTGTTTCCAATCGACAATCCCCTCGGCAAGACGATTCGCATCGACAGTGACTATTATAATATTGTTGGCATCATGGAGTCGGAGGGCTTCTCTAACCTTGGACAAAATCAGGCAGGCAGTTCCAATTCGGCACCAAGTCGAATCTTTATTCCGTTCACCTCCTCGAAGAGTCGATTCGGTGAGACTACTACGCGGCAGACGGCGGGTGGAGTCGAATCCGAAACTGTGGAGCTGCACGAGGCGATCATTCAGGTAGAAGGGCAGGATGGAGTTATCGAGGTCGGCGAAATTATCGAGCAGATACTACAGCGTCGCCATAAGGATGTTGATTACGCCATCGAGATTCCCTTAGCCCTGCTGCGTCAGGCCGAGGAGAGCGCACTCAGAGATCAGATTGTTGCAGGAGCAATCGCGGGCATCTCACTCCTCGTTGGTGGCATAGGAATCATGAACATCATGCTCGCCAGCGTGACCGAGAGAACCAGAGAGATCGGCATACGCAGGGCGTTGGGTGCGAAGCGTCGCGACATCATCATGCAGTTTCTCATCGAGGCAGTCATTCTCTCCGGAGTAGGCGGCCTTATCGGAGTTGTGCTGGGCATCGCCATTCCATTTATCATCTCTGCCTTCTGGGGCATGACTACCATCGTCACCCCCCTCGCTCCGATATTGGCGTTTTCCATCTCGGCGCTGATCGGCGTGATCTTCGGTATCTACCCCTCAATTCGTGCGGCCGACATGGATCCTGTGGAAGCGCTGCGTCACGAATAATCGCTATTGATACGCTCCGATTCAGCATTGAATCGATGGCCATGCTTTTCCTTTGCGGATGATTCCCAGCCCAAGTATCCTAGCTGCTACTTGATCAACCCAGAGCACAAGCATGGAATCTGACGTTTCTTTCGGTATCTGGTCCCTATTGCCGCTGGCATTCGCCTTGGTCACCGCGTTTTGGACACGTAGTGCTATTTTTGCACTGTTCGTGGGCTGCCTGATCGGTATTCTAATGATAGGTTTCTCAACTTCTGCGAGTGCATTCAATCCAGTATATGGTCTTAGCGACCTGATTCAGACGTCGCTAGGCGGCGGTGAGTTCATCTGGATATCTTTGATCATCGTGTTTATAGGCATCCTCTTCGAACTGTTCAAATGCTCTGGCGTTATTACCAACTTTGCCGAGTCTATGTCCAGAAAATGCGAGACGGCAAGACAGGTCAAGACCACGAGTTGGTTGATGGGTTTTCTGATAGTTGATGACTATTTCAGCCCTTTGATGACCGGCCCGATCATGCGGCCTCTCTCCGACAGGGCTAAAGTGCCACGCGAGAAACTTGCCTTCATTCTGGATTCGACCACCGCCTCGGTCTGCGTGTTAGTACCCTTCATGTCCTGGGGAGCCTATCTTTCCGGGCTGATCGCGAAGGAGGGTGGCCCGGTGGCAGACATGGAGATGGCTATCAGCATCTTCGCCAGCGCTATTCCCTATAATGTCTACCCTGTCCTATTGTTGATATTTTCCCTGCTAGTCTGTCTCGAGATGATTCCTGACTTCGGCCCCATGAAGAAAGCCGAGAATCGAGCGCGGGAAGAGGGCAAGCTATTGCGTGATGGCGCGGTGCCCATGGTGAGCGAAGACGATGACGATTTATTTACGACGGATGGGGCGAGGGCGTCATTACTGCTGGATCTATTCATACCCGTCGCCATAATCTTCGCCACGGTCTTCGTCAGTTATTTCGTGTTCGATAATATGAAGATAGCCGAGGCATTCATGACGGCCGTTTTCTATCTGGCGGTCTCCCTCTATGTAAGGAAAATAATTACCTCGGTTGTCGAGCTTACGAATATAGCGTTGACCGGTGTAAAGAGCGTAATGCCAGCGATAGTGTTGATGGCGCTCGCCTACTGCATCAACACAGTCACCAAGGATATGGGAGCGGCGCAATATATTATGGCCGCATCAGAGGGTTATATGACGCCGGCGTTGTTCGTGGCAGTTGCTTTCTTCATAACGGCCATCATCTCATTTTCCACAGGCACGTCCTGGGGCGCCTATGCGTTGATGATTCCCTTCGTGCTGCCCATCGCCTACGGCTACTCTGCAGGCGTTGCCGCTGACCCCATCGTGTATAAGGCTATCGCCGCAGTTGTCGGTGGGGGCATCTTCGGGGATCACGCGTCTCCTGTGTCCGATACCTCTGTGCTCTCTTCGATCGGAGCGGGCAGCGACCATATGGATCATGTCATCACACAGTTGCCCTATGCCCTGACCATCGGTTTGTCGACTGTCGTTGTATATCTTTTAATCTAACGATAGCGACACTCGCAATTGTGTTGGTTTATTACTCGCACTATGATCTAGGTGAATTCCTTAGAGGAAAGCGCAATGTTTCAATGTCTCATTAAGTTTCTCGTCTTACAGTTCCTGTTTCTCTCGTTTAGCATCACCGCGGCGGAGGACGAGACTCCTATCTGGCAGCGCTTTGATGAGACTGACGACCTGCAGGAACTGTCCGAGCACGAGAATCAGAGCATGCGCTTCAAGCTGCTCAATTCCAAAGTCTTGGACAAGAACTCGTTGTGGGCTCCTTTTCTCGATGAGCTCGCAGAATTCTCCGGCGCGAGATATGAGGCGCTTAAGCCACTGATACTCGGGCAAGACATCGCCGCTATTCAGCGGTCAGTAGCCAGCGGGGAACTCAACTATGCGGAGCTAACAGTATTCTATATCCACCGGATTCGAGAGATTGAGACGGACAATACCCGTTTCATCAACGCGGTTATCTCGCTCAATCCAGATGCTATCGAAAGAGCCAGGCGACTCGATAGGGAAAGAGAAGCCGGTAGGGAAATACATGCCGGTTCAATGTTCGGTATTCCCGTCTTATTAAAAGACAACATAGGCTTCGCTGGTCTACCCACAACCGCGGGTGCTTTAGCGTTACAGAACAATCGCACTGCAAACGCGTTCGTCACAGACCGTCTGATAGAAAATGGAGCAGTTATTCTAGGCAAGGCGAACCTCAGCGAATGGGCGTATTTCTTTTGCACAGCTTGCCCCTCCGGCTACAGTGCAGTGGGCGGCCAGACTCTCAATCCCTACGGCAGGAAGCTATTCGGCACAGGTGGCTCGAGTTCAGGCAGTGGTGCCGCCATGGCTGCGAATCTTGCAACCGTTGCAATAGGTTCCGAGACCTCCGGTTCGATACTTTCTCCAGCTAGCGCAAACTCAGCCGTAGGCCTCAAGCCGACAACAGGCAGTCTGAGCCGGACTGGAGTAGTCCCTATATCAGCGACCCTGGATACTACGGGGCCGATAACCCGCAGTGTCGCCGATGCGGTCGTCCTGTTTAATGCCATGGCAGGCTTTGATAGTGAGGACTCGGCGATGCCTCTGATCAGCGAGGATATCAGGCTGATATATCGCATTGTAGAATTGGAAGGTAAGCGCCTGGGTATTCTGGATAGCTTCGAGGACGATGCCTTTTACCAGCGTGCGATTAGTCTACTGACGAATAACGGCGCCGACGCGGTATCGGTAAACTTTACTGCCGTCAGCAACCCACGCTTCACTGAATTATTGGGGGCAGAGATGCTTCGCGACCTCGCCAGCTATCTGGGAAATATTGCTTCCAGCGATGTGGACGTCGCGAGTATTCACGACGTGCAGGCCTTCAATGCCGAGGATATGGAACTACGGGCGCCCTATGGGCAGGGTTTGATAGATATGATGGCAGAGATGGCTCTCAGCGCAGGAGAGCTAGAGACTCTGCGCGCCGAACTCCAGTCGAGCGCTCAGCAGCAGTTGCAGCAACTCTTCGTGGAAGGTCAATTGGACGTTCTGCTCTCGATCAACAATCGCAATGCCGGCTTGGCCGCGCTCGCCAATTTCCCTGCCTTAACCATCCCGATGGGATATCAAGAGAATGGACGCCCAATCGGATTGACGCTGATAGCACCCCCGTTTCAAGAGCAGGAACTCGTCGATATCGGTGCTCAATTCGAGCAACTAAGCCGAGCGAGGGTATTGCCGGAGCGTTATCGCTAAACCTGTTCAGTTGTCTAATGAAATCCCGCGAAATGGAAGGCACGCAGGTCAAAATAGTTCGATTGGCCTAGTAATGGTTTGAAGAAATGGGAACTGAGCCGTTATAACACCGGGTTGCTCCCACTAATAATAGAGCGATTGGGTGATTACAATCCTGGCTTGCAAAAGCCATTGGCAAGATCGCGTTAGGAATGGTCGAGTGCGACTGTGACCGTTGTTCCTTCGCTGGCATTAGATGCCACCGAAATGTCACCACCGTGTGCTTTAGTCACTAGATAGGCATAGGTCGTGCCGAGGCCGGTGCCGGATTTTTTTCGAACGCGATCTGTATTGAATTTCTCGAAGAAGGAATCCAGCCTATCGGCGGGCACCGGTTCTCCACCGTTGTTAATTTTTGTAACTATCTTTTGATCTTCTCGTGACAGCACCACGTGGATAGCCCTGGCGGATTCGGTTTCCAAATTGTCAACATGCTCCACTGCGTTCTTGATGAGATTCTGGAATACGCCTGTTAGCAGATTGCGATCGGCATCGATCTGTTCGTTTCCTATCGCGTTATCGAACTTGATCTGAACGTCATCATTACCGATAGACTGGAAATCGGAAATAACCTTGTCGATTACGTCTGCCAAGGCAAACTTGCTCGTGGTCAACTCATAGCCGCCTGATTCTAAGCTCTGTAGTTTGCGAATTGATTCCGCCAACCCGACAATTATTTTTGAGTTCTCCAGAATATGGGAAACCTTCTTTTCTTGAGCCTCGTCCAGCACTGAAGTTCTTAGTAGCATTTCTGCATAGCCCTGTATCGGCATCATGTAATTGTTTAGCTCGTGCCGGAAGAATGCTTCCTGCTCGCGATGCAATTGCTCGGTCTCCTTCTGTAGTGCGCGCAGCTTTAATTGGGAGTTGACTCGAGTGAGCAGTTCGGATGAGTTAAACGGCTTAGTCACATAGTCGACGGCGCCCAGTGCAAAGCCCTTGACCAGGTCTTCCGTTTCGATCTTGGCGGTGAGGAAAATTATCGGAATATCCCGTGTCTCTGCACGTTCTTTCAGCCGTGCACAGGTTTGGAAACCGTCCATCTCCGGCATCATAATGTCCAGCAAGATGAGATCAGGCATTTCGGAATCTACAGCGTCCAGGGCCTGTAATCCGTTCTGTGCGACGCTGATTTGGTAACCTTTCTCTCGCAGTATGGTGCCCAGCAACTGAATGTTTCTGATCGTATCATCAACAATGAGTATATGCGCTTCTGCGATTAAAGGGTCTATGTTAGGTAGCATAAAATTAAGTACCGATTAGCTGGCCGCTATTCAAGCAGGTTCGCCCTGCAGTTCACTAGCAGTAAGCTCTTTGAGTTCATTTACAATCATGGGTAACTCTTCCATCGTCCTCGGTAGAAGGTCGATTTGAAACAAGCTGGTGTTATTCTTTAACCGGTTCGCCCAGTCTGATACCGGCCTATAGTGATATTCATCGCCCAGTGATCCTACTCGACTTGCGAATACTTCCAATCTGTTGATGTTGCCACTGTTCAGAAGTTCCGGCCACATGGTCGCTAGTTCACGATCCATAATTTCAACCAGGTCGTTCAGGCCTGCTATCACTTCGTCGCTTAGTGCTTCGCGCGTAATTCCATTTTTCAAGGTTTGCTTCTGGGGCTTCGAGTCGTTCAGCTCTTCTGCATTGTTAGGTAGGAAACCCGCAATAGTAGAAATGAGTTGCTGTTTATTGACTGGTTTACGCAGATAACCATCGCAGACTTCACGAACCTCGGTCTCGGCTTCCTTCATAGTTGGCGCCGTTATGACGACAATCGGTATGTCTTTTAGTGCATCATTTGCCTTCATCATTTTTGTTACCTGGAAACCGTCATATACCGGTAATTTGATGTCCATCAACACCAAGTCGGGGCGCTCTCTATTAGCTTTCTCTATAGCCTCCGAGCCGTTCTCGGCTTCCAGAATCGTGAATCCATAATCTTCGAGATAGGCATTAATCAACTTTCGGTTGTCGCTGATGACGTCAGCTACGAGTATTGTAGCCGGCTTGAATATGAGACCTTCGATGTCTATAAGTTCTTCTTCGGGCGTTTCTACATTGCAGCTGGAGGCAATCGCGATATCTTTGAATGTGACGCGGAATATGCTGCCAGCATCCACTTCACTATGGACAGTTATTTCTCCGCCCATTAGTTCCACGAGCCTCTTGGAGATCGACAACCCCAAGCCGGTGCCTCCGTACTTGTTGATATTCTGGCCCTGCTGCTGAGCAAAAACGCCGAAGACAGCGTCTAATTGGCTTTCCGCAATCCCTACGCCGGTATCTGCAACAGAAATGGCGAGGTCCAGGAACCCTGTTGCAGAACTGGAGGCTGACTTTTCAATCAAGAGTTTGACTGAGCCCTCATCGGTAAACTTGATGGCATTGCCCACAAGATTGACCACTATCTGGCGCATATGCTGTTCATCAAGAACCAGTAATTGCGGAACTTTCGGGTCGACTTCGACGGTAAATTCGATATTCTTTTCTGTTACCTTTTGTTCAAAGATCGCTCGTATATCTTTCGAGATCGAATGTATGTCGACTGGTTGGTAGTTGATCTCCAGAGTACCTGCTTCAACCTTGGATAGGTCAAGGATGTCATTGATTAGTCCAAGAAAGACCTTCGCGCTTGTTTGTATAGAGTCGAGGTAGTCCTTCTGCTGAGGGTCTTCAATGCGTCCGCTCAATATCTCCGTAAAGCCCAGTATGGCGTTCATCGGTGTGCGTATTTCATGGGACATATTTGCCAGAAAAATACTCTTTGCCTGATTGGCCTCTTCTGCTTCCCGTGCAGAGCGGAGCGCTTCTTCGTTCGCGACTTCAAGGTCTTTTCGATTCTTCAGTGAATCTGTGATGTCTCTTATGTATGCAGTGAAGAACGGCTTGCCCTGATCATCGATTGGCACGACCGCCAATTCGACAGGAAATTCCGTTCCGTCGGCGTGCATCGCTGATATTTCTATGCGTTGGCCTATGACTGGACCCTCGCCAGTTGCCAGATAGTGGCGTAAGCCTTTCTCGTGTTGCTTGCGCATGGCAGGGGGTATGATCTTGTCTGCAAGTGGCTGGCCGACGATGTCTTCGTGCTTGTAGCCAAAAGTTTTCTCCGCCATGGGGTTAAATTCTACTATCCGGCCTTCATGGTCCATCGTAATGATGCAGTCTAATGCCGCCGACAGCATTGCGCTTTTGAGTTCCTCACTTGCCCTTAACTCTTTCTCAGCTTCATGGCGACTCGTGTCGTCGCGCACTATCGCCTGAAAAAGGTTCTCGCCCTCGATCTGTACCGCGTTAAACGCGACCTCTGCCGGGAAATCGCTTCCATCTTTGCGACGGTGGACCCACTGAATAGCCTGCCCACCTTCGGCTTTAGCCATGGACAAGTGTTTTCGCAGCAGAGTGGTGGACTTCTCTCCGCAGGGTTGAGTAGGAGGGGATAGATTAGGTCCATGGGTTGTGCAGAGCTCTTCCTTGCTGTCGTAGCCAAACATTCTTAGCGCCGTCGTATTGCAATCTATGATGTGTTCTATATTGAACAAGATTGCAGAATCTCGCATCGATTCATAAAGCGATCGATATCGCGTCTCGCTTAACTTTCTAAAGTAGTCTGCATCTCGAAGGCGTTTATCGACCAATGCAACTACGATGGCGAGGCCGAGAATCTGTCCCGTCACGAGGACGACCAATGCACTCAATAGGATTGGATCCATGCCCGATCTGAGTGTTTCTGCAGATTCAATAGGCACAAAGTTGGCAGCCGACATTCCCGTGTAGTGCATGCCAGCGATGGCGAAACCCATATACAGAGATGCTCGAAGCTTTATCGGAGCACTGCCCGAATGATTATTCACTTCTGCTAGCAAGGTTAAGTAGAGCGAGACGCCAGCTAGAGCCACAGCGACAAGCACTGATGTTATAAATAGAAGGGGGTCGTAGAGCATTTCGGCAGAGACTTGCATCGCAGCCATGCCACTATAGTGCATGGTGCCTATACCCGCTCCCATGCATATCGCTCCGAAAATGATAGAGAGCTTGCTCTTCTTGGCTCGTCCGATTACAAACAGCACTACAAAGCTGGCAAAGATCGCAGGTATGATTGATATGAGGGTCATGCCCACATCGTAAGTGACCTGTATGGGAAGCTGATAGGCAAGCATGCCTATGAAATGCATAGACCAGATGCCCAGTCCCAAGACCCCCGCGCCAGCCGTTAGCCAGATTCCCTGTTCCAGTTTTGCTTTGGCAGTGTGCATGCGTTCGCTGAAGCCGAGCGCTGCGTAGGCGGCCAGACAGGCGACGACAACTGAAAGAAAAATCAGTGCATAGTTGTAACTCCCAATCAGGAAGTTGTTGAGATCTGTAGAAGCGTCTATGAAGTGTAATTCGTGCACTACTCGTTCACTCTGTTACAGGCATGGACATAGCTGTTAGCAAGAACCTGGCCTCAATGATTCGATTTACAGTATTTGATGACTAACTACGACACAATGAACGCGAACCTAAACCTGTGAATTGATCGAATCAGCTAGCAATTTCGTAGCGATTCTCGGGATTGGTCATAAAAAAGCGAAAATAGATATCCATGCGCTTGCTCGTTGTAATTCTGAGCCAGGGCATTGAGGCTCTGCTAGCGCAGCCCTCTATAGTCTTCACGGCTAATTTCTTCTATCTCATCCCCTTAAGTTCAAGCGATCTCCGGCAATTTCTATGAGTAATTGCTTGGTCGTGGTTACTGTTTGGTGTACAGTATTATGACTGTGCGGTACACAGTATCTATGGAGGGACTCAATGAGTGAGAGATTAGAGGCCATGCGCCTCGAGCTTCGTCGAGGAATTTTAATACTGGCGGTGCTGAGTGCGCTAAAGCAGGAGCAGTATGGCTACTCCTTGCGTAAGGCGCTCCAGGCCGTAGATATCGATATCGAGGAGGGCACGCTGTACCCATTGCTTAGGCGACTGGAATCCTACGGCCTGCTCGATAGTCGTTGGAGTAGCGATGGGGGCAGGAAACGTCGCTACTACCAGACTTCTGTGCTGGGTGAGAAAACCCTGAAAACACTTGAGGCAGACTGGCAGCAGTTGAATAAATCGATAGGCAAGATTTCGAGGATTGGAAGAATATCGGGAAGAGATCGGAAGGAGATAAGTAAATGAATTTCTTGGCGAAGAAGAGTCCATTGGATAAGTATATAGCGGATGTGAAGAGCTATCTGCCACGCAGGAATCGCGCTGATATCATCGAAGAACTGCGCGTAAATCTCTCGGAAAAAATCGCAGATCAGGCCGAAGATTCGGGTGCTGATCTAACGAGAGAGTCTGAGATCGCTTTACTCAGCGAGTTTGGACATCCGCTGCGGGTAGCTTCGCAGTATCAGGGAGTTGAGCGTTCTCTTATCGGCCCAACACTGTATCCGTTCTATCGTATGGCGGTTCTCGTCTCGCTAATAGTGTCCACCTGCATCATGTTGGCAGTGATACTGGCGGAGATTGTTTTCCGCGTCGAGTTGGGGGATGTTTCCAGGCCCTGGATGTTCGTGAATACCTATATCTACATAGTTGGTGTAATCACCGCGGGTTTTGTGCTCACCGAACGACTGATGGAACGCTATAGCTATCTGGATGGCTGGCAGCCGAATGCTTTGGATCAGCCCGACAATGTGCTGGTCAGTGCATGGGGCGCTCTTATCGCCTGCATTGCTGGTGTAACCTGGTTGGTAATACTAAATCTCGTCGATATAGACCACGATCTGGATACTCTTCTCGGCCGCAATCTTAACCCCCTCTACACTCTGGTGTTCTGGTTCAAGATTGAGATTGTGATTCTGATTCCGCAGTACTTCTACCTGGCATTCAATCAGACCTGGTCGCGAAACCGGCTGCTGCTGCGCCTGGGCTCGGAGTTGATTCTGACTGTGGGCTGCGTGTTGGTCCTGTTCGGCAATGCGGGTGATGTATTGCTGAACTATCCCGACGTTCCACCCTCGCTGGCAAGGATATTCAACTTCGTGTTATGGGGAATGATTGTCGCGACAGTGCTTACTGCCTACAGCTACTGGCATAAGCTGACCCGCTTGGACGATGGTGCCTAGTTACCAATAGTTCTCGACAGTTATCTGGCCCGGGGTGCGGCGACGATTTTTAGTGAACCCGCGATCTTTCAGTGCCTTCACGGCATCTTTCACCATGTCGGGGTTGCCGCACAGCATTATCTGAGAATCAGTGGGTGAGAGCTGAGTTTCGCAAACCTTCTCTAGGTTTCCATCGGCTATAGCGCCTGGAATTCTACCGTGATAGGTGCCAGGTACATCTTCTCGTGTAACAAATGCCTTAAATTGGAAATGCTCGCCTCGGCGCTCGTGTATATTTTCGATTAGTTCTTGATAGCGTAGGTCAGCGTTTGAGCGCACTCCGTGCACGAGAATTACTTTATCAAATCTCTTCCAGGGCTCTTCCGTTTTTAAAATAGAGAAAAACGGCGCGATGCCCGTTCCGGTTCCAATCATCCATAGATCGCGTGAGTTGGGAATCTCCGAAAGGGTGAAGAAGCCGTTCGATTTCTTCTTCAGCCAAATAGTGTCGCCGGCCTCTAGACCTAACATGGCATTGGAGAGAACGCCGCCGGTGGCAGTATAGAAGAAGAATTCCAGAGGGCGTTCGTTGGGTGCACTCAGATAAGAATAAGGGCGCGCGATGCGTTCGCCATCGATATCCAGAGCAAGGCTTGTGAACTGGCCAGCGGTGAAGCTGTCTACATCAGCATTGATCCTCAGGGAATAGAGGTTCTCCGTCCAGTGTATATTGTCCGTGACTGTTCCTTGTATCCATTCTGCCATCTTGGCTTCTCTACTATTGGGAGGGTTGGGGCTGGAACTATGGTATGAATTTCTATAGTCTCCTAGCAAGTTCTATTTAGATAGGCCGTGCTTTGTGGCGCTTCCAGTGCTTGGCAAGTTCTGCGAAGACAAGCATACACACAATGGGTGGATTAGATGGTTGCAACCTGGTTTGAGATAGCTCTCTGGAAACGAATCCTCGGCGCGCTGGTATTGGGCGCCGTTGTGGGGATGATATGGGGTCCCGGCTCTGAGAGCATCTCCTGGATAGGTGACCTCTTCGTCAGGCTCATTCGCATGGTGGTTGTACCCTTGGTATTCGTAACGCTGGTTTCGGGCGTCGTGTCTATGGGCGACCCTAGCAAGCTCGGCTCTCTGGGTATCAAGACGCTAGCTATCTACATGGCCACTACGCTGGCGGCGATTACGATTGGACTGGTGCTGGCAGTTATTCTGCAGCCCGGTGTAGGCGTCGATTTCTCCGGTGCGGTACCGACGCAAGTGCAGGAGGCGATCCCTCTGTCTGAACGGCTAATGAGTATCGTGCCTGCTAATCCTATTGCGGCGCTCGCCGAAGGCAATATTCTTGCGATCATCTTCTTTGCGCTGCTAACAGGTGTGAGCCTGCTGACTATCGGGGAAAAGGGAAAGCCTGTCGCCGATCTGATGGAGTCCAGCAGCGAGATGATGCTGCGTATCACCCATTGGGTTATGGAAGTAGCACCGTTTGGTGTATTCGCCCTGATCGCCTGGGTTTCCGGCACTCAGGGCGTCTCGGCACTTCTGGACGTGATTACTCTAGCCCTGGCGGTATTGATCGGCTCTGTCATCCATCTCGTCCTTGTGCATGGCCTGTTTATCATGAAGCTAACGCTGAAGTTGTCGCCGCTGCAATTTTTCCGGGGAGCTCGCGATGCCATGCTAGTGGCGTTCTCTACGTCTTCCAGTTCGGCCACGCTACCCGTGTCCATGTCAGTCGCCGAGGAAAACCTTGGGATTCGCCCCGTCATCGCTTCGACGGTTCTGCCCCTCGGTGCCACCATCAACATGGATGGAACAGCGTTATATGTGGGTATTGTTTCGGTGTTTGCTGCACAGGCGTTTGGGATAGACCTGAGCTTGAGTGACTATGTGTTAATCGCTGGCTCGACGACCCTGGTCTCGATAGGCACGGCCGCTGTGCCTGGCGCTTCCCTGTTTCTCATTGCCGCAGTCACGCAGACAATTGGCCTGAGCCCAGACCAGACGGCGGTAGTGATAGGGTTTATCTTGCCATTCGACCGACCTCTGGACATGACTCGTACGGTGGTGAATGTGGGCGGAGACCTATCAGTCTCTACCGCGGTGGCCAATTGGGAAAATGAGTTCGACAGAGAGATATTCGATAGGAAGATTAAATTCTAGCTAGTTTTCGTTGCCTCTCCAGCAGCTAGAACGAATAGCTGACAGTCGCGGAGAGCCTGACATCTTCGGCGAAGAAGAGTAGTGGAGACTCGTCGTTAGAGGAAATGCTAATGATCTGAGCGCTGACTGCCCAGTTATCGTTGATCGTGTAATCGGCGCCCAGCAGAGCCAGCAAGGAATTCCCATTCAGGTCGCCTTGTAGCGTGGAAGAGATAACAAGATCGCTGTTCATCAGCGTACTGCTATAGCGTACTAACCAACTGCCGAAAACTCCCTCGTTTGCCAGTGACTGCCCCGGCAGTAATCCCTCTTCCTCATCCAATAGCATCTGTGCCTGTATTCCGAGGCTGACGCTCTGTTCGTTGTCGATGCTGTATTCGAAGCCGAAGGAGGTGCCGATCTGGTCCTTCTTCAGATTGACTGGATTGGCGAGGCCAGAAGAGCCGAGGATGTTGAAGCTATCTGCCAGCACGTCATGGCTATAGGCGAGGTCGAAATTCAGCAGCAGCTTGCCAATGGCCCGATTCGCGCTAAAGCCCAGGAGGAAAAAATCGTTATTCTGGGCTACCGCATCTCCGATACCACTCTCAGGATCCTCGTAGCGCAATTGATTCTCGTAAAGATAGGCGGCCATGAATGATATATCACTGCCCGAGAAGGACTTGCGCCACTGCGTGCCAGCTTCGAACAGCAGACTGCTGCCGCGATCGCGGTTACTAATATTGAAAGGCGGTTCGAAGAATAGAGGGCTACCGCGAACGATTGGAGGATTGAACTCGGGAAAGAGGTTGATGAAACTGGAGAAGTTAGAATCTTCACCGAAGTAGTCCCACACTAGCATCCACTGATTAAGCCGGGCATCTTCGATATCGATGATGCTGAAGTCGCGAAACTCCGTAGTGTTGATGACGTCGAGCACCGAGTTACCTGCAGTCTCGCCCCAAACTACGGTCTGCCTGCCAAGCTTTACGCTATGTTGGCTGAAGCTGCGTTGCAGGAAGAGCTCGTTGCCGCGAAACTCGACATCGATAGACTGGCCTTCGGCCTCGTATTCGTAATCCTCTTTCCAGTAGGCTCTCACCTGAGCGCTCGCCTGTAGCAGCCAACCCGGTGCGAGGGCATTCTGATAGCGGATATTTGCGCCGAGGCGATTGGTTTCGAGATTAGCTTTGCGGGAAAAGGAGAAGCCGGGGGCGATGTCTACGCCATGAGTATTTATTTGCCCGGAGAATTGCTGGCTGATCTTGATGGTAAAACCATCCAGCCAGGAGCTTTCGAATGCGGAGCCATCGTCGTCGAAAGCATCACCGAATAGATCATCGTCGAATCCGAAGTCCGCATCGAAAGTAACATCGTCATCGAGAACCAATACGTCATCTTGTGCGGACGCAGAACTGGTAGTAGTTATAATAATGCTAACGGCGAGGCCGAAGAAAATAGGGGCTTGGCTCATGCGTTTGAATTCGATTAGTCAATCTGTGCCCGCAGTTTTTCCAATTCGGTCTCTCGGAATGCTGCATCGGTCAGAGTGCGCTGAGTCAAGAAATCGTCTGGCACTTCGATACCGGTATGCATTTCGAGGAAGGCCATATTGGAGAGTCGGTTCGTCACCAGGTTCATGATCGTGGTTGAGCGTGCGATCCAGATGCCATTCATCTGTTCCACTCGCGAACCCAGCATACGTTTGATCTCCTTGCCGTATTGGTCGTACATCTCTACCCTGAGTTCGATAAATCTTTCTTTATCAACGTAGAGAACGGTACGGGAGTAACGGGACTTTCGCGCGCGTTCCTCGCTTGGGATCATCTCAATCTTCCAGACTTCCCGGCCTGATTCCACTGTCTCTTCCAGCAGATTTATCTGATACTCGTCGAGCTTGCCAGTGTCCTGGTCCTCGGTTGTAAATTCCGATCCGAACAGGGAGCCCGGTTCAGTCTCGTCGTCGGAGCTGCCGCTGGCGATGCGTTTGACTCGGCCAAGCGCCGACAGGTATAACCAGCTCTCATTGTCTCTGGCACCATCGTCGTAGTTGTAGCTGAGCATGCCGATGCCGCGCTCGGCCGCGGGTTCCAGCAGAATTGCAACCGATCTCGTGTCTTTTAATTCCGGGCCGTAGCCTTTGCCGACAGACTCCAGTGATTTTACGCGGGGGCGTTCTGCGCAAGTGATCTTGCCATCGCGTACGCCGAACTTGCAGGTTGATAGTTGCATGCGCGAGAGCGCGGAGTTGGAAGTTGCACGACGATTGTCTTCGAGTCGCTCCATAATTTCTCGCGGGCTTAGGTCTTGAGCAATTAATTTGAGAGGCAATAGAAACAGTATCGCTACCAAGCCGATTAATCCTTTGCTGAAGATATTAGGTTGCATCTGAATCTCCTGTTTGTCTATTGAGCTTGCACTGTGTTTGAAAAATCGATTTCGGTGTTTGCGTTCTTCACACCGAAGGTCGGCTTGAACGTGATAATCATTGCTGGGATAAGAAACAGATCGCAGAGTAGGGCGAAGAAGATCGCGATCGCTCCGAAGAAGCCCATCTTGGCCATGCCTAGATGGCCGGAGAAACTAAGCAGAGCAAAGCTGAGTGCGATAACCATGGTAGTAAACATGACCGCCTGACCCACGTCGCGAATCGTACTAATCAATGCCTGGCTAATGCTTCCTGTACGGGCTAGATCTATGCGGTAGTGCGTCATGAAGTGAATGGTGTCGTCCACAGCGATACCGATGATGATCGGCGCGATCAACAGGGTGTCGGCATCCAGTGGCAGTCCCAGTAGTCCCATCAGACCAAAACTCAAAACAGCCGGGATTAGATTGGGGATCATGGCGAGCAGGCCGCCCTGAAATGAGCCCAGCGTCACGATCATGATCACGCTAATAATCCCCAGAGCGAGTAGCAGACTTGCATACTGTGACCTCGCCAGATCGTCGGCCATACGCATCATCATCGCCATAGTGCCTGTCACTGTTACTTGTAACTCAGGAAATTCTGTTTCAAGCCCAGCGAACGTTTCCTCGATCTCTTCCTGCATCTCCGTGAAGAACGCCTGGTATTGGTAGGACCCGGCATTGTAGGCATTAATAGTAATATGAGACTTGCTATAGTCGTCGGATACAAGGGCTCGTCGATCTTCTGGATTGGAGCTGTTGAATAGATAGAGCAACTGCGAAACCATCATCTCGGAATCCGGAATACGATCGTATTCGGGGTCATCGTTGTTCATTACTTTGTAGGTTTCCTTGACGATATTCGCCAGGGAATTGGTGCGCGATACTTCATTCGGATAGCGTGCTTCGATGCGAGTCTGTAATGCATCCACCGCCTGCAGCAGTCGCGGGTTCATCATGCCGTCTACGGCATTGGTATTGATGACAATCTCCATGCTCTGCGCGCCGGCCATGTTCTCGTCAACGATATCGTAGGCGCGTTGGATGACTGAGCCCTCTCTAGTGATCTCTGCCATATTGCTGTCGATGCGAATCTGGCTCATGCCATACAGGCAGGTGAAGAAAATGCCGGCGAAAATCGCCATGATTTGATAGGGAAAGCGGGCAGTAATCCCGGGCACGGCATCGAGAATTGTCTTCTGCCAATTCACTACCACATAAGTAAGCATTGTCACTAATGCGATATAGCCGCCAATAGCCAGCCCTAATAGCGCGAAGACTGCAATGAAGTAGACCGCCGCTATTGTAAGCTTCTTGTTTTTCGAGAAACTGTGCCAGTATTTGCCGAGCTTGTCTGCAAAGCTCGCGTCCGCATCTGGGTCTCCTGGATGCCAGAGATCGAGCAGTATAGGTAGTAGCACTATAGTAAAGAAGAAGGCTAGGAGGACGCCTACGGCGGAGGTCCAGCCGAATACCTGAATCATCGCGAGGTCAGAGCTTGTCAGCGCAAGTACGCCACACATTGTAGTGATAGTAGTAACTAATATGGCCAAACCGGTTTTCTTGTAGGCATGGGAGAGGGCGGTATAGTGCTCCTCACCCTCGCGCCGGAATGTGAAGTACGCACTCATTACATGAACGCAGTCCGCTATTCCCACGGCGAAGATGAGCATGATGGTCAGTGATATCATTGTCGTCAGCACGATGCCGGTCCAGGCGGGGATTCCCCACGCCCAGGCGATACTGAGCAGAATCGTGACCAGCGGCCACAGGACTGCGCTAAACGATCGAAACAGTATCCATAGAAGAAGTGTAAAGATGAGTACGAGGATAATACCAAGCACTTGCATCTCCGCCAGCATTTCTAGCATGAACTCCATAAGCGGAGGTGTTCCGACGGGAAAGAATTCGAAATGGGTCTCGTACTTCTCATAGATCGCCTTCGACATGACATGAAAATTGGTATAGCCCAACATGTCGACCGCTTCGAATTCGATCTCCTGTACTTCTACGTCTTCATTGAACTCAAGGTCAAAGCCCTGTGCATCGTCGAAGCTGCCAAAGCTGTCATCCAGGGAAACATCGGCACCATCGACGGCCGAGACGAAACCCTCGACCGGTGTCGTGCCGAAGTCAGTCTGTATTAAGATGGCTCCGTACTCCGAGTTCTCGGAGTAGAAGGCGAGGAGGTAGTCTTCGAGGGACAAAGCCTTGTCGCGAATCTGGTCTAGGCCGCCATCCGCCCCCGGCAATGTAGTAGGCACCAGACGATTGGAGAGTAGGCTGTCGTCTACACTTTCCTGATAGCGGATATTGGCGATGGATTGCACGCGACGAATATGATTGAGCTCGTCCCACTGCAGCGTGATGCCACTAATTTCCTCTGGATACTGACTGCGATCGAGCGATTGCCAATTGCGCAGATCTTCGGTGAGTTGCTGTGCCGCTGACAAGGACTCTCTTGAGAAGACGTTTCCATCCTTGGCTCGATAGACGAGGAATATGGACTCGTCGCTGCCGAACTGCTCGCGAAACTCATCGAGGGCGATCGCCGCTGGATCAGCTTCGTCGAGGAAGCTATCCGTTGTCATATCCAGTGTCGTGCGCGTGGTGATGCCGTAGACCATGACAGCGGTGATAACTATCAATCCGGTGAGTACGAAGCTCTTGAACCTAAGCACCTTGTAGGGTGCTTGAGCGAAGGCATCACTTAGCGAGAGTAGGATTTTTTCCATGACTTAAGCCCCTGGATAAATGGTGCGAGCATGTGAAAACTGTGGTTCGAGGCACTGCTGGACCTCAGCTTGTATCTGTTTCACTGCAACGTTAAAGAATTTCGGTCGCTCAGTAGGTCGGCCAGAATGCGAGTCTGGTTCAATGAGGCTGAAGATATCTCGGTACCCATTATTGCGTAATATCTTAACAATCACTAGTTGGTCCTCTCGTTCTTGAGGTAGAACAGGAAGGAATAGACAACAGCCAGCAGAGCCCAGTTGAACCCTAATATAAGAGTTACGATCAACGAGGGCTGAAAGTAGCTGGTGACAAGTAGCAGCAGTCCCGAGCCGACCATCAGTCTGCCGGCGAAGCGATGAGTCGCTCTCCAGTTTTCAATCGATGCGATGGTCCAGGGAAGGCGGATGCCGATGAAGAAGTTTCGCTCGGTCTTGCCGAACACATTGCCGGTAATCAGCAGGAAGAGGGCGAGCCCGATGGAGAAGTATTGTTGAAAGGTTTGCGTATCGCCAGCACCAATCATGATACCGACGTGGACGGCGAGCATTAGCAGGCCGGCGCCGAAGACGATAATGTCCATTGCACGCTTGCTGTTAGGCATAGAAAATTTATCGGGAGAGAAATGAATCATCACATTGATAGCTATAATCGATGCGCCATAGATGAGTGGCCAGAGCAGGACCACGGCGATCTTCGGTAGATGGTTTCTGCCGACACCATCGAAACCGTACTGAGAAGGTAGTGTTTCAGGAAGGCCTGGATAGAGGTAAAGCCCCGCCGCTAACATGATTGCGAGACAGGCAAAGCTCAGCATATTGGCTTGTAAAAATTTCATTTCTTCGTGTCCTTTCTCTCCTGGAAAAAGCCGATGACGAACTGCGCTGCATCGTCGAATACCGATGTATTGATGGAGTATCGAATGCTCTGTCCACGCCGATTGGCGATTACGAGGTCCGCCGCCTTCAACTTGCTGAGGTGATGGGACATGGAGGGCCCGCTAATATCAAAATGCTTGCCCAGTTCTCCAGCAGACATCTCGCCCTTCTTGAGAAGGTCCAGAATCTTGCGACGGGTCGGATCCGATATGGCTTCGAGAACTAATTGCATAGATATTCCTTAGATATTTAGAAAAGTATCTATATATCTAAACAAGGTCAAGTTAAAAGAAGTCGGTAGAGAAAATCTAGCCTCCGAGAGGAGGCTAGCCTGGGTGCGGGGCAGTGTTCTCGCTAGCGGGGACAGTTGTACACGCCGAACTCTTGCTCACCGCCTGAGATTAGCGACTCTGGCACTATGGTATTGCCGCCCATGCGACCCGCTTCGTTACGCGCCAGGGTGAGCAGTTCTGTTTGTTGTTTACCGCCGCCACGTTCCACGGTCACTATTTCGCCCAAGGTGCGTGCCGTTGCCCGGCCTATGCGTTCGCAGTTGGTAACCAGTCTCGCGCCTGCCAGTCGGACGCCCTCGCCCTCGGGAGTCAATTGCACCCAGGTACAGGCGGAAATCATTAGGGCGATGGCAGCTGAAAGGATGTAGTTTTTCATGGAATTCTCCGTTTTGCGTTGAAAAAACGCGGTGGCTGTGCAAAAAACGATGAAAGAGATAGGCTTGTGAACAATCGTTTATTCTAACAGTGTTGCCATCTATTCGCTGTAACCAATCAAGACTCCATGGGAGATTGGTGAGTGATACCGGCTTGGCTGACTATGCTACTATTCCTACCCGTTTCTCGTTGAGTCGAGAGTCCCAGCTTTGAGTGAGTGTTATGGTTGCCAGCGCGAGTACACAACTGATTGAATCCCTGAAGTCCATCGTCGGCCCAGCAGGATATCGCGAGGGCGCGGACATAGAATCGAAGAACTATCAGGATGCGATGGGGGCTCGGTCGGTACCGCCGATCTTGTTACTGCGGCCTGATTGTACAGAACAGGTATCAGAGATTCTCAAGGCCTGTCATGCAGCAAAGCAGCCGATTGCCCCGCAGGGTGGCATGACGGGACTGGTGTCCGCTGCGGCGCCGCTGGAGGGAGAGATATCACTCAGCTTCGAGCGTATGAAACAGGTAGTTGAAGTTGATCCCTTTACTAGCTCCATGACGGTAGAGGCCGGCGTCGAGCTACAGACGATTCAGGAACAGGCAGATGCCCATGACTTGCTGTTTCCGCTGGATCTGGGCGCCAGGGGCAGCTGTACCATAGGGGGCAATCTCTCAACCAACGCCGGCGGCAATAGGGTTATACGTTATGGCATGACGCGAGACCTTGTAGTCGGTCTGGAAGCGGTATTGGCCGACGGCACGATAATTAACGGGCTGCACAAGCTGCGTAAGAACAATACAGGCTATGATCTCAAGCAGCTCTTTATCGGTAGCGAGGGCACGCTAGGCGTGATTACTCGAGCCGTACTCAAACTCTCGCCGAAGCCTAGCAGTCAGGTGGTGGCGATGTGCGCAGTGAATGATTTTGCTAAGGTTGCCGACCTTCTGGTGCAAGTGCAGGCCGGGTTGGGTGCGAATCTGAGTGCATTTGAGGTTATTTGGAATAACGCCTACAGGCTAATCGATAAGCACGTACCCCATGCAACCGTGCCCATGGCAGATCACTATGGTTTCTATGTGCTGATCGAGAGCATGGGATCTCACGCCGACAAAGATAGCGACCTCTTCCTCGAAGTTCTATCGACGGCAACCGAGGCGAAGTTGATAGAGGAGGTCATCGTGGCCGACTCTGATACGAAGATTAAGAACCTATGGACGGTGCGCGACGCGGCGGCGGAAATTTACCCCGGCGTGGGCTATATGCACACCTATGATGTGAGTCTGAATGTAGACGATATGGGCTACTTCGGTGATGAAGTAGAGAGTAGGCTGCGGGCCCAATGGCCAGATGCAATACTTGGTCTCTTCGGGCATATCGGCGATGGCAATGTTCATATCATTATTCACGTGGGGCCGGAAACGCGAAATCTACACCTGGCAATAGATGAGATAATCTATGGCCTGATTCAGGAGCTGCATGGTGCGGTGTCAGCCGAACATGGCATTGGACTCATGAAGAAACAGTTTCTTCCCTATAGCAAAAGCGAACCCGAGATAGCCCTTATGAAGGCACTCAAGCAAACCCTGGATCCCCAGGGAATACTCAATCCAGGCAGGATTTTCTAGACGATCCCGCACTTAATCACCTATAGAATTAACTAGCAGAAGCTCAAGAGGATAGGACATGACTAATAATAATTTGGCCGGCAAGAATGTGGTAATAATCGGTGGAACGGCAGGCATTGGACTTGCGGCAGCGCAGGCAGCTGCGGCTGCAGGCGCGAAGGTATGGGCTGCCGGTCGCTCCGCGGGCCATATCGAAGCGGCTAAAAAAATTGCCAACGGCAGCTTCGAGGTGCGGCAGGCCGACACTCACGATGCCGCCAGCCTGGAAGCCATCTTTAAGGAGGTAGGCACTATCGATCACCTCGTGTCTGCGGCGGTTGGTGGCGAGAGAACACTTAAACCCTTCCTCGAACAGACTGAAGATCAGTTCAAGGCGGCCTATGACAAGTTATGGGGTTATGCAAAGGTGGTGAGAACCGGTGCTCCGTATCTTGCAGAAGACGGCGCCATAACTCTCGTTAGTGGTTCTCCTGCTCGAAAAATCAAGCCGGCGCAATCGCCGCTTAGCTGTGTGGGTGCATCGGTTGAGAATTTGGTCCGTTGTCTCGCTGTAGAGATGGCACCAATTCGAGTTAATGTCGTTTCACCGGGGACTGTTGATACGGCCATGTTCGATTTTATGGGCGATGAGAAACAGAACAATTTGAAGGCGATGACATCGACTCACCTTATTAAGCGTGCTGGAACTTCCGATGAAGTGGCTCAGGGCATTCTCTTCGTTATGCAGAACGGCTTTGTTACTGGCACCACCATCGATGTCGATGGCGGACGTATTCTGAGCTAACAAACAGTATCGAAAGCGAAAATATTTCTTGATTAGAATGTGGTGTGAAGCATGAAGAATGAACAGGAAGTGGCGAAGCCGCCGTTGACAGACTCGGATATGGGCTTGATCGAGTCGATCTATGGGCGGCATTCTGTGCGCGGTTATTTAGACAAGGAAGTACCGCAGGAAATAATGAATCGCATTTTCGAGATCGCTCAACAATCTCCGTCGAATTGCAATGTGCAGCCCTGGAAGGTCTATGTCGCCTCGGGAGAGTTGAAGGATCGCTTGCGGAAGCAGATGGTAGAGGCCACCGCCGCTGGAGTGACTCCGAATCCTGACTATCCCTATAGAGGTAATTTCGAGAACGAATACCGTACCAGACAGGTAGAGTGTGCAGTTGCATTGTATTCCAAGATGGGCATTGGCAGGGATGACAAGGAGGGGCGCATGCGAGCGGTACTGCGCAATTTCGAATTCTTCGATGCGCCTCATATTGCCTTTTTGGGAATGCACCCGGATTTTGGGACTACGGTTGCGGTAGACGTTGGCATGTTTGCTCAGTCGCTAATGCTGGCGATGGTTGCGTTCGGGCTGCATAGTTGTCCTATGGGTACGATGCGTAACTACCCCGATATGGTTCGCGAAGCCTTCAAAATCGAGGATGGTACAAAAATTCTATTCGGTATAAGCTTTGGCTACGAGGATGTTGCGGTAGCTGCCAATAAGACACGGACTACACGGGACGACATCTCTGCAAATATTGTGTTTAGATCGGACTAAGCTCCAGCCTCGCAGGCGCTAGCACCTAACTCTAAAATAAGAAGCCGACCTCATGAGCCTCAAGCCTGTCATTCTGTTGTACGATCTAAACAATACCCTGGTCGATGAGGCCGCCGCGCTTATCGGGCACACCGGTCTTTATACTACTATTAATACCTACAACGAAACGAATGCGAGCGAGGCAGTACGGCAATACAATCGTCTCTTCGGGCTGGTGACGAATAAAATTTCCTGCGTAGTGACGGGTTGGAACCCCTACAAGAAGCCCCGAGATCAGTTTCTGTTTAAGCTTCGAAGCGAAGAGAAACGCAGTCCATTTCGCAGCCCCACTCCTGTCATCATAATCACCGAAGATCATCGCAGCGACCTAAAGTCGCTGGCATTGGATCCGACAGGCGGCTATGCCTCGGCCTACATGAATGTGGATGACTTTCAGGATAGTATTGCAGACACGCTGCACAAGATCGTTTTTGGTAAGCGTGCACAAGAATTGAACTCCGTAGCTTACGCACAGTTTTCCAGTCAGGAAGACGCAGAGTAAGCTGCGAATTCTTGCGTCAATAGTCGCTGCTAATGGCTAAGCCTGGAGGAATTTCAGAATGAATTTCCTGAGTAGAGTTTTCCGAATTCTAAGTGGTTTAAAGAATCAGATTTCAGTTAAGATTAACCCGAGACACCATTGCCTATGTTAGCAAAAATTCCGTTCTTAAGTATTAGGCGCCTGTCTGTGGCATCAGTTGCCTTCTTATTACTTGGGTGCCAATCAGGCAGGCCGCCTGAATTTGGCATGGTTGATTGGTATGTGTCGAATGGCACAGGCGCTACTATGACCTTGAACATTTTCGACAAAGTCTGTGGTCGCAATCATTATCGTGTTCGCGTACCCAGATCGTCAGAAACTCCTATATCGACCTGTGCGAACGAAGCGGGTAAGGCTGAGATCCGATACAGCAGAGATTCTGGCTACAGTGTGACGGCAAACCCTATACGGCATGACGTAGTAAGCAGCAACCAATCGCTACAGGTGAATTAAAAGATTGTACGGTAGGCGCTAGCCTGAAATACCGATAACAGGTGGAACAATCTGCTTCGTTTAGCTGCGGGCAGTTCGTAGTCAAAGTAGCTACTTATTGGTCTTATACGCGCTTCGCACTCATCTCAAAAGCTCTAAGCTATTGATAGTAAACGACTAAGTTAATGGCCTGGAAATTGCTAGTATCTATCTAACGAAGCTTCAAAGCTTCGGTTTTCTGGATTTTCAGGAAGCATAGAAAGATCCCAGCGCAAAAAGGAGAAAACTATGGACTCAGTATTAAAGCTATTTGGAGTGATGATGGCACTTACAGTTCCTCTGTGTCTGATCATGTTTGTTACGGAGTATTTTAAGAGCAAGAAGAATACAAATGCACAATTGGAAACACTGCGAAAGCAAATGGACCTAAACTCCACTAAAGAATTGCAGGACGAGGTTGCGCGTATGAAGGAAAGAATAGAAGTGTTAGAAAGAATCGTCACCGACAATTCCTATGAAGTAGAGAGAAAGATACAGAGCCTCTAAAAAATGGGCTTCAATCTTTGCAGATTGAAGCCCATGAACTAACTTAACTCTTTAACGGTGTTCACGAACACAGCGCGGCGCTCAGTAATTAAGTCATACAGAAGAAGTTGAGCTTGTTGCCATCGAGGTCGCGGAAATAACCGGCATAGAAATTATCGCTGCGAGCGCCAGGGGCGCCTTCGTCGGTGCCACCGAGTTCGATAGCCTTAGCGTAGAGTGTGTCGACTTTGTCGGTGCTATCCACCATTAATGCAACCATCACGCCATTACCCACGCTAGCTGGGTTTCCGTCGAAAGGCTTGGTAATCGAGAAGCCACAGGCTTTCGGGTCATTCGACCAGGCGATAAAAGTATCCATTTCCATGAAGCGCTTAGCGCCCATTCCCGCTAGTAGCTCATCGTAGTACTTCGCTGCTTTTTCAAGGTCGTTAGCGCCCACTGTTACATATCCAATCATGGTAGTTCCTCTCTAGGTTTTTACTTTCGTTTTTCGTAGGTAGATTCGTGTTGCTAATAGTATTCTTATTTTTTCAGCTCCTTGTAGCGAAAACAATTACCTGTGTGGTCATTGATTAGCCCCGCAGCCTGCATATAGGCATAGCAGATCGTGCTGCCTATGAACTTAAAGCCGCGCTTTTTGAGATCCTTCGACATCGCATCGCTGATGTCTGTCGTGGCAGGCACCTCTTTTCGAGTCTTGCGTTTGCCATCTAGCACCTCACCACCTGTGAAGGACCAGATGTAGCTATCGAAGCTACCGAACTCGCTCTGCACCTGCTTGAATGCAACGGCATTGCTGCGGATGGAGTAGAGCTTGAGACGATTACGGATTAGCCCCGTATCGAGCAGCAGTTTCTCAATGGTTTTGTCTGTTAGTCGTGCGACTTTATCTACATCAAAATTCTTAAAGCATTTGCGGTAGTGATCGCGCTTCTTGAGTACGGTAATCCAGCTCAAGCCAGCCTGCTGTCCCTCCAGGCAGAGAAACTCGAACAGGAGTCTCTCGTCGTGCACCGGGACCCCCCATTCCTCATCGTGATAGGCGATATACACCGGATCGTTCCCTGACCACCAGCAGCGCTTGTTCATGGTAATGCATCCTTCAGATTGTAATTACTGTATATAAATACAGTAGTACGCGCAAGAGAATTTTGCCTGATTTTGACAAAAAATAACCCCGATCACTGTGATGATCGAGGTTAGTGTGAGTCTACTTCTTAGGTTAACTGAGGTCTAGACTGGCGCGACTAGGGTAGGCTCAGGGAGATCAGCTTCGCGCCGTTCTGAAAATCGCTCACTGTCATCAGGATGAATTGTTTGCCGTCTATCATATACGTCATGGGCAAGCCGGTTACCGACGCCGGTAGCTCGATCTCTGCTACCGTTTCGCCGGTGGCTTTGTCCACGGCGTGCAGAAGAGGAGATCCCCCCGGTCCCTCGCCGAAGAATAGCAGTGACTTGGTTAGTACCATGCCAGAGCGCGTGGGCTTTCCTGTCGGTGGAATATCGACACCTGCTAACAACGGATGATTCTTAATGCTCTCGGGCGTGTCGCCGTTGACGATCTTCCAGACGTGTTTTCCCGTACTCAGGTCGATCGCGGTGATGCTGCCGTAGGGTGGTTTAACCAATGGAATGCCATCCACAGAGGGAGTGCGGCCGCCACCCTGGATATAGCGCATGGAAGAGGCGTCGGGCTCGTTTACCAAGGTCAACACACTCGTCGCCGTACGCGATGAGATATAGATGATGCCTGTCTCCGGGTCATAGGGAGCCCCTTCCCAGTTCGAGCCTCCGGTGGAGGATGGTAGGTGCAAGGTGCCTAGTGTCCCATCTTTAGGGTCCTTGTAGAGAGAAGGCGGTGTATACAGTTCGCTGAATCGGTAATTCGACGCTATTTCGGCTGCTCGCGCTGCTATCTCTGGCGTAAAGTCTACGAGATCATCGGCCTGAAAACCCTGACGGTCGTAGGGTGGGGGCAGGGTGGGATAGGGCTGCGTGGAAGAGACAATTTCTCCCGGCACATCCGAGGCCGGAACCGGACGCTCCTCGACCGGGAATAGGGGCTCACCTGTTTCCGGATTGAACATAAATAGATGGGATTGTTTTAGCGTCTGAACAACCGCTGGCGTACCGTCGGGCAGGTCGATCACCAGAGGGGCCGAAGGCGTGTCCCAGTCCCAGATGTCATGATGGGTCGTCTGGAAATGCCACTTGCGCTCGCCGGTCTTGTAGTCGAGAGCGACGGTGGAGCTGGAGAACAGATTGTTACCCGGTCGGTAGGCGCCATAGCGATCACCAGTGGCCGCCTCCACGGGAAGATAGACCACGCCGCGTTCCGGGTCGGCCGACATCATCGACCACACCCCCGCGTTGCCTGTGTATTCAGCCGAGCCGTCTAACCAGGTCTCGTATCCAACTTGCCCGCGCTCGGGAATGGTTTTGAAGGTCCACAGCAGATCGCCGCTTCGTGCATCGAAGCCCCTGATGTCACCTTTCACATTGTTCTGGGAGAGGGGGCGCATACCCACCTCGTGGGCGGCCCCAGCGATCACCACATCGTCTACCACCAGCGGCGGGAAGGAGATGCCAATGTCCATGTCTTCGCGGCCTGGCCCCAGACGCAGACCGCTCTGCAGGTCGAGGAAGCCACCGGCTCCGAATGTCGGGACAGGGTCGCCGGTTTGTGCGTTAAGGGCGACCAGATAATAGCCGGGCGTTATGGTGAAGATAACTTCCTGCCCGCCACCGTTGTAATAGGAGAGTCCTTTACCAGAGCCCTTACGTGGTGCCTTGGCGAAGCGCTGGGATTCGTTTGGACGCCACATCCACAGGACTTGCCCACTGATGGCGTCGAGGGCGACGACATTGCGAGTCGAGCCCATGGTGGCGAATACACGGCCATTTACCATTAGGGGCTGCGACACGCTATAGGTTTCGGGGCTGGGTCCGTAGGGAGAAGAGTCGAATGCCCAGGCGATCTCGAGATCGGCTACATTGCTCGCGTTGATCTGATCCAGATCCGCGTAACGTAGCGATTTCTCGGTGCCGTTGAAATGTGTCCAGGGCAGATAGTCGTCATCGCTTTGTGCGGCGACTGCATCGCTTGGGTTGATACTCAGATTATTCAAGTTGGCGACGCTAATCTCGCCACCCTCTATGGCAACATTGCCAGATTGCAAGATGAAGGCTGTAAGGTCGTAGTATTCGCCGTTGTCCAGTGAGCCGGGAGTCTCGGCGGGCATGGTGGAACGAATCTGCTGAAATAGTTCTTCTCCCGTGCGGTCAATCCAGCGTGCGCGCAGGCGGCCTTCCATCTCGGCCGGTAGATGACAGCGCGAGCACTCGGCGGTGAACAGCAGCCGTCCGCGTTCGACACTGGCGTCTTGAGCGTAGCTCGGTGCTGAAGAAAGAATGCCGAGGGTGAGAATAACTAGTGTTGACGATAGCGGGAAGCCCCTTACTCTGCGCACGCTAATTCTCCTGATTGATTCGTGTTGTTTGCTAATCAAATTTTGAATGCGATAGTACCGGAAACACGAGCGCCGTGAAAGCACTGGCTATTGCGCGTAAATAGCTAACATATTGTTTTAACTGTATAAATATACAAAATAGGGGCGCTGGGTAACAATTCGTTGCAGACACCAAAACATACATCAGGATTGACGGTGCGGCCGTATCTTGTGCTATCCCATTGAAACACAAAAGAAGAGCATTCTATCGATGCCATAATTTTATTGAGTTTCTCTGAAAGAGAAACTGTCTTTGTTCGCTCTTAACTACTAAGAAGCATTTCGACGCTCTGGCCGGAATGCAGGCTAACTCTAACCAGGATTGCTCATGAAACTAAAATTATTATCGCTGTTGTGTCTTGTCGGGATATTGTCTGCCTGTATGTCTACAGCCCCACAACTTGGCCCCGATGCCAGCGCATGGTCTGATTATCTTTCCTGGTACAAGGTTACTCCTGAACCGGAGACCGGCGACCCGACAGGATTCCTCGGCAGTGTGCACGATGGTGCCAATGCCTATCGTCAGATTTATGTAAACAGCGTCGGCCGGGCCGTTAATCTCGGCACGCAGAGCCTGCCTTATCCCGAGGGAACCATCCTGTTGAAGGAGAGTTTCAATAATGCGGTTGCTCTGGCGGAAAGGCGCAATCCAGACCTGACTCTGATGATAAAACTCGCGAGTGGTCAATCGCCCGAAACCGGCGACTGGGAATATGTGATGGGGGCGAATGGCGCCAGACGCGGCAGCGGTGACTCCGGCCTCGGTGCGTTCTGCAGAGATTGTCATCTGTTTGCAGCGGCCCACGATTATAACTTCATTAACTCTGCTTTCTATGAGCGCAATAGGTAGAGGCTGAGAGATTCCTGCCAGTAACGCGACTAAGTCAGTAGTCGCGTTGTTCGCTCTGTCGCAAATGCAAACCTTTAGTTTAAACGGAGTAAGTCCTATACTGCGCGCACACTTAGGAGCGCGCATATTTCTTCCCCCTCATCAGATCCCTCAGCCGTAAAAACCAGCGCTTTCGCTGTGTTCTCTATCCCGCAGTTTCGCTGGCTATTCTTTGGCAATGCGGCCTTCTTCTTCGCTATGCAGGGCCAGATGCTGACCCGCACCATTATCGCCTGGGACCTGACCGGTGAGGCTACGTCGCTCGCCTATATTAATCTGGTCGTAGCTATTCCGATGATCTTCGCGTCCCTCGTTGGCGGCGCCATCACCGATCGAGTAGAACGCCGGCAGTTGGTCATAGTTGGGCAGTGTCTGATCATGGCTAATGAGATATTCATTCTGGCGATGCTATTAAACGAGAGCCTGCAATTCTGGCATTTATTGTGTACAGCCTTCGTTGCTGGCTGCGCATTCCCCTTCATTATGCCGGCGCGTATGGCGATAACGGCAACCGTGGTCGGCCCGGAGAAGTTGCAGAGCGGCATGGCATTTTCCAGCGGCGTGATGAACCTGAGCCGTGTTATTGGTCCGGCGATCATGGGTGTGGTGGTCGGGCAGTATTCTGCGATCGCCGCCTATATGCTTTCTATCGCCCTCTATGGCAGTGCGGTCCTCTGCATGCTCGGCGTGCAACGCAGTCATTCGAATAGCAGCGGCAAGCCCAAGGAAAAACTGTTAGCCGATATCATCGAGGGCTTTAGCTACGTGCGTGGTAATAGGCCAGTGCTTCTGTGTCTGGTATTCGGATTGGTGCCCATGTTGCTGGCCATGCCGTTTCAGAGCATTCTCGTCATGTTGGCGGAGCAGCAGTGGGGCGTCGGTGAGAGCGGCCTGGGCACGCTGATGGCGGTGGGTGGAATAGGCGGCGTGATGGGTTCGATCTGGATACTGCGCCGCGGCGATAATGCTCAGCGCCTAAAACTGATGCTCGGCTCCACGATTGCCTTCGCCGTATTGCTTGCGGTGTTTGTGGAGATTCCCAGTTTCTATCTGGCTTTGATTCCGCTGTTGCTGGCCAATATGTGCGTCAGCGCCAGCCAGACCGTAAACAACGCCGCAGTACAGATACTCGTGGATGACAGCGTAAGAGGGCGCATGAGCAGCTTCATGATGTTGTCTTTCGCGCTCACCCCTATAGGGGTTTTCCCGCTGGCGATAGCTGCAGACAATATAGGCGCGGCGAACGCCATACTCGGCGCCTGCGCATTGCTCATAGCGACAGTCGCCGCGTTCTACTGGATGAGCCCGACGCTGCGCAACTTAGATAACAATATCAAGACTTCGATAGCGAGAGCTATCGAGAAGAAGGCCGAGCAGCCAGAGGAAATGGCAGCTTAGTTTAATTCGAGTCGGTGTTGTCTTCGTCGAGCATTTCCGTGATGCCCGTGCCGATACTGCGAGTAGATATACTCACCTCGATCAGGAAGAAGATCAGGCCCATGATCAGCAGTAACATGGCGCCGAGAAAAAACACCACGATCGCCGCTGACATATTGAACTGTGCCAACTCGCTGAAGAACAGCGAAACGATAACGAGACACACTACCAACGCCCCAGCGACAAACATGCGAATCGACCAGTTCGCCAAGCGTATCCGACTCCACAGCGCAGAGATCTCCGTCTGCAGAATGACGACATGATCGGAGTGAGGCTCTTTGCCCAGACGTGTCTCAACGATGCGAACTCTGTCAACCGCGCGACCGAGTCGCACCGAGAGCACATTCAGCAAGCCTGCAATGCCGGCCAACAGAAACACCGGTGCAACCGCCAATTGAATGACGCTGGCTATGGTTTCTATTTCAGTCAGTTCTTCCATAATGCTTGTTATGAATACCCTAAGTCAGACTAGACTTTGGCTGCTTTCGCATCCATGTCCTTCCAATGACGCGCGCCATTGCCCGGCGTGCGAGTCAAGCCGATCCAAAATTCGGCCGCGACGATATTAACCACCCCCGCCATCCAGAACGTAGCACCGAATAGATTCGCGACATCGATCTCGGTGGTGGACATGAATGCCGTGAGCATCAATCGCTCAGTAGCTATCGCCAACATAATCGCAAAGGCACGAATCATCCACTCCCGGTGTTTGCCGAAATGCCGCTGCTTGATGCGCAAGATCGCCATCCCCAGAGTGACCAGAACATAAATAGAGAGAAAGGCTGTGGCCATAGACTCGTTAAAGCCCTGACCCGTTATCCCCATAAAGGGATCCAACACGCCTATCGCGGCTCCGGAGAACGCACCGATAGCGCCGCAGAGCACGAACACGCGACCACTGATGCGATGTAACTTGATGTAATTCTTGCGCACCCCGCGCATAAACTGCAGCGGCCCCAGCACCATCACGAAGAAGCCAGGCCCCAGATGCAGAATCGTCGCCAGCGCATTGGTGTAATAGCGAACATCGAAAGCATTAAACACCTCCTCCGGATTCGGTATCGGTTGGGAGAAGGCTCCAATCATGAAATTTGCACGACCAAAGATGGCGGTTAGCCCCGTGAATACCAGAATGGCAACCGTGATCCAGCCAACGACTTCGAAGCCTCGACGCAGTGCCGGCATAGGTGCTGCAGAGAAATCCGCGTCGCTAGGTACCCTGGCAGGCGTCTCGCCCGCAGTTAGATCCGACATACAAGCCCCTCGACTACTCGCAGCTAGTGTTCAATGTCGAAAGCATATAGGGGCAGGGGAGCAAATGCCAGTTGTGATGGGCAGTGCAGCTGGATTGCGGCAATTTTGGGTGTCTGTGCCTACACTTAAATGCGGGCAGTTTGACACCCATAGTTTTCGTCAGATTGAAAAGAAAAGCATTGTTCCCAATACGGGAACAATGTAAAGTGCCATAATACGGGACGCAGCAAAAGCGATGCGAATAATAGCCAGGAAGAAACTAAAGGATTTCTGGCTAAGACACCCGAGCTGCGAGCAAGCACTTAAGTCCTGGCATGCAATTGCGGTCAAGGCTGATTGGGATAAACCACAAGACATCAAAAACCATTTCCCGAAGGCGAGCATTATTGGAGATAACCGAGCTATTTTTGACATAGTGGGCGGGAGTTACAGGCTGATCGTGAAATTCAATTACGCCTATAAAATAGGATATATTCGGATTACAGGAACGCACAAAGAATATGACAGCATAGATTCGGAGGAGATCTAGTGAATATTAAAGTGATTCGCACTGAAAAAGATTATCAAACAGCGCTGGTTAGGATTGATAAACTACTGGACGCCGAGCACGGCTCGGAAGCGGGCGATGAACTCGAATTGCTGACGGCGCTAGTAGAGCTCTACGAAAGACGAACCTACCAAATTGACGCGCCAGATCCTGTGGAGTACTTGAAAAGCGTCATGGAGTTTTCTGGAAGAACACAGAAGGACTTAGCGGAGTTATTAAATTCACGATCGAGAGCGTCTGAACTGCTAAACAGAAAAAGAAGCTTAACCCTGGAGAATATCAGGGCTATTAGCCGAAGTTGGGGCGTTCCAGCCGATGATCTAATAAAGGAATACTTGTCGGCTTGAGCCTGGGGTAGTGAGCGTGCACATAGCTCATAACTCTTTTATAAATACGGTATCAATTTGTTTAGACAGCCGTCTTTATTCAGATATCGATCAAATTTGTCCGGTGGAAAAGAATACCAAACCAATCCTCATTTGCCTAACAGCACTCTTTCTCGCGTCCCGTGTGAGCAATGTCGATTCCGCGCGTTTAGTCCTCAGCGAACCCAACAATTCTGCCCAAATTAGCACATTGACTCACCAGCATGAGCTTCATATCACTGCAAACCGCACGTTGATGTACAACGGCAATGCGAAGTTTGAGGTGCCAGATAGCCATCTCGTAGTCTTTGAGATTAAGAAAACGGCCGTAGGTTTTCGGGAGTACCCGCATCGGATTTTTGCTTGGTGCCATGAAGAACCAACCACCCATTTACAGTCGCAAAAGACAGCCGATTTAAGGCCTTTCACACCTAACATTTGGCACAACAACCATCGCCTAATAGTTCCATTCTTTGCTGAATTGTCATAATCTGCTTTTACCCGCCAAATTTTAGACCACTAATCATAGTAGGCCGATGCATTGAGCGAAATATTCATCAGCTATGACCGAACCAGCAAGCCTCTGGTGATGGCGCTTGTCGCAGACTTGGAAGACCTGGGTCACACGGTCTGGTTTGATGACGCTTTGAGTGGGGGGCAAGACTGGTGGGATCATATCCTGGGCAAGATTCGTAGCAGCGACGTCTTCTTGTTTGCACTGGCTCCACGGGCTGTAAATTCACCGGCATGCACTCTCGAATTTGAATACGCCGACGCACTTGGCAAACCTATCATTCCTGTCCTTGTCAAAAAAGGCGTTCCTCTTGATTTGCTACCCGAAGCGCTGTCGCGTATTCAGCACGTAGATTTCCTGAACTCTAAAGATAGAAAAGCATTAGCTGCGGTAAGCAGGGCGCTAACTACTGTCACCGCAGCAACCCCGCTGCCCGATCCTTTGCCCGAACCCCCAGCGATGCCAGTTTCTTATGTCGCAGATCTTGCCAAGCGAGCCAGAGCGGCCGTGTTGAGTACCGAAGCACAAAAGCTATTACTAACAGATATAGAAACCAGTCTGGACGACAAAGCCTTTGTAAAAGACGCTCGTGAAATACTGCGTGAACTTAAAAAGCGGAGTGACCTGCTTCCAGATACAGAGAAAGGCATTGCTGAATTGTTGCGCAGTTCCAGACCTGGGCCGCCACCCGTATTGGTTTTTGCGTCGTTGATACTATTTCTCGGAGCATCGTGGTTGGTGTGGGATGGATACTTCGTGGAAAGGAGGGAATTGCCGCTGACGGTTAACATTTCTCCAGAACCAGAAGATGCAGTCATAAGGTTGACCGGCAACGGTTTCTCCGGCGAATACTCACCTGAAATGATATTGTCAGAGGGAAACTATGAGGTTGAAATTCGCGCAGAGAATTACTACGGCATCAATGAACCTATTGAGTTAGGAGACACAACCAAATTCGAATTCGATTTAGTTCAAAGCCATTTCCAACTAGAGATAACTGACACTCCATCAACTGCAAAAATAAGTTTTCTTGATGCCGAACTCACATACAGTCCTGGCATGATGATCATAGAAGGAGATTACGAAATTGAAGTCGCGGCTCCTGCATTTTCAACACGAACCGAGACTATTTCGATTGCAGGCGGTAACCTGAGTGAATCCCTACCAATGGAGATTGTGCTAGAACTGATCCCTTTACCTGAAATGGTTCGTATCGAGTCTGGTTCTTTTACAATGGGCAGCTTAAACGGTGATGATGATGAGAGGCCAATACATACAGTCACGATTGATTACCCTTTTGCTCTAGGCGCGACCGAAGTGACTTTCGAACAATATGATATCTATGCGGACGCCAATGGTCTAGATTTCCCTAACGACAGAGGATGGGGCCGGGGTAATCAACCGGTGATCAACGTATCTTGGAATGACATTCAAGGGTATGTGAGCTGGCTAAATGAACAAACAGGGGAAGAGTACCGTTTACCCAGTGAAGCTGAATGGGAATATGCCGCAAGGGCTGGAAGCACTACCGAATACAGCTGGGGTGATGAAATAGGCGTCAACAAGGCTAATTGTGCAAGTTGTGGCAGTGAATGGGACGAAGAACAAACGGCTCCTGTCGGCAGCTTTGCGCCAAATGCCTTTGGCCTTTACAACATGCATGGCAATGTTTGGGAATTCGTACAGGATTGCTATATTGCTAGTTATGAAGAAACTCCCTGGGCTGGAAGTGCGGTTGAAGTTGAAAACTGTAGCCGCCGCGTGCTGCGCGGTGGCTCTTGGATCAGCGCTCCGCAGGCCCTGCGTTCTGCGACTCGCCTCTCCTATGGGCCGTTTTTTCGCTACAGCAGCTACTACGGTTTTCGTTTGGCCCAGGACCTGTAGCGCAGCTACAGCTTCCCTATTCCATCTTACTGTTTTTCCCTTTTCTGTGGTTTTTATTCCGGTTTGGCAGCAAATGGCTCCGTAAAAATACTCGCTAACTACTTGATTGTTAGAGGCACATAACTAGCTATTTCCGTAAAAAGAAGCGAGTTAACTCATTGATTTTGTTACTTAGTAAGAACGGCTTCGAACCAGTTGGTCGGGAGTTCGAAAGGAGCGCAGCTCCGCAGACAGCCGTAGGCTGCCCGAAGGGTGAGAAATTTGGCTTCGCCAAATTCCGAATCAATCTCTCGAGCAGTCTTGCAGTGACCCATTCAATCTAAGCGTATATAATCCCCGTTCCACGCGCCCATAGCTCAGCTGGATAGAGTAACTGGCTTCGAACCAGTTGGTCGGGAGTTCGAAT
>CAXBLN010000011.1:0-40808 GCA_963976555.1 uncultured Gammaproteobacteria bacterium
TTCGTGAATGCGATGGCCCTGCAGCTCTTGAACCTAAAGGAATCCGAGATTATCGGAGAGAACGCAATGGACATTCTCTGCCGCAGTTCAACGGTAACCGGAAAAGAAGCCCTTACACGCAGATCGTTGAACCTATGCCTGTTTAAATCAGAATCTGTACAAAGCGTGAGTGGCGTTTTCTGTGGCAAAGACGACATGATCCTACCGGTCCGGTTCTCCTGCCGGCCTATTATCGAAGCGGGAAACCTAATCGGCGCTGTGGTGAGCTTCGTGGATATGACAACCGAGTTAGAGATGGAGTCCAAACTCCTGCAGTCTGAGAAGATGGAGGCAATAGGACGCATCACCGGTGGCGTCGCCCATGATTTTAATAATCTGCTTACCGTTATCATGGGTAATCTGCAGTTCCTTAGACGCCGTCTCGCGAGCGACGGTAGAGCTGGTGATACTGAGATCATAGACACCTTGATGAAGGCGGCGAAGAACGGTGCCGATCTAAACAAGCGATTGCTCAGCTTCTCCAGGGAACAGGCCTTGATGAGCAAGCCCGAGGACATCAATAGCATTCTTCTCGATATGAAATCATTCATCCACGGCGCCGTAGGCGAGGACATAGATCTGCGCTTGTCGCTAAGTGAGGATGACGGCTCGGTGAAGATAGACAGGACTCAGTTCGAGAATGTCATCGTTAATCTCTGTGTCAATGCCAAGGACGCGATGCCTCAGGGTGGCCGGCTGGAAATCGCTTCGCGACGGGTAAAGCTTGCGCTACCAATTGATGAAATGCCGCGGAATACGATCGAACAAGACTTCGTCGAGGTTTCCGTCAAAGACAATGGAATGGGCATTCCAGCAGAGATTCAGGACAAAGTGTTCGACCCCTTCTTTACTACAAAGGAGATGGGCAAAGGGTCGGGTTTCGGTCTAAGCACCGCATTCGGATTCTTGCAGCAATCAGGCGGCAATATCTCGATGGACAGTCAACAGGGCAAGGGAACCACATTCCTTCTCCATCTGCCTATCGCCGGCGAGAGTTCTACTTCATCGGAGCAAGTCGCTGAGCTCAAGCAAAGTCAGGAACGATATAACGGCACCATACTTTTGGTCGAAGATGATGCAGGCGTAAGAGGCGTAGCGACACAGATGTTATTAGATGCAGGCTTCACAGTGATTGCCGCAAACGATGGCAACTCCGGATTGGACCGCTTCAACAGCCACCCACATATCGACCTGGTATTCTCGGACATCATGATGCCGGGCGGCCTGAATGGCATCGATATGGCAAAACTTATTCTGCAGGAGAACCCTGCCACTCCGATACTCCTGGCGACGGGCTATACGGAGCAGTTGCTAAAAGACAAGGTCGATGAATTGGCGAAGGTGACCTGCATCTCCAAACCCTATGACACCGACAAGTTGCCAGAGCTCATCAACTCCATGCTTGTGCACGGCTAAGCTCTCAATCGCAGAGCCTTAAGCAAAAAGCCCGCTAGAGAAATTCTCTTGCGGGCTTTTTCGTCAGAATCATTCAGCTGCCGTGACAGCAGTTTACCTTTAGTGCCCGTCGTCGCCTGCGACCATCGCCGCAGGCAGTGCCATCGCTGTAAGTCGCGGCCCGTTCTGCAGCATTACATACTGATGACCATCGTGCTGATAGGTCATCATGCCATAGCGGCTCAGCTCGGATGTCTCGATTCTAGCTAGCTCTTCGCCAGTCTGTTTATCGATAGCAAAGAGATGGGGCGTTCCATCGCCCGTCGCGCCCGAATAGATCAGCATATTCTTTGTTACCACCATAGTTGCCTTGGAACCACTGCCGGTATTGCCCACATCGACACCGGCAAGCAGCGGATGATTTGCAATATTGTCGGGAGTCTCGCCCACGGGCAAGGTGAACAGTGTGTCTCCCGTGTTCATGTCGATGGCTTGTATGCGGCTATAAGGTGGTTTCGTGATGGGAATACCCTGAATGCGACCTGGCGATGCCGAACGTACGACGGCGTAATCGGCGAAGGTCGTACCTGTGGGCGCATTCCAACGCAGATCCGCCTCGGCACCCGGCCCGAGGACACGGGCAGTGCAGCCAGTACTGGAGGTTACGTAGAGAATTCCGCTCTCGGGGTCGGCTGCAGCGGGCCCATTGATGTTGGCGCCACCGCCGCCACCCGGACACCACAGTGCCGCCGTTTTGCCCAGGTCATTATCGTAATGCAGCGGTGGATTGAATAGCGGCCCAATCTCGAAGTCGGCCACGGCTTGAATCGCACGCTGACGCAGTTCGGGAGTGAAGTCGACGAGATCATCGATAGAGATACCCTGCAATTCGAACGGCTCTGGCTTCGTTGGGAAGGGCTGAGTAGGGGCGAGTTTCTCACCCGGCACCCGCGATGAAGGCACAGGCCGCTCCACTATCGGCCATAAGGGCTCACCGGTCTCACGGTTGAATGCATACACGAAACCCTGCTTCGTAGCTTGGGCTATCGCGGGTACTTCTCGGCCTTCGATATTCACATCGAGAAGCACGGGCGCGGTAGGCGTGTCATAGTTCCAGATATCGTGATGCACCATCTGAAAATGCCAGGCTCTCTCACCGGAGTCGGCATCCAGCGCGATCAGACTTGCGGAAAATAAATTATCTCCCGGCCGAAAGCCGCCGTAGAAATCGATCGTCGCGCTGTTAGTGGGGATATACACAAGATTCAAATCCTGATCGGCAGAGAGCGGCGCCCAGGAAGAAACATCGCCAGTCCACTGCCATGCATCGTTCTCCCAGGTCTCGTGACCGTATTCGCCGGGACGCGGAATAACGTTGAACTTCCATTTGAAAGCGCCGGTGGCGGCGTCGTAGGCGAGGATGTCTCCGGGTATATTCTCGATGCGCGCCTGGTTATAACCCTGCTCCGCCGAGTTACCGACAATGATAGTGCCATTCACTACGATAGGCGGCGATGAGGAAGTGATATAACCTGTCTCCAGTGGAATCCCCTCATTGGGGTCATAGGGATGACCCAGGTCGGCGAGTAGGTCGACAACGCCTGTCGCTGGAAATCCGTCGATGGGAACCTGACCACCGAAGCCTGCTAGCGGGGCACCTGTCTCAAGATCCAAGGCGGTGAGAAAAAAGGCTGGTGAAGTGATATAGACAACTTTGCGGCCATTCACCTCGGCGATGGTGACGCCTTTGCCATAATCCTTTCGCATGGAATATTCATAGCGAAAAGTCTTGGGTTCAACGTAGCTCCAACTCGTTTCACCGATCTTCGCGTCCAGGGCGACGACATAGCGCCGCGGCCCGGCGACGGTAATAATTTTGCCATCGACATAGCTAGGCGTTGAACGTCCACTGGCTGCGTTAAAGCTTGCGCCGTCCCAGACCCATGCCTCTTCTAATTCATTGAAGTTTTCCGGAGTGATCTCATCGACAGGCAGATAGCGCGTGTGTGCAAAATCGCTCCCCAAGGTAAGCCATTCGACGGAATCCTGCGCCAGGGCAACTGAACCGGCACAAGCTATTAGCGCCCCAATCAGGCCCTTGGATGCTGTAAATATCCTAGAATATTTCATTACTTTGATACCTCATTGTTGTTCTCATTGTTGAGCTTTCAATGCGTAATAATTAACAGGATCAATCTACAATGAACGTTCTACCAGAAAACGGTGTAGGCTTCTCGCTCCGACTACGTTAGTAGATACAACCATGGGCTGCAAGACAAATTTCTGGCATCGATGCCCGATAAAATTAGGACAGCATTCGCACTTCTCGCTGCGGGAAAGGAATCGAAATATTGGCCTCTTTGAGTGCCTCTTTGATCGCCTGATTAGCGGCGAAGCGGATCTGATGCAAGTTCTCTGTTCTCGCCCAGCCACGCACTGCGATATTGATTGAGCTGTCTCCGAATTCATCGATACCGATCTGAATCGCGCGCTCCTTACTGAGCCCATCGATGTCGACCAGCTTGGATCTGATAGCCTCCATCGCGGCATCGGTGTCGCTAGAATAGGCAACACCTACGGAGAGCTCCAAAATAGTATCGGTTTGAGAGTTGTGCAGTATCTCTCCGATAATATGCTTGTTGGGAATGAGGATCAGTTCCTCGTCTTCGTTAGTTAACAGCGTATAGGCGAGATGAACCTCTTTTACCACACCAAACACACCCTCCACTCGAATCGTGTCTCCCACGACGAAAGGACGGGCGAAGATGATACTTAGCCCTGCGCCATAATTAGACAGCAGCCCCTGTGCAGCCAATCCAGCGCCCAGACCCAAGGCACCGACTGCGGCGATGAATGGCGTGACCTGAATACCCAGCTTCGGAAGTGCAATCAGTACTGCGCAGACAATAATGGCGATGCGTGCAGAGCTGGCGAAGAATCGACTGAGCGTAATATCCAGTGACTTCTTAGCGCACAGTGCGAGCACCAAATTATGAATCCGTCTACCGATGAAGACGCCCAATACCAGAACGACTATAGCGCCGAATATCTGGAAACTGTAGTTGACCAAATAGGCTACGAGCATGTCGTAGAGCTCGGTGACTTGTTCTAATTCGTCTTGTCCCATAATCTTTATTCTCTGTTGCAGATTAACTCGCGTATCATGTGAGCCTCACATTCTGCCACGTCATGCAGCGCAGGCAAACAAGGGTCTTTCCTACTAAGCAGGAATCTCCGCGCACCACGACAAGAAATACACTATGAACTCCGAAACTAACGGGAATTTTCCTGCTGACAATGGCGCTGAGATGCTTGTCAATCGGCTGCGAAAGAATCAGCGCGTGCTGGGGAAATGGGCGCGGCAGCAGGATATCCAATGCTATCGCCTGTACGATCGCGACCTTCCAGAGTATGCCTTCGCCATCGACTGCTACGGAGAATACGTGCAAATGGCGGAGTATCAGGCTCCCGCCTCGATCGATGAAGAGAAAGTAGCGGCGCGGCGCGAGCAGGCAATCACTGCAGTGCAGGAAGTACTGGGTATAGCACGAGATCACATTGAGCTGAAGTCGCGCGAGCGTCAGCGTGGAAAACAACAATACCAAAGCCAGGCTCAGAGCCAGTCCTTCTTCGAGGTAAGCGAAGGGCCCGCACGCTTCTGGATAAACCTGAGAGACTACCTGGACACTGGTCTGTTTCTGGACCATCGACCGATACGTCAGTTCATTCGTGAGAACGCGGCAGGAAAACGCTTTCTGAACCTATTCTGTTATACCGCCAGCGCCAGTGTGCAGGCGGCTCTCGGTGGCGCGAGTTCGACGCTAAGCATCGACCTGTCCAACACCTACCTCGACTGGGCACGACGAAATTTCCTGCTCAATAAATTAGGCGGTAAGAACCATCGCTTAAAGAAAGCCGACTGTATCGACTATCTCAACTCGAAATACGAGAAGTTCGATATGATATTTCTCGATCCTCCCACTTTCTCGAACTCGAAAAGCACCAGCAATGTGCTGGACATACAGAGAGATCACGTCGCGCTAATCGGTAAAGCGATGAAAAAACTGGAGACTGGAGGTCTGTTGATATTCTCAACGAATAAGTTGAATTTTAAGCTCGATGACGAGGTGTTGAGGAAATACAAGATTCGTGATTACACAGCAGCGAGCCTCGGCAAGGACTTCCAAAGGCAGAAGAAGATCCATCAGACCTGGCTAATCGATAAGAGTTAGTCTGCGCTCGGCTTGCGCTCAAGCAGCTCGCGGCTTAACATCCAGCACATGAACTCTATTCGCAGCTATACATGCACATTCGGCTTTATCATCTGTCTACTCGGCAGTTCTGCGCTCGCGCAGGAGTCCAGTGCCACACCGCCGCTAGTGGGATCCTGGGGCGGCCCCTTGGTAATTGGCGAGGACGATCTCGGACTAATCTTTAACTTCTCGATGACGGACGGCGCCTATACTGCCACCATGATTAGCGATGGACTGGGCATCTATGGTATGCCGGCTGACAGGGTTAGTCTCAGAGATCTTTCCCTCACAGTCGTTATACGCAGACTGGATGTAGAGTTTACTGGAACGCTCCGATTCGACGAGACTGGAGAGAAATTACTACGAATCGATGCGAGTTGGTTTCAGGGAAGTGAGATGGTGCCAGTCGTATTGCGGCCAGTCGAATAGAGCTATTCGAGCAAAGCATGAAAGGCTCAGGTAAAATTTGGATCCAAGCACCCTTAGCTAACAGCTAAGCCCTCTATATTCAGCTCTTAAATATAGCGACTCAAGTTCCTGTTCGCGCGCCCCAGCCTTTCAGATAGAACTTTCACGATGTAGGTATGCAGCGCCGCCGTGGATGCAGGAAACCTGCGCGACATCTCCTCGAGTTTCTCCTTATCTAACCTGAACAGGCGTGCGTCGTTCTCTATCCGCACGCTCGCGGTTCGATTCTCACCGGTGTAGATAGCCATCTCGCCAAGGATTGCACCAGCCTTATACTTGCGAAGTATTCGTTCCACCTGACGCGGCACGTCCAGCACGACCACCACGGTACCGGAACCAACGAAGTAGAGGCTCTCACCGCTGTCGCCCTCGTTGAATAGATATTCCCCGGACTTCCTGTCCTCTACCACGAAGAATTCGGCAAGCAGGTCTACATCAGCTTGCTCGTAGGCAATGCGACCGAGCACGTCTTCCAGCGCCAGGATCTGCTCCTCGTCGTTCAGGTTAAGATCCTGAAGTATACGTCTCTCACACCAGTCCACAGCCAGATCCAGCTGTTCTTTGTAGTGCCGCTCCAACGGCTGATCACCGAACGTAAAGAAACCGTGCTTAACAAGTTGTTTGATGGACTTCTCATCGGCGCCGCTAATAACGATGTGAAAGCCTATGCGCTCGCTTAGCTGCGCTAGCTTAGAGAAGGTCACGATGGCAGAGGTGTCCAGCTGGCTGACGTGGTGAAAATCGAGCACGAGGAAATCAAACTGGCTTCCCTCCAGCTCCATGATGCGATTGCGTATGGCGGTGATCAACTTGTCCGCCGTGCCGAAAAAGATGAAACCCTGCAGCACCATTATCAATATTCGGTGCCCCTCTTTATTGAGTAGCTCTCGCGTCTCTAAGTCTCGATCGACGTTGCTGGCATGATCGCTGCCGTTGGTTTCGATCTTGATCACACTAAGCTGCGAGTAGTTAACAACGAAGAGAATTATTGCTACGAAGAATCCGAATGTGACGCCCTGCAATATATCGGAGAAGATGATGACCACGAGAATAAGAAGCACGACGACGTAATCCGAAAGAGGCAATTCGTCTCGTGCCTTCCATACCCAGTCAATCAGAAATTCCAATCCGACGTAGATTAGTAATCCGCCCAACAGAAACGTTGGCACCAACTCCATGAATTCTGTGCCAGCGAGAATCGCAGCGGCCACAAGCAGCGAATTGACTATACCCATCAGGCGATCTTTGCCGCCGAGACGATCGACTAGAGCGGTGTCAGATGCATCATGCACGCCGGGAAATCCACCCAACATTCCATTGACGACATTGGTGTAGCCCATGACCTCTAGTTCGTGATCGGGGTTCAAATCCCGCTTCGCTATAAGTTCGATACCGGAAACATCCAGCAGAAGCATCATCGAACAAAGCAGCGCGACAACGACTATACCGTCCGCCTGCTCCCAAATAGCCAGCCACTTCACTTCCTGTAAATACTCGAAATGGAATATCGGCACAAGCGTTCCGGCGGCATCGATAACGGGTAGAAGACCACTATCTGCGGCCTGCTCGAGAGTGATTCCCCCCAGCATCAATACGCCATAGAACAACAGCACAGACAACAGCAGGATACCAGGCACCGAGAGACGATTGTCGCGGAACATCTTGCCAATAATCAGGCACAGCGCTAACACGACAGCCGGCGTGACCAGTCGAATAAACTGTGGGTCAGTTAGAGCCTCAAGATCGGCATCGCTGCCGCTGGCCACAGTCAGGCCGCCCTGGATGAAGATATAGCCGATACCGGCGAAGAAACCACCGGTAACAGGATAGGGAATATAGCGAACCAGATTGCCCAGTTTCAGGCGACCGAGTAGGAGCAGGAACAGGCCAGCGATAGTGGTCGTAACCATAATGGCAACGATGATGGTGGCCTCTGCAGCCGTCGAATATTCAGAACCGAAGCTGACATAGATGCTGCTTACGATCACGGCGAATACCGGAATCAAGCCATTGCGAGGCGAACAAACGACAGCCTTGTATCCGCTAAAAAGTGTGCCACCTAAGCCAGTAACCAGAGTACCGATAAGAAGAATGGCAATACCCGGTACCATCAGCCGCTGGTCAGTTTGGGCGAATAGCAAGGCGGCAACAGACACGGCCACGGAAATATTGACTAAAGCAATAAGAGCGCCCGATATGATATTGGCTATGTGGCTAGACTGCATATTGTGGCTGTATTGTTTTAGTTATTATTGGCGAAAGATTGAGGATACTACCGGCTAGCGCCCGATACCAGCATGATGCCCTGTTTCCGGCACTCTAAAGGGTAAGTAGCGACCTAAGTTTTCCCAGTCTTACCCGCGTTTGTCATCGAATTGACACTTTCTGCGTTAGTAAAAGGATATATTGAACGATGTCTTTAGCTGGCTGTCGAATCTGAGACATTTAGGCTGTTTATGAGACCGATTTCGAGGAAATCTCATATGACGGGAATATACTAGGCCTGTCACCTGTCTTTAACGATAACTGCTGACTTATAATTCATTGGCCTGTCAAAACTCCCTGGCCTGCTAGGAATGTTGAATATGAAACGCTTCCCTTGTCCGAGTTCAATGAACTCCATTAATACTACCGTCGGTAAAGTACTGCAATCGCTCACAGGACTGCTGTGCTTGCTGGCATTTTCCTCCGCCTCGGCGACGACGATCCTTGGAATGGATATAGATAAGGTAGCCGCAGACGCCGAGTTCGTGTTTGAGGGTGAAGTGATTCACAGCGAGACGCGGCAGGACAACAATAGTGGCATCATTAGCACCTACGTCACGTTCCAGATCGACGACATCCTGAAGGGAGAATACTCCGGCGAATCGGTTGAGCTCAAATTCATGGGCGGTGTATTCAACGGCGAGATCGTGCAAGTCAGCGGCATGCGCATACCGCAAATGGCAGAGCAGGGAATCTATTTCGTGGAGTCTATGTCGCGCGACCTTGTCAATCCACTGATCGGTTGGTCCCAGGGCCACTTCATCATAGTCGATGACAATGGAGTAAGTAGAATCAGTACGGCAGATAAACAGCCGGTGCTGGAGATACAGGCAGTTTCGTCAATACCCCGCAGCATTAAGAAACCTCTGTCGCTGGTGGAAGGTAATTCAGATATCGCGGCGGGTGTTATGACCGAGACGAGTCCAATCATGATTCAACGAGCCCTGACGGTTGATGAATTCAAGGCTCGCATCACAGACCTCATAGAAAACTAGGAGGCACGGCTTGAGAATCGCCTCCCTACTACTCGTCGCCCTGCTCAGTATAAGCGCCAGTCACGCATTCGAAGACTCGGGAAACTTCTGGCAATCTGGCCAGGGCGTGTTTCACGTCGGCATCACTGGCAGCTCTCCCACCGGGGGCACCTGGAACGCGGCTTTCATTCGAGCCATGGATGCTTGGTCTATGGCCAGTGCTTTCGAGTTCGTTGCGGTGAATGACTACCTCGACCCCTGTATAGCTCGCGGGCCAGGACAGTTCGGAGATGGCTCGACGGGCGTCGATTTTGGCTCTACGGTTTGCGGCACCGAATTCGGTAATAACACGCTAGCCGTGACACTAACCGCAGGTAATTGCCAGAACCCGCAATGCACAGGCGGATTCCTGATTACCGATGCCGACATCGTATTCAACGGCAATGAGAATTGGGATGTGTACGGCGGACCACTGCGCTTTGACAATACCAGCGATTTCGAGCGCATAGCATTGCACGAACTGGGTCATGCGCTGGGACTTAATCACTCGAGCGCGAATTCAGCGATTATGCGGGCATTCGTTTCAGATACAAACTCACTACAGGCCGATGACATTGCTGGCGCCGTATCCATCTATGGCGCAGGCGCGGCGATACCGGTTAGCGTCGCTAATATCTACGGCGTCGATATCGTCGATCCGACTAATTCAACGCTCACCGGCCCGAGCAACAGTAGCAGTTTCGAAGGTGCTCTGAGCGGCAGCGACAACCAACTGGACGGAAAACCTCTCGATCTCTACCAATATACTTTCGCAAACGATTCGACTATAGACATCCAATTGGATTCCTCGGCATTCGACCCCTTCCTCTATCTGGTCAGAGTCTCCGCCACTCAGGCCGCGGTGGCTGGAGCCACGTTCGTCGATGACAACTCGGGTAATGGCAATGGAGCTCGCATCAATCGCAGCATTCAGGCTGGAACCTACTGGCTCGGTGTGAGCAGCGCCGCCGCAACGGGAGGGGGTAGTTACGACGTTTCTATAATCTCGAACACGAACAACCCCTCTTCGTCTTTCGAAATTTTCACCTCACCGGTTTACGGCGTAGAGGTAGTCATCAATCACAATCCGAACATCAGTGGCAGCCTGGGAACCGATGACTTTCAGTTTAACAACCGATCGCTGGACCTGATTCAATTCGAGGTACTGACAACGTCTACGGTACGGATTGATCTTGCTTCGTCCTCTTTCGATACCAACCTACTGCTGGTCGATATCGTGAACGATGAGATAGGGACTCTAGCTCTGCAGAACGATGACATTGGCAGCGGCACGAATTCACAACTGCAAACCACGCTGCTGCCTGGCACGTATTGGATTGGCGTAACCAGTTTCCTTGCGAGCGAAACTGGCAACTACAGCGTGGATATTTCCCTGGTACTCCCGTAGAAAGAACTAGTCTAGAGCCATGTGTACCATGGCGATACGCTTAGGCACTTGCCCAACTCCTATCTTCGCAATTGTCTTCATTTGGACGGCGTCCACTGCATAGGTGACATTGTCGCCTGCTGCGCCGATGTAAGCCCGCTTCCCATCTGGCGTGAACGTTATCCATTCCGGATGTTGACCGACGAAGACGCGGCCAATTTCATTGAGGTCTGGCAGGGAATGTATATAGACATGGCTGTATACCTTACTCGTAGACCAGAGCGTCTTGCCATCGGGAGAAACGGCCAAGCCATGAGCCGGCGCACCTTGCAACCCATCCATATGTGCCTCTTCGCCCGGCACTGCAGGGTGTTCGACCCGAGCAACCTCTTCACGCTTATCGAAATCGACGACAGCGAATCCATGAAAACCCGACAGCTGTACAAAAATATTCTTAGTCGACCCATCGGCTTTCGTATCAAACGTCATGGGACGAATACCAGAACTCATTTCAAGCTCCCACGCCACCTCATCGGTGCGGGTATCGATAACATTAATCGTTCGCGTCTGAATTGAGCCGGCCACGGCGAAGCGGCTGTCTGGAGTCACATAGACGTTATGAATTGCACCATTCACCGGCAGCGTCTTGATATTCGTCATGGTGGCCACGTCGATAATATCTACCGAGCCGGGCATCTCCATGATAGCTACGTAGACTTTACTGCCGTCGCTAGTGACCCCTAGGTTATTCGGCCTACCGCTAAGTGGTATCCGCCGCTTCACGCGCAGCGTCCGTGCATCGACGATATCCAGACTGTGCATAGCCTCGTTCGTTATATAGATCTGCGAGCCATCCGGTGCGCCGACCACGCCGTGAGGAATCTCGATGTCCGATATTGTGCCGACGACTTTATTCGTCGCAGGATCGATAACTGTGGAATCGTCTCCCGCCGCATTAGTCTGAATTATGCGCACGGCGATTTCGGAAGGCTCGCGCCGAGATTTCGCGCCGGCTACCCAATCCGCCATGATGCGCCACTCGGCATCGAACTGACTATGAAAGTGTTTGCCACCGCCGTGAAAGGGATCGCCACCGGCATCGGCGGAGAGCGGATGAGTCAGAAAGCGACTACGCAGTGGGTCTTCCCCCGGCAGTATAAATTGGCTCGCTGACTCAAAATTCATCCGAGACTGTTCGTCGGTCCAGAACAGCTGATGTTCTTCCAGGGGTTGTATTCGGAAGTTGCTCGAGCGGGTGTGGCACTGAATGCAGCGTACATTGCCATCGCGCTTCGCGAGATAGATTGGCTGCACCTCGTTCTTGAAATAGTCGAAGTCTAGCCGTACATCCTGCGCGATGAGCAAACCGGAAGACAGGAGACTGATTAGGCTAAGCAGACTGCTTGCTGTTAGCGATCTAATGGTGGGCTTCATAGTAAGGCCTCTTGATATGAAATTGATAAATGCAGAACGTGAGCTAGCTACTCTATCAGCTGATGAGCTCCTGTGCGAGGAAACGGCGCGCCGAATACCTTCAAATATAGACGCCGCTGGGCGACGGCTTGTCGGAACTCAGCAGACATAAAGTGTGTGCCTGCGGCGGCATCCACATCGGGCGGCAGCAGATTCAGCACGATCGGGTCATCGACCCTGCCATCACCCTCACGGTCGATGACCAGGGTCGCGGCACTCATTACCTGCCCAGAATCCTGCTGTTTGCGCACATCGAAGGTGAAGAGATTACTGACTACATTGACTTCGAAATGCGCGGCTATACTGACCCCAGCACGATCGAAGATCACCTCGAAAGTCTGCGGAGCCGGGGCTTGTGCAGAATCTAGCGCTGGCGTTGTAGAGGGAGCTTGCCTGGTTACCATCGCCGTCTCGTAGATCTGCGCTATGGCCAGAAGCTCGCCGTCTTTGAGATAATCACCGAGAAGCTCCAAGCCAACCGGCAGCCCGTTAGCTGTGAAACCGGCGGGCATGGACAGCGCCGGTAGTCCGGAGTTCGCGCTAAGACTGCAATTGCTGCCCGGTTGCGGCTCGCCGGTGAACACTTGAGTACGCCTGATCGTAGGATAGGCGATGGCATCTAAGTCATGATCCTTGAGGACTGCCTCAATCGCCGTACGCAGTTCCGCGCGAGCGCCGATAGCTGCTTGATAGGCCATTGCATCCAGCTCCGAGGCATTCGATCTACTCATTACGCCATCGATGGCTTCATGGTACAGGCCCTGACTTACAATGCTGTTTAGATTTAAGTCTTCATCATCATAGAAGGTTGCCAGATACTGATCGATGTCCGGTTTGAATTCATGTCCGATCAATCCAGAACGCCTGATCAGGTCGCTCATGTCGGGAATATCGATAGCGACTATCTCAGCACCGTGCTGCTCATACCATTCGAGCACGTCTTCCAGAGCGTTGACTATGGCGCCATCGGAATCTTCGAAGTAGTCCTGCAGCTTGCCGATGCGAAGCTCATTCAGATTCACACTATGCAGATTATCCACAAAATTTAGCGCCGCTTTGTTCTGCATAATCGCCGTCGCCTCATCACGTGAGTCATAACCGGAAACGATATCGAGGATAATTGCCAGATCCTCGGCGCTGCGCGCTAGTGGGCCTGCCACATCTTGTGTATGCGATAGTGGCAGTACGCCATAGATACTCGACAGACCCTTGCTGGGCCGGAGTCCAATTAGGTTGTTAAATGCCGAGGGAATGCGAATCGAACCGCAGGTATCGGAACCGAATCCCGCCGCGGCAAAGCTCGCCGCTACCGCGGCGCCGGTTCCTCCGCTGGAGCCACCGGGGACGCGTCTCGGATCATAGGGATTTCGCGTCTGCCCTATCAGCGAGCCGATGCTGGTAATGCCATAGGCGTATTCATGCAGGTTCGTCTTCGCGAGGATAATGGCACCCGCCTGAATAAGCTTGTCGACCTGCGCGGCATTCTCGCTGGGAATAGAATCTGCCAGTGCCACCGATCCACCTGTCGTCGGCATATCATCGGTGTTGTAGTTGTCCTTCACCACAATCGGCACCCCGTGGAGGGGGCCCCGCGACCCGGTGCTCTCTCGCTCCGCATCCAGCGCCTGCGCCAATTCAAGCGCCTGTGGATTCACGCGAATGATACTATTCAGTCTAGGACCTTGCTTGTCATAGGCTTGAATGCGATCCAGATATTGTTGCACCAACTGTACTGAACTGATTTCGCCCCGTTGCAGTGCGTCTTCGATCTGACGAATACTCGCCTCATAGACATCAAATTGTGCCTGTGCCACCAGCGGGATTGGGAGTAGCAATAAAAGAGAGAGTAGCTGCCGTCGAATTAGAATCATGATGAATACCGAGAAGTTATCCTGCCCTGCGATTTAGAAAGTGTATGTGAACAGATACCGAATAACCACAGCCCACTCAGGCGAGCTCTTGCCAGGTCGCGGGTCCTGACACGAAGACGAGCAGACGCCGCACAGTGTTCAGACCTCGCGACATCTATACCTGACCCCAGCGACGTATCAGATTCGTCTGTGATCGTTGAATATACTGCAGGGCTTCCGATTCCGGGGCCTCTTTCAAAATTCGGTCGTAGGCGACACTGAGGTCGTGTAGAACTTCACGCTTGTTCGCATCGGCTACGACGCTCTGAATCCAGAATACAATCGCGATTCTTGCGCCGCTCGTTACTTCCAAGACCTGATGCCGACTGGTAGCCGGATAGATGAACGCGTCTCCTCGATCCAGCTTCACGCGCACATCTCCGGAAGAAGTTCGCACGATTAACTCACCACCCTCATACTCAGAGGCATCACTGATAAACACTGTGCAGGCTATATCGGTTCGAACGGGATTGCCCATAGAAGACATGATAGGGTTATCGATATGCCAGCCGTAGGCCATCCCCGTCTCATACTTGCTCAGCAGTGGAAATGTCATGCGCCGCGGTAGCGCCGCCGTACGCATCATGGGATTCGTGTTAACTGTTTTCGTAATCATCTGCATGAACTGATCACGCTGCGGATGATCGGTAAGATTTATCTGTAGATTGTTCTTCGCAGCCTTCGTCGGCGCACCTGTGGTTACTGCCCCATCTGTAAACGGCCCGGCCGCAACCAGACCATCCACGAGTTTGAGACTCTCCTCATCGAGTAATTTTGGAATACGTAGATACATCAGGCTCTCCTTCTATCGCGGCTCTAGCGTGCGTAGCATGACTATCCGCTTCTTCATTCACTGTCGCCGACTGGCAGGCGACTGTCAAGACGGGGTCTGATTTTGGATACTAAATAAAAAAGGCCGGGGTGATGATCTAGCATCACACCGGCCTCTTCGATTTCCTTGCCTGGCAAGCAGGTTCCCTAGTCGGGCATTCTTGCAGCACGAATCTCGATCTCGATAAGCCAGCCGTCGACCACCAAACCTGCTATCTCAACGAACGAACGCACAGGCTTCATAGGGTTAATGTCGCTGCCAAAGAACTGCTGATAGCCGCTATTGAATCCGGCAAAGTCTAACTCGCCATCGGGGCCGGACACCGCAAACGCACGCACCTGTACAATGTCTTCCAGTGACCAACCCTGTGACTCGAGTGTTTCCTGAAAGCGACTAAAAGTATCGATAGTCTGCTGCTCCATATCACCCCAGGTGCCATCGGCCATCTGTCGCGCACCGGAACCACTAAGGTAGAGAGTCTCGGCGCCGGCTGGAATCATAATGTTGTTGTAAAAGTTTCTGCCTTCTCCTGTTCGCACAATCTCTGCGGCACTCGAGACGGCTGCAACACCCATAGCTACAGCGAGTGAAGTGGCGATGAATATTGCGGTTACTGATTTCCTGATTTTTATCATGACTTACGCTTCCTCTTTCCTATTACAACTAAAAAATAATCTATGAATTCTGCGGCTTCGCTACTGCCATAGTCGCCTCACGAGCGGCCGTCTTGTCTCCAAGCAGGCGCGTGGTAATCATACCAGTCGTTATCGACCCGTTCACGTTCAGGGCAGTACGCGCCATATCTATCAAGGGCTCGATGGAAATTAGCAACGCGGCTATCGTCACGGGAAATCCCATAGCGGGCAGAACCACTAGCGCGGCGTTCGTGGCGCCGCCACCTACACCGGCAATACCGAAGGAGCCAATCGCGATGATGACCAGCAGGCTAATGATGAAGTTCAGGTCGATGTCGACACCCATAGTTGGCGCCACCATCGCGGCTAGCATTGCCGGATAGATGCCAGCGCATCCATTCTGGCCTATCGTGGCGCCGAAGGAGGCCGCGATGTTGGCAATGGGAGGCGGTACGTTGAGTTCTTCAATCTGTGCGCGAATCGTCAAGGGAATCGTGGCCGCCGAGCTGCGGGTAACGAACGCGAAGGTAAGCACCGGCCATACTTTCTGGAAGTAGGTTTTAATGTTAGCGCCGAGGCCGATGATGATGACGGCGTGCACAATAAACATGAGTGCGATCGCTATGTAGGAGGCAATGACGAAACTAATCAGGTTCAAGATCGCCTGTCCGTCGGACGTTGCAATCACTCGGGTCATGAGTGCGAGCACGCCGTAGGGCGTCAATGCCATAACAATCTTCACTAGGCGCATGATCACCGCCTGAAACGTATCGACTGCATTGCGAATACGCGTGCCCTGCTCGGCGTTGTCTTCTGCAACAAGCAGTGCTGCTATGCCAAATATCAAACCGAAGACGACGACACCGATAATAGACATGCTGCGGTTACCGGCTAAATCGGAGAATATATTGGTAGGTACGAAGCTGACCAGCAACTCGGCGAGACTGAGGTCGGCAACGCTACCCTGCCTTGCCTGCAACACCTCGGCGCGGGCCATCTCTACGTCGCCACCGGCTAGATCGCCAGCGTTCAATCCGAATAGGATTGCCATTGCAATGCCGATCAGCGCCGCTATGACCGTAGTCAATATCAGCGTGCCGACGACCGTGCCACCTATCTTTCCGAGAGACTTTATTTCCTCGACTTTCAACACGGCGGCTATCATGGTGATCAGAATGAGTGGCATGATCATCATGCGCAGCAAGGCTACATAGCCATTCGCGACTACGTTCGTCCACTCCAGGGTAGCGCCCAAGACTTCAGGGTTTGCGCCGAATACACCTTGTAGATAGACGCCAAATACAGTTCCGCCCACCAGTCCCATGAAAACCCGCCGGGATAGCGTGAAGGCATCGTTCTTGGCAAATTGATAGAGCAAGTTCAGCAGCGCTGCAAACAGCGCCAGATTTACTATCGCAATGATGGGCATGGGATCTGCTCCTAATAGGTGGCCTCGTCCTAGTCTAACGGGAAAGCGTGTTGATGTAACTCACAACATTGAGTATCCCGGCCTCGTTACGCAACGTATTCACCATGGTGCGCATCTGTGCGCCGTAGGTGTCATCCGGGTGTGCGCCTCTGTATCCGGCGAGGAAATTCTTCAGTTGGGTAACTAGATACCAGTCGTTCTGTCCGGCCAATGCAGGCGCACCGAGACTCTCGTTGCCTTCGCCATTGCTGCCGTGACACACGGCACAGCCGCTATAAAGACCGCGGCCACGGGCCGGATCGCCGCCCTCGATTGTCTTCTGCGCGGGCACGTACTCCCAACTGGAAACCCATTCGATGATGTCGTCGATGGACTCGTCGCTAAGCTTGGTCGCCATGGGGCGCATGGCTATACCCTCTTTATCTTGCGGGTGAACACCGCGGATGCCTGCGCGGAAATTCTCCAACTGTCTTCTCAGGTACCAGGGCTCCATGCCAGCGAGCCGTGGTGCCTGCACACCCTCGTTACCGCGGCCGTCCGCTCCATGGCAGGTGGTGCAGTAGCGGTCATCAAAGGGCTCTCGCGAGGACTCTGCCGCGTTAACACCTCCTAAGAAACTCATGCAAAGACTGATTACAAATAAGGCCTTCAACATTCTTGTATTTCTCCAACTTGCGTGGCTAATCGCCAAAGTGAATAGTGTCTATCCTGCCGGCTCGTTCTCTCAACAGAAGCCGACTAAGCTCTGCGCCGCCGATCCATATCCGTCATCGCCCATTGCGCCGACATGACCGCACTCTCCTGCCAGGCCGAATGCATGCTGACCTGGTCGCCAATCATGTAATGGCGACCGTTAACGGGTTGCTGCAACGCGTGGTACAGCTCTTCTTCATGGTGTGTCCAGCCGCTACGGTCACGTTGCCAGCGAGCTGAGCAGCCAAGCATGTGATTCATTCGATGCCAGGCGATAGTGAGAGGCTTCTCGACAAGATTTCGGTAGTTCGGATGCAGCTTCTCACCATCGCTGAGGTGCGCCTCGATGCGCTGCTCCTGCGTCATGGCAGTGTGCAACTCGCCATTCCCGTAGTCATAGGCGCCCAGCAGAATACCCTTCTCCTTGTGGATGCCTGCTGTCGGATACCAAATCTGATTGCTCGGATTGTTCATCCAACTGATTCCGCCGTAGATGCCGTCCTTTTCCCAGAAACGCTCCTTGGCCTGGAATGCAGCCTTGTAGGCAGTGCCGCGCCGAATATATTTCAGTGCCTCAACATACTGCGTGGGGAAGTTGTTGGTGATGCCCGTCATGAGGTGACTTGGTATACAGTTGAAACAGAAGTCCGCCTGTAACAGATGCCGCGTACCGTCTTGATCGTAGGAGATATCGACGCCGTCGTCTTTCACTTCGACGGCGTTCACCATCGAGCGATAACGAATCTGATGACCGACGTGGTTGGTGAAGCCGTCGACGATTTTGTCCATGCCGCCGCTAGCCTGTAGCAAGATTGGGCCGGTGTCGCCTTCGTTGGCATTCAATAATTGCCGCCCCATCTGCGTCTTTAATAGATCGCGAAAGGCGATGATGTCCTTCTGCACACCGTGCTCCAGGAATCCGCCTGCGGCATAGCCTGCGCGGAAGCTTCCCTTGTAGAGGTTATCTTCGTTCAGATCCCCAAACGAGCGGATCATACTCATGAGCGTTTCCGCCTCCTGATCACTGAAGGGCTGGTCCATTTCGACGGCATTTAGAGACTTCGCCATCAACTCCGCAAGAAAGCCTCTTGAATGCGTGGTGTAGTCGATATTGCGGATGGGTTTGCCGCCGAGCAACGCAGGATCCTGCACATAAGATGTCTTGTTCTCGTTGATGAAAATCTCGAGATCGATGTTTAGTTCTTTACAGTAGGCGAGTAGGTTGCCGTGGGTGCTCGGAATGCGAGCGGCACCCGCGTTGAAGTACATATGTGGTTCGTCGTCGAACTCACAGTATTGACGATTTCCAATTTCATCGATCAGGTCCCCGTTACGAACAGTGAATATCCTGCCTCCTGGACGATGAGAAGCTTCCAGAATTGTGCACTCGTAGCCCACCTTGCTGAGCTCGTAGGCGACAGTGAGACCGGAGATGCCGGCGCCGAGAATCGCCACTCTTCGATTCCCCGAATTCGCTGCAAGCAGATCCATGCTGGCAGCCTGCACATTGTTCGGGAGCAGGCCCAGCGCCGAGCCTGCCTTCAGTGCAGCTGCGGTACCACCGGCGGCACCCAATAAATTTAGAAACTCTCTACGTGTAACTTGTTTCGACACGCCTACCTCCCCAGAAGAATTCGACCTCAAACGCCGTGACGGGCACCGGATCAGGGTTCAATGATTAAAAATAGTCAGAAAATACAGCAGCATCACCAATTACGCTCATCTTTAGAGCGGCTAAGGCTATAGCATAGCAATCGCGGATTGAACGCTATGCCTTCAAATAATTCCGTTTCCTGGACCTGGCAAGATCTGCGCGCCGAACCCGTGAACCGCCTACAGGCCTCATACACCGCGGCCTGCGACCCTATCGCCTAGCTGAGAAATTGGCTCCAATAGCTAGGCCACGAGTTTTTCTCTAGAGCTTAATTATGGGTACCCCCGCCTGCACCTGTCCTTCCTTAAACCTACTAAAATCATTCCATCTGCTTATAAAATGTGCTGCTTTCCTCTACAGAATTCTCCAGTATAATCGAAAGAGTTATATGGGATTCAAGGTCCTCTAGATAATCAGGATTTGCTGGATTGGGAAACGCGCGAGCAATTTCTGTATGCCAGCTGTGAGCAGTTCCTTGCATGTGCTCGTTCAGGAGATAGGAATATATGGCCTCAGGCCGTCATAGTCTGCAGATTGGTGATTGGTTCGTCTTCGCCGACACCTGCACCCTCAGCGCCTCAGACGGTGCTAATCAAACGAAAATAACGCCGAGGAGCATGGACGTTCTGGTCTATCTGGCGGAAAACGCTGGCAGCGTCATTAGCTCCACCGAACTTCTCGATAGATTCTGGCAGGGCACCATCTCCTCCGACCACGCAGTCCACAAAGCCATCGCCGAGCTCCGTGCCGCATTCGGCGATAAGGCACATAATTCTCAGTACATAAAGACAGTGCCTAAGCGGGGCTACTCGTTAGTCGCAGATATCGTGCCGCTAGAGGAAGCAAGCAACACTAGCAAAGAGACGATCTCCTGGTGGAAGACCGAACTCTTCGACAACTCCATCAAGTATGCCACAAGCCTAAGCGCGGCAGCGGTAGTGCTGGTCATCCTCTTTTTCTCCCAGATCGATCTCGCGCTGAACGAAAACAATGACATCAGCATTGCCGTCCTCCCCTTTAGCCAAGATGGCGAAGCTGATGATAGCCAACTGTTCTTCGTAGCGGGGCTTAGCGAGTCGCTGATCACCGGCCTATCGAAACTCAACCAGCTCAGCATTAGCAAACCTGCTCGCGAGCGCGATCCGAACGCACGCCGCCAGTCGGTGCAGGAATACGGCTCACAGCTAGGCGTAGAACATCTGCTAGAGGGTAGTGTCCAGTACGCAGGCGGAAGGGCGCGAATCACCGTACAACTCATTCGAGTTGAAGATGGCGTTCATCAGTATTCGGAACAGTTTGACCTGACGGAGCAAGACATCTTCGAAATTCAAGACGAGATCGTCGCCAACGTTGTCACCTCACTGAGCATACACCTGGACGAAGCCCAGAGATCGAAGATGCGCGATTGGGGCACATCCAACGCGATAGCCTTCGAACGATTCATGAAGGGTGAGTTCTACAACAACCAATTCAACCCTAAAGACTTTCAGCTTGCTATTGAAAACCATCTCGGCGCGATCGAGGCCGATCCGAATTTTATCAATGCTTACTTGGGTGTCGTAGCGGCTGCGAATAATTACGCTGTCTATAGTGGCGCCGAAAAGATAGCCGAACTCAGCTTGCTGATCGATGAAATGCACCGTGAGGTCGCGCGACTCGATCCCGGCCACGAGGCCTTGGCGTCGATTCGAGCCATTCAGCTTCGCATCAACGGTAACGACTACCGCTTACAGGAGAGCAGCCTCCGCGAAGAAATCCTCGCAGGAAATGCTCCTGAATTTGCGCTAGCTCACTATGCACTATTCCTGATTGGAGCCCGGCTTTACGATGAGGCCGAGCAATTCCTCGACGTAGCCGATGAGGTTGATCCGTTTGAGATATCCCCCGACGAAACCTGGGACTACCGTCTAATGGTCGCACTACCGAAAGACACGGTAGACAGGCGCAAGCAACAACTACTGGAACGACCTAGCCACACAGGGATCCTGGGCACGGTAGCCAGGTCTCTCATCCTGCTTGGTCGCAGCGAGGAAGCGCAGAGTTACCGAGATAGGCAGCGCAACTCTGATGACGAGGGTATAAGCAGCAACTTTACAGATATTGTCGCCGGAGTATTGGCGGGCGAGCTTAAGCCTGGAACCGAGGCGCTTGCAGAACAGTACGCCTTAGGCAGAGACTTTAATTTTAATAACGGCGCACTTAGCTTCATGCTCGGTGACATCGATAAGGGCATCGAGTATTGGAGCGACCTCGCTATCGTACACAAGCGCAGGCTAATCAATAATGTACATGTCAGCGAAATGTACTTCGCCGATGGCGTGGTAGAAGATCACCGCTATCAGACTTTGTTAGAGGAATTGGATTTCGGGCTGGCCTGGCAGCGAACTCTCATGGAAGGCATCATGACGATGCAAACCGCTACAGGCGTTGAACTTAGCCAGAAGGCCAAGCAGGCCTATGCATCGAATGAGTTCATGTCGCGCAACAACCTCTGGACAGATTCTCAGTGGGCCGATATTCAAAACTTCAAAATGCAGCATCAGAAAAACTTGCAGGCAAATTCTCAAAGATTCTAGCTCTGCGCTACGTCAATATCGATTTCGAATCCTCACTACCAACAAATGGAAGCTCGCCATGGCTTTATCTGATTACTATCCCGAGAGAATTACCAATCTCCCCAAGTTTGGCGGCCAGTTCGATGCCCGCAAATTGTCGGCCGAGAATTGCGATGTGCTGTTCGCCACCTATCCGGCTGGCACTGTAATCGACGCGCATCAGCATGATACCGACAACGTAGGCGTGATCACCAAGGGGGAGCTTCTGCTAACAATGGACGGCGAGACGCAGCTTATCTCGGCAGGTGAGTGGTATCACGTCCCAGCTCACAAGGAACACGAAGCCGAGTTTAGGGAGGATACCTGCGAGATCGAATTCTGGTTCACTGAGTAATTGGACTGCAAGCAATCAGCATTCAAGGTTTGTATCACTGGCCGGGCTAGACAGCAGGGCTATTCCGCCTTAAGCAACGCCGCGAGTGCGGAATTCAAGGTTGGATACTGCAATGCAATACCCAGTTGCGCAAGCTTCACTGAGCGTACTCCTGCACTACCGAGTAGTAAGGTCTCTCCCATTTCGCCGAAGAGTAGCTTCACCATGAACCCCGGCAGTGGCAGGAAGTTTGGCCGGCGCAACACTCGTGCAAGCTGTGCAGCAAATTCAGCATTGGCAACGGGCTGTTCTGCTACTAGATTGAGTGGCCCACTTTTGGGGTTATCACTAAGTAGCTTGTGAACAATCTGCACAACGTCAGTAATGCTTATCCAGCTCATGAACTGATCCCCACTCCCAATTCGCCCACCGAGACCTAACTTAAATGGGAGTAGCAGTTTTCCCAGCACGCCCCCTTCAGGACTCAAGACGATACCGAACCTAAGGTGAATCGTGTTAATGCCTGCATTCTCGGCAGGCGCAGTGGCGGCTTCCCAGGTCTTGCCGACCTCCGCCAAAAAGTCGCTACCGGCAGGACTGTTTTCATCTACACAGTTGTCGCCAGTTAACCCGTAATAGCCGATCGCAGATGCCGACAGCAGGGTCTGCGGTTTACTTTCCGACTCTGCCAGCGCTATAGCCAGGGCGTGGGTTAATCTCTGCCGACTTTGCAAAATCATACGCTTCCTGGGCTCAGTCCAGCGCTTGTCAGCGATGCTCGGTCCGGCCAGATTTATCACCGCGGTCAGGGGAATCGTCGGATCCAGGTACACGCGGCTGGCGGCTTCATCATAGTAGAAGGAAGCCTTTGACGAATGGCGACTTAATCGGAAAACCTTAAAACCGCGGCTCGAAAGGTGTGCGTTTACTGCAGAACCTATCATCCCGGAGCCACCGGTTATTAGGATATTCTTGTTCTGAGCTTGTGCCATTGTGCTATGTCCCAGTGATCGATAATTCATTACTTGGCGTTAAGAAGACAGCGTGCGTAGATCTACCTCGTGGCCGCCACTGAACCCTAGTTACGCGGCAGTTTACTTATAGGATCACTTGCCTTGCAAAAGAATCCGGATCGAACCGGCGGACGTATCACAGTTTAACCGCAAACGAATTATCGCTGAGTATTCCTATAGGGCATCGTTGGCAACAATCTATAGAACGGGAAATACAATGACAAGGGCAATCGTGATTGGAGCGAATAGCAGCATCGCTCAATGCTGCATCGAGCAACTATTGAACGAGGGCGTGGTCAATCATGTTACGGCGATAAGCAGAAGCGAAGACCCCGAACTGCTATCGCAATTCGAATCTAATCTGCACTGGATATGCTGTGACTATGCCGAAGACTCTATAAAAGCCGTGTGTGCTGATCTCAAGGGCGATGCTAACGATATCTCCCATGTAGTCATTTGCAATGGTGTGCTGCATTCCCAGCAGATAGACCCGGAGAAACGGCTCGAGGATATAACAGCTGAAAAACTGCAGACAATCATGCAGGCCAACGCGATAGTACCGATACTCTGGTTGGCAAACCTGGCACCCGTATTGAAAGGCAAGCTCGACTGCACTGTGGCTATATTCAGCGCTCGGGTGGGCAGTATCGCCGACAATAGATCAGGAGGTTGGTATGCCTACCGTGCATCGAAGGCAGCACTGAACATGCTAGTGCAGACCGCGGGCATCGAATATCAACGCCGCGCCAGCAACGTAAAACTTATCGCGTTCCATCCAGGAACAACCGCCACGCAACTCTCGAAACCCTTCCAGGCCAACGTTCCTCAAGGCAAGCTCTTTACGCCCGCGTTCGTTGCCAAGTCCTTGCTGGAGATCATGGAAAATTCAGATCGAGACAGCGGCGCAGAATTTCTAGACTGGGCCGGGAAACCGATAGCCTGGTAACAGATATTTCGGACATGTATCGAGTCTGGTGCGCGCTCGATACATCGGTAAAACTAAACAGTTCAAACCTGAAAATTGCGCGACACCTCCTCGGTCTTAAAAATTGACCTGAATCAAAGGTGGTTCGCTCTGCAGTTGAGACTTGCCCTGGCTGAGCCCACACTGATCTTATTAGCCACCTAATGAGGTCAGCAAAATGAAAATTCTCACGTGTACAAAATGTTTCTCTCGAGTACTAAGTTTCACTATCGCCGGTTTCGCGCTGGTTGCATGTAGCCCTGCACCGGAGCAGGGCGCCGATGAACTAATCCTCCCTATCAGCATTAACGAAGTCATGGCATCTCTCATCAACCATTCCGCAGATCCAATTTGGGTAGCCGCCTGGCGCAACCCTCAGAACAATAATGATTGGCGCGAGCTGGAACACCTGGCGCGTCAGTTGCAAGTAGGCGGGGCATTGCTCTCCATTCCCGGCACGGGCCCTGCTGATCGAGTCTGGACAGACAACGCCGAATGGCGGGCCTATGCGGATCAATTGTCCGCAGCTGCCGCGAGAGCCGTGAATGCGGCGCGGGCGAAAGATGTGGGTCTAATCAGTCGAGCCGGCGATGAGATCGTGGATATCTGCGAGTCTTGCCATATCGAATTCAAACCGGCCCTGCCTACGATGAATATCTATGGTGAGCTATCGCCTACTGCAGACGATATTTAATTCGGGCGCTGTCAACCTTACGACTATATGATTGCTGAGCACTCCGACATGGCATCGCCCAAATCCAACGGAGTGCTCTCGCCTAGCTTGTCCCACTTTCAGTCTACTCATGAATGAATCGACACGAGCCGCAAATTCTTGTCCGCATAGGCAGACAACCGAGCGCTTATTGCGCTACACCTAATAAGCTTGATACAGATCAACAAACTCCGAGAATCAGCCAGTTGTGACCGCTTACTGCGTCAACGTGTCACAGGTGTAATCCTCTTAAGCGACCAACACATTGTTATGCTAAGCACCTAAGCCGTTCGTACATAAAAGTAGTGCCTACAGGAGAAGTACCATGAAATCTGTCTTTCCAATTTGGAGCTTCGCGTTCATCCCCGCCCTCACAGCTTCCTCAATGGGCTTTGCGCAAGAGCCGCAGAATATTCGGGAGATCGTTGTAGTGGGCGTGCAAGACACGCACACCGTCGTGACTGACGACACGCTCGTAGCGCCGGCAGACACTGCTCAGATGCTGCGCATGATGCCTGGAGCCAACATCAACAAGAACGGCGAACTAACCGGCATCGCTCAGTACCGCGGCATGTTTGGCGACCGCATTCAGGTCTCAGTAGACGGCGCGCAGATTAGCGGGGCCGGACCCAACTCTATGGACGCCCCTCTCTCCTATGCTCCCGTCGCCCTGCTAGAATCACTGACGATCAACAGAGGTATTACCCCGGTAAGCGCCGGCCAGGAGACTATAGGGGGGTACGTACAGGCGAAGACCTACGGCGGTGAGTTCACTAACTCCAGCGATTTCACGTTTGAAGGTCGCAGTTACTTCGGCGTGCAGTCGGTGAACGAAGGAACCGTAGCGAGCGGCTTCTTCTCCCTCGCCAATCGCAACCATATCTTCCGTAGCTTCGTGATGAACGAGAGTGCGGATGACCTGGAGTTTCCAGGCGGCACTATTGTGCCAACGGAATACGAGCGAGAGCGCTTCGACTTGGGCTACGGCTATAAAAAAGGCGACCATGAATTCAGTATCGACGTCGCCCGCAACAACACCGGCGATGCTGGCACACCTGCTCTGCCGATGGACATACTGTCTATTGACAGCGACTTGTTTCGTTCTCGCTATAATTGGACCAGTGGAGACTACAGCCTCACCGCCGAACTATTCGGCAGTGACAATTCCCACTGGATGTCAAACTTTCATCTGCGCAGGCCTCCTCAGGATAATATGATGACAACTGGCGCTATGCGCTATCGTCAGACCTACGCCGTGAGCGACAACCTGGGTTTTTCCCTGAAGCTGGAACAATTCGTAAACAATGGCTCCTGGCAGTACGGCATCGACGGACACTTCACCGAACACGACGCCATGATTACTAACCCCAACGCGGGTCCCTTCTATGTCGACAACTTCAATGGTGCCACGCGCGACGTGTGGGGCGTGTTCGTGGAACGTAGCGTGTCATTGACTGACAACCTGGGTCTCGATACAGGCATTCGCTTCAATCGGGTCGGCAGTGATGCCGGCGCAGTGTCTGCCAATCTTAACCCGATGAATATGATGACCGGCATGCCCGTCATGTTGAACAACATGGCAGCGATGCTCGCCAATCAATTTAATAGTCAGGATCTGTCGCAGACGGACAATAACGTCGACTGGTTTGCTCGCTTCAGCCTTCAGACGGATAATGACCTGACCTGGTACGTAGGAGCGGCGCGCAAGACTCGATCCGCCGCCTACCAGGAGCGCTACCTGTGGATTCCGATGGAGGCCACGGGAGGTCTCGCCGATGGTAAGACCTACATAGGCACGCCAGACCTTAACCCCGAAGTCGCGCATGAACTGGAGTTGGGCTTCGATTGGGAGAATGGACGCTTCAACGTCTATCCCAGATTCTTCTACAAGGATGTGGCGGACTACATACAAGGTACGCCTTCCTCCAACGTGGTTGCCAATCAACTTTCTATACTGATGGCCAACATGGGCATGGGCCTGCCCGGCCCGCTACAGTTTACTAACACCGATGCGAACTTCTATGGCATGGATGTAGAATCGAACTTCGGGATAAGTGATCGTATATCACTGAGGGCTGTCGCCAGCATGGTGCGTGGTGAGCGGGATGACATCAACGATGACCTGTACCGTGTCTCTCCAGACAATCTGATACTCGCCCTGGACTACAGAGGAAACAACTGGATGGCGTCGCTGGAAAGCATCAACTATGCCGATCAGGATCGCGTCTCTGCCACGAATATTGAACAGACAACAGACGGCTACTCGATAGTGAATCTATCGGCCCTCGTCAATATTACTGACAATGCCGAACTGCGCATCGGTGTAGAGAACATGCTCGACGAAGAGTATCTCGATCATCTAGCCGCGTACAACCGAGCTTACAATCCTGATATTGGTCTGCGAGCTCGCATGCCGGGGCTGGGGCGCAACTTCTATGGGCGACTGATGTGGTACTTCTAGGCTACGCCACCATGCAGCGTATTTACTGCGGACAGCAGATCGAAGTTGAGCACGCCGGCATTCTCGTGTCCGCGTCGACAGTCGAACATTCAATTGCGGTGAGAAGTTAAGTCATAAGACTCGAGCGGGCCTGTGTTCCCCGCTGCCCTTCAGACCTGTCTATATATATGAAGTGACTCATAGGCACACAAGATATTGTTGGCGCTACTAAAGCGCCGAAACACAGTGCCGTAATGCAAGATCTTCGGTGAAACCAGAATGACATGACGGGTCAGCCCGTGGAGTGATCCCTTTCCATTCTCGGTAGAATCTCGAATGCATGTGTTTCGGTGAACAGCTGCGCACTATCCCAGACCGCTACGATGCCGCTTGCGAATCTAACGTGTGGGTCGTTGAGCGAAGCGACCCAAGCATGGGGGCCGCGTATCGAATCCAGGCTGGAAATAAACTCAGAACACGCTGGTGGAGTGAGCAAAGTCTGGTGAATCGCGGACCGAGAAAGCTTGCCAATTCTAGCGCGGCCGCCACTTCATTTGACCCCATAAATATTCGGCGAATCTGCTGTTACTGTAAGCAATTTAATGCCAGACTCGAAATTCCTCTCCGCTACTTTGGCTTATTCACACAGAGATCAATTCGTTTATGGACTCTTCAACTACTTCAAGCTTGGTGAACGACTACCCGGAAATTGCAGCGATTGTAGTGCTGATCGTCGGCTTCTTTTTAGCCAAACTTGTACAGAAGCAAACCGGCCGTCTGCTAGCTGTCTTGGACAGATTGGTTTCGCGCTATGCAACCAATGAAACCACCGTCGTGTCGCCAGAGATTGCACGAATCGGACAGTCGGCGGCCTACTGGCTAATCTCATTGCTAACCGTGCTAGTCGCGCTTCGAATATTGGGCGCTGGTGAGCTTTCTTCCTGGCTGGACGATACTCTGCAATTTGTACCTCGTATCATCGTTGGCATCGTAATAATTGGCATAGGTCATCTCTTAGGCGTGTTCGCGAGATTCATCCTGTCCCAGCTTAGCAACGACCTCGATCCCGAATCGCCTAGTCTGCGTATAGTCCACGGACTCATTGTCGTGATCGCAATCGTGCTAGGCCTGCAGCAGATGCTGATCGACATTACCTTCATTACCCAGTTGCTACTCATCACTCTCTTTGTCGTAGCCGGCGGACTGTCCCTGTCTTTCGCACTAGGCGCGAAATTCTACGTTGCCAACGTGATCGCTCGAATTCGCATAGATGATGTCGAGGGAGAAGTCGTCGAGAAGACCGCTACGTCGGTGCGTGTAAATTGCGAAGACGGCATCGTCTCGATTCCCTGTTTGAGGTTCATACAGACCACCGTTACTCAATTGCGCGAGGCCGACGATGACAAATGAGGGTAGTGCATTACTGCTGGACTTCGCGCGAAAAGACCCCATCGCATTCGCCATGTCGATTGAGGACTTTAGCATTGAGGAGATCGCGGAAACTCTGAACAATCTTCCGAACAAGCTGGCAGCCTCAGTTATCGCCGGGCTCAGCGCCAGCAAAATTCGGCTGTTAATGAGTGAAGTCGATGCCAAACGCCTGAGTTGGTTAGCAGATGGTGCGCTGGAAGACGTGAAAGTGATACTGGTTAGATTGCCCGAGGGTCGCCGAAAATCGACTGTGCGAAAACTTGCAAACGGCTCTCAGAAGGTCACCCTGTTGCGGTTTCTGAGCTATCCCAAACATTCGCTTGGACGCTACGTGTCGAACGAAGTCATATTGGTGCAGGCATCAATGCCAACTGACGAAGTCATTGCCCTGATTAAGGACAGCAAGCCAGGCCTGCCCGTAGTCGTGGTCAAGAAGAACGGCAAGTATGCGGGCATCTTAGACGCGCGCAGAGTACTGGAAGGCAAGCCCAATGCGTCGATCGATAAATTCATAGACACCGTGGAGCCCCTGCGGGCCGAGGCGGCGCTGGTTGACACCATGGAGGTTGAAGACTGGCGGCGACACTCCATCCTGGCCGCCGTTGATCACGAGGACCATGTACTGGGCGTTATAAGCAGGGAAAATCTGTTGAGTAGCCTCGCGTTAGCGCCAAGCCCCACAAAAACCCTTGATTCGGTCCTCGCCGTATTTCAGCTTTACGTGAAAGTCCTGGCGAGCCTTGTCAATTCCGTGTTCCAGATACGAAGCAAACCATGACACTAGATACTCACATTAAAGAATCCTATCTGCAGCAGAACCCTGGGGCAGCCTCGGCGCTACTCGAAAGCCTCTCCACAGCCCAATTGAGAGAGGAATTAGAAGGACTGTCCGCACAATCACTCTTGATCGTCCTCGACAGATTGACCACCAACAGAGCCGGACTCGTATTTAATCTCCTCAATAAAGACCAGAGAGAGGAGGTTATCGTCAACGCGTCCCCTCGACTCGCTGTTGTCCTAATCGGCGGTATTGCCGAGGACGAAATGAACAGCCTACTGGAGTCTCTCGATCAGCCCAAACGTGAGGAACTGAATCGACTGCTCTCTTTCCCCGAAGGCACGGCGGGAAGGCTCATGGACCCAGCCGTCGACGTGCGCCTGGAAATGAATCTCGACCAGGTCACCGAGCGCATTCGCCAATCGGGCGTCAACCGGGCAAGGTCCATCTATGTCGTCGATAACGACAACCGCTTATTGGGTCGAGTCGACATGCAAGATCTTGCTCTAGCCGCACCGGGATGGATAATCTCCGACTACCTTCACGAGGTTGCGGGCGCCCTTCCACCCATCGCACCCAGAAAAGATATTGTCGAATTTCTCGAGGAGACGCGGGTCGACTCCGTACCGATCGTAGATAACGACAATCGATTACTGGGTGTTGTTCGTTATCAAAAAATATTCGAGGCTATAGAAAGCGTCGCTAACGCCGATCTGCAAAAAATGATGGGTGGCTCCTCGGACGAGAGGTCGCTTTCCTCGGCCTCTTTTGCAATAAAACGCAGATTACCCTGGCTGCACATCAATCTGCTTACTGCCTTCCTCGCTGCAGCTGTCGTCGGGATGTTCGAAGACTTAATTGCTCAATTCACCGCACTTGCTGTGCTCCTGCCTGTAGTAGCCGGGCAATCGGGAAATGCCGGGTCGCAGGCACTTGCCGTCACCATCCGCGGTCTCGCACTGAAGGAGATCGGCACAAGGGAATGGCCGCTCGTTCTCAGGAAGGAATTGGCCGTAGGTCTTATCAATGGTGTAGCATTGGCCTTTACGTGCGGTCTCAGCGTGTATCTGTGGAGTGACTCTCTCGGCCTCGCCATCGTAATCGCCGTGGCGATGGTGTTATCAATGGTAGCCGCCGGAATCTCCGGGGCACTCGTGCCCATTGTCCTGACTCGCGTTGGACAAGACCCCGCAACTGCGTCTTCGATACTATTAACAACGGTTACTGATGTGGCGGGATTCTTCGCGTTTCTGGGAACTGCTACACTGCTTTCGTCGATGCTTTAACCTAACAAGGTCTGGACACAGGAATGCTCTCTTCATCAATCTTCGCCATCGAACCCTTTAGCTGGATAGATATTGGTGCTGCAGTTTTCTGTGGCTTCATCATCGGATCCGAGAGACAGTTCCGGGGCAAACCCGCCGGCATTCGCACCTCCGCATTAATCATTCTCGGTACCTATATATTCGTCGCCGCATCACTGTTCGTTGCGACGGACAGTACCGACCCTTCACGGATTATTGGACAGGTCGTCACAGGAATTGGCTTTCTGGGCGCAGGTGTAATGCTCTCCAGAGACGGAATCGTGTTGGGAGTCACCTCTGCTGCAACGATCTGGGGCCTCGCCGCGATCGGTGTCTGTATTGCGGCGGTAAGTGTATCTACCGCGATTAAACTATCAATCGTTATCGTACTGGTCCTTGTTGGCGTCGATTTGTTCGAAAGATATTTCTCTGCGTTTACCCGTGGCGTACATAAAAGAATGTCGAGAAACACTGAAAAACAAGGTTAAAGAACCTATATCCTGTTGCCTGTATCTACAGGCTGAATTTCAAGAACGAGGTGAGCTATGGACTGTCCAAAATGTGCAGGAAAACTAACATCCGCGACTTTCGAGTCGATAGAATTTGAGCGTTGCGATACTTGCAAAGGCCTGTGGTTCGACCTTCTTGAGAAGGAAGATCTTGTGAAGATTAAGGGCTCGGAAATAATCGACATCGGTAGTGAACAAGTCGGCTCGCAATACAATGACATGCAAAACATCGATTGTCCCCGCTGCAATCACAGCATGATCCCGATGGTAGATAAGGACCAGTACCATATCAAATACGAGTCCTGCATCAACTGCTTCGGAACATTCTTCGACGCGGGGGAATTCAGAGATCTGAAAGAGACATCTGTGCTGGACCGGTTCGCCAAGATGTTAAGCGCGCTAAGATCGCATCTATAACGACGATTGCGTGTTGGCGAGATCGACAGGCAGGCTGCCTAGAGATACATCACGGATAATATTATCGAGTACGTTATCCACAGCAAGATAGACAGCGGAACGCCGACCTTTACGAAATCTTTGAAGGAGTAGTTACCTGCACTCATCACCAGCAGGTTCGTGTTGTACGACATCGGGGTGGCGAAGCTAAGATTCGCACCAAACAGTACCGCGAGAACGAATACCTCAGGCGGCGCTCCCAGCTGCTGCGCTATGCCAATGGCGATAGGCGTCCCGATCACAGCTGCAGCGTTGTTAGATACGATATTGGTCATGATCCCCATCATCAGCATAAGGGCACTCATGATGAAGGAAGGCGAAGAATCTCGGAAGAAGTAGAGAAATATCTGCGCCAGGTATTCTGATGCACCAGTGATCTCAAGAGACTGTCCAATGGCAAGGCTTGCTACGACAACAAATAGCACTTTTGAATTTATCGCCCTTATAGCCGACCTTATATTGAGGCTTCGTGTCGCCATAATTATGAACACGCCCACCATGGAGCTTACCGCAATCGGCACAATCGCGAATGCCGATACTGCAACCACGCCAGCCATTGTAGCCAAGGCGATAGGTGCCTTGCGTGTGCCTGGGACTTCCTCTGACGCGTCGAGAACCAGAAACTCCCGGCTCATCTTCAGGTTACGTATGCTCTCCCGACCGCCCTGCACTAACAGCACATCACCCGGTTCCAGCGTCGTATCCTTTATCTCCTCGTGATCCTTCCAGTCGTGCCGGCCTACTCTGTGCAGTCCGAGTACCAGCAGCTGATACTGATCGAGGAATCGCGCATAACCCAGGTTCAACCCAGCGATACCGGAACCACTGACGATCGCAATCTCGGCTACGATCTGATCGTCGGCTATGAATGGCGTATCATCCTCGACTAATAAGTCGCCGGAATAAAGCGTAGCCTTCAGGATATCCGCGGCCTCTCTAATCTTGCCCGCCGTGTCGACGACGCGAATCTGATCGCCTTCGTGCAACACTACGGTGGGCAGCGGCAAAAGATAGTTATCGCCTCTTCTTATACGCGCAAAACTAATTTTTTTGCCTACCAACTCCCTGGTCTCGGCCAGAGATTTGCCCAGTGCAGGGCTATTCGCATTGATGATAAGTCGCGCCTGAAACCTCCGATGGGAGCTGTCGGTTAGATCGATGTCGAGCTTCGGCAATAACAGAGGCGCTATCAGCCAGAGGTAAATTAAGGCGACAGAAGCAGCGATGGACGCCGGTACGAAAAAATCGAACATCTCAATCTCCGCCAGACCCATTTCATTGGCGACACTCACCACGAGCAAATTGGTCGACGTCCCGATCGTGGTCGTCATGCCACCGACGATTGTAGCGAAGCCAACAGGCATGAGCAGCTTTGAGGGCGGCAGGTTCGCTCTTATCGAGACACTAACGAGTATAGGCAACAGGAGTATGACGATTGGGGTGTTGTTAATAAAAGCACTGAGCACCGCGCAAACGAAAAGCGTTGCGAAGGCAGACAGAAACGGAGATATAGCCCAGGCCCTGCCTAGAATTCGACCGACCGGGCTCAACGCCCCGGTGCTCACCAAGCCCTGACCTAGAACCATGAGCGCGCACACAGCAATCAATGCCTCGTGGCCGAAGCCCTGGAAGAAATCTGTTGGGTTGAATTCCACCCCCTCATCGACGAACGGGAACAGGGCGAACGTTAGTGCGAGAATAATAAGTATGGCCAGGGAAGAAATCTCCAGCCGAATACGCTCTCTCGTAAATAGAAATAGTGCCACCGCCATCATAACGAGAGCGAACAGCGCATGTAGATTGGGAATATCTGGAAAGGCTTCAAACATTGGCTAGGCTTCAGGAATTCGGCGAGTTTTTGTAGATGATTTCTCGATGAGGATATGGAATAACTATGCCGTTCTCTCTAAGAGTATCCCACAACGCGATCAGTACCTGTCCTCGGATATTCGTGAGACCTCCCTGGGGGTCTCTTATCCAGAAACGCAACACGAAATCTAACGATGAGTCGCCAAACTTTGTCATCCAGCACATGGGCTGCTGATCCTTGATAACTCGATCGACTTTCAGCGCAGATTGAATCGCCAACTCAGTCACCTGATGGGCATCAGACTCGTAGGCCACACCAAATTCTACCTCTAGCCTCACAAGCTCATCGGAGAATGACCAGTTAATCACTTCGCGTGTTATAAAATCTTCATTTGGAATCAAATATTCGCGGCCGTCGCGGGTTACAACGGAGACGAATCGAGCGCGTAATTCACGAATCCAGCCGAAGGTCTCTCCCAGGGAGATCGTATCTCCAGGTCGAATCGAACGATCAGCGAGGATGATGATGCCGGATATAAAGTTCGAGACGACCTTCTGTAAGCCGAAGCCGATGCCGACACCGATGGCGCCGGTAAGCACGGAAAGCACGGTTAGGTCGATGCCAATCGCGGAGATGGCGATGACTCCAGCCAGGACGATCAAGGATATCCTGAAAATCTTTCCGATCAGCAGTCTTAGCCCAGGAGTGAGGTCTTCGTTGCGCTGAATACGACGCTCTACAAAATTGCTAAGGACTATTGAGCCCCACAGAGCCAGGCCGAGGATTACTACTACCTTCACCATTAGGAGCAAAGAAATTCGAAACCCGCCGGTGATGGAGAAGCCCACCGTGTCTAGCAAATCAGAAACGTTGCCTCCGACTCCCAGTGTGATCATAGACACATAGAACCAGGCTGCAAGTGAGACGAAGCGCCGCATCGCTCTGTTTCTTATCGTCTGCGAGCAACCCGTAATAAGCAACCAGGTCATCGACAACAGCATAGCGATGTAGATCAGATAGGCACTAGGCCAATCGAAATTCTGGAACAGTGACCAGGCGACACCGTTGATAATAGCGAAGTACAACCATTCCAATCTGCGCAGCAGAGAAACGATTACTCGCAGCAATTCCGGACTATCTTTGATCTTACGAGCCTGTTGCTCGAGTACGGGTTCCGAGCGGCGGCGTATGTAAAGTGAAATGACATAGGCACCACCGATGATAGCGGTCTGAAAGACCAAATAGGGATCACTAACTGCCTCGGTGATAGTTGTCACCAATTCCAGCAATCGTGCTCCTAGCTCTCGTGCGTCAAATTCCATGCTTATTCCAGATCGCCCTCACTGCGAGTTCTAAAGTCAGACACTGCCTAATAATTTTGCTAAGTCCTATATCGCCTGCGCCCGCAAGCACAAAGGCTGTGGACAAGCGCAGTCTCGCATGGGCATTGTACCGAAGAAAAGCGATAAATCCGTACGGCAATGGAAACGCTTCCGTAGCTTGCCCGGAACCACATGCCCCTAGACCCTGCCAGAACGGGATGGCTCAACCTCGTAGTGGACCGCCACCATCCAGTCCTTGTACTTTTCATCAATCTTGATCATCTCGGCAATCGCCTCCTGCCTGAACGATTGCTCTATGGGAGCACCCCTTCCGGGCCAGATTCGGAACTTGATGCGTAAATAGCTCCTGCCCCCACTGTTCTGTTGTCTCCCTTCAATTTTTGGCGGCGTGACCAAAATACCAGGGAACTGCTCATACACGCCATTGGCCAGGAGTGTGAGGCGCTCGATGACCGAAGACTGGATATCCCCACTACTGTCAGCTGGAAGCGTGATGTCGGTAATACAACGAATATAGCCGCGCCGGTAGTTGATCACATTCGTTATCGAACGATTAGGTATCGTCACTTTGGCGCCGAGGGTATTGTTGATTTCCAAAAAGCGTAGGCCAATGTTTTTTACGACACCTACCTGCCCGCCAATTTCCACCATGTCACCTATGTCATAGATATCCGAAAAAATAGAAGAAAGGCCGGTGACAACATCCTGCACCAGACCCTGAGATCCGAAACCCACGGCGAGCCCAATAATTGAGGCACTGGCAAAATAGGCCGCGATCGGCACACCCAATTCGGCGAGCGCAAATCCGATTGCTGCGAAGTAGAAAATGAAGATCAGAGTACTAGAGAAGATACTGAGTAACGATATCGCCTTACGACGATTCTGATGTATCGACAATCCCATCCAATAGTTGGTTAACCTTCGGATCAACGTGACTACTACGTGAGCGCCAGCGGCAACAGCCAGAACCAGCAGCAGCCGCTGCCACGACTCCAGGCTTGCTACCCATGCTTCGATAAAATTCATATCGGCACTTTCCATAAGCCAAACTTAGTCCTGTTTACTAAAAGTAGTACTCAATAGTGTGGTGAGGAAAATAGAAAATCGGCCCCGGAGGCGCCTGACAGACTTCTTGTTAATCGAGAATAGCAGGGATGGCCAATGAGTAGAAGATTAGCTAAAGCTGACAAACCAGGACGGGTTCCAGATCAATCCAACATTCATCAAGGTTCGGTAGGCAATAGTGTGATAACAAGGTAACCTCCACGTGCTAGCATCCATGAATGTGGAATTACGATCTTGAGCGAAAAAGAAGGCAATAATAGTGAACGAAGTTTAAAGGCTTATTATTCTAAGTTCATACCGCTGTTAGCACAAAAAATCTCGACATTATTCAAGCAACGTAATGCTCGCGCACTTCTACAGTTTATTCTCACGCTTGGCCTACTGGTGACGAGCTGTGCCATCATCTTCCAATTAATAATGGCGTATGAGGGGCAACATCACTCTTTCGTCACCGGGTTTTACTGGACCCTCTCTACGATGTCTACATTGGGCTACGGAGATATTACCTTTAAGACAGACGCTGGGCGCATCTACTCGATAGTGGTGCTTCTGTCCGGCATAATCTATATGCTCGTCCTACTCCCCTTCACCTTCATCGAACTCTTCTACGAGCCTTGGATGGAGTCTCGAGCCGCTAGTCGTGTTCCCCGCACAGTCCCAGCTGAAATGAATGGCCATGTGATTCTGACGTACTATGGCCCGGTGGTAACCGCACTTATTGCCAAACTCGCTCAGTTCGATTACCCCTATGTCTTGGTACTTCCTGATCTGGAGGAGGTCATACTTCTCAATGATAAAGGCATCAATGCCATCCACGGCGAGTTCAATGATCCCGACACCTATATTCGTGCAGGAGTGGAGAGGGCAGCGATGGTAGCAACCACTCGCTCCGACATTGTCAACACATCCGTGGTGTTTACAGCTCGAGGCATAACCGAGGAAACTCAGATTATCTCCACAGTAAGGGAGGAGGCATCTATAGATGTTCTGAAACTCGCTGGCTGTAACAGAGTTCTCGACCTCACGTACCTTATGGCGGAGGCGCTGGCAAGGCGCGCAAAAGGCGGCAACAAGTTTAGTCACATAGTGGGTAGAATTGACGACCTGCTAATAGCGGAAGTCGATGCCGATAGAACTTCGCTATTGGGCATTGGCTACGATAAAGCACAACGGGATACCAGTGTTAGCATTGTCGGATTCTGGGCGCGCGGCAACTTTGAAGTGGGCCAGCCGGAAAACATCGTCGAAAAAAACACGGTACTCGTTCTAGCCGGCTCCACTCAGCAGCTGCGCGAATTTAATACCAAATTCAAAACTGACAAAGAGTCGCCTTCGACAGGCCCGGTGGTGATCGTCGGCGGTGGCCGAGTAGGCCGCGCCACTGCGGCCTCTCTGGAGCGGCGCGGTATAGACTACTGCATCATTGAACAATTGCATGAGCGTATACGGGATCCGAACAAAGCGATCCATGGTTCCGCTGCCGATCGTGAAGTGTTGAAGCGCGCGGGTATCGAGAATGCACCGACTGTTATAATTACACCGCGCGATGACGAGACGAATATTTACCTCACTATACTGTGTCGTTTAGTGCGACCCGATATACAAATTATCTGTCGTTCAACCTTCGAGCAGAGTGTGGCCACGCTGCACAGGGCTGGTTGCGACATAGTGATGTCTTATAGCTCTATGGGCTCGAACGCCTTGTTCAATCTCTTGCAGCGAAGCGATTTGCTAATGATAGCCGAAGGCCTGGATGTGTTTAAGATGTCGGTGCCGAAAGAACTAGCGGGCAAGACCATAGCGGAAGCAAATATTCGCCATCGCACGACCTGCAGCATTATCGGAATCGATAGCGACGGTAAAACCATGACGAACCCAACCCCGGATTTCGTCTTACCCGCTGATGGAGAGCTAGTATTGATCGGTACCCCTGCCGGTGAGTCTGAATTCCTGAAAATTTTTCAGTCTAAATAAATCGCTCATTCGAGGTTCCTCTCACTGTCCGATGAGTCCATTACCAAACTTAGGGCCAATGGCTAGTCACCAGCTCCTGCTAATTTTCGTCTATTACTATCCCAGACATTAATCCCCCTCGATTCCCAGCGAGCGCGGTCACTATCAGCTTACGCCATTTATTGGCGAATTTTGCATCTGTGCTGCTCCAAGACTGTCTCGAGAGCCCTCTATCCCTCTGTTTTTACGCCTTTTATTTTCTGGCTTTGTTCTTGCTTACAGTAGGAATAGGGGCTGATGGGAGTCTGCTGACACCTCAATCGATTCTCAAAATTGAATGTAACCATGCACGCTTGGCTGCCGTCTAAACAACAGTAGCGAGAAGTGGCCGGCTCAATCTGCGCCCTTAGAACAATAATTAGTAAGAGAGTAATCGCGTGAAAATAACAGATACCTCCTCTCAAGACGTCATCCTTGAGCCGAAGTCGAACAGGAAGACAATTGTCGCCATCGGCGCATTGCTACTCTGCCTGGGCCTCGGCGCATGGGTTGCAGCACCCACTGTCTCCCGCTGGAGCCAAGCGCAGGAATCCGTTTCCGCAGAGCGCCTCAGAACGGCGGTTGTAAGGCGCGGCGACTTCGTCAGAGACATCTCCGTACAAGGTCGCGTCGTGGCGGCGGTAAGCCCTACCCTGTATGCCACACAGTCGGGCACGATTACCTTCGAGGTAGAGTCCGGCGACTCGGTAAAAGAAGGACAGACCCTCGCTACAATCGATAGCCCGGAACTACAGAATCAATTGCTACAGGAACAGGCGCGGCTCTCCTCGCTGCACGTGGAACTGCAAAGACAACGCATCACCTCGCGGCAGCAACAACTGCAGAGCCAGAAGGGTGAGGACTCCGCCGCCATCGCTCTGAAAGCGGCGCAGCGAGAGATGTCCCGTGCTCAGACCGCTTACACTCAAGGTGCGATGACCGCCGTGGACTACGAGAAGGCACAGGACGACCTACAAACAGCCGAACTGCTGCACAAGCACTCCCTGTTAGACACAGAACTGGATGCCGAGCGTCTGGAATTCGAACTTCAAACCCGCCAACTCAGCGTTCAGCAGCAGGAGTTGCTGGTAAACGATCTGCGTCGTCAGGTCGGTGAATTAATCATCGCCTCGCCTGTGAATGGCATCGTCGGCAATCTCGCCGTCGATCAAAAGACTAACGTAGCCAAGAATCAACCCGTGCTCTCGGTCGTGGATCTCACCGCGTTCGAGGTCGAGGTACAAATTTCTGAGAGCTATGCTGACGATCTGGCTATTGGCATGCAGGCCGAAGTTCGGGCCGGCTCACAGACATTCGACTCTACACTGGTTGCAGTGTCGCCAGAAATCATCAGCAATCAGGTCACCGGCCGGGTTCGCTTCAACGACGACGTTCCCGAAGGCCTTCGCCAAAATCAGCGACTTACCACACGCGTGTTACTCGAGGAAAAATTCGACGTGACCATGGTGCAACGCGGACAGTTTTTCGATAGCGGCAATGGCCGCATTGCCTACGTAGTAGAAGAAGGCATCGCACGACGACGCTCTATAAGCACCGGCGCGACCAGCCTGAGTAATATAGAAATCTTGCAGGGACTAGCTCCCGGCGAAACCATCGTAATCTCCAGCACCGATCTTTTCAATAGTGCGGATGCCGTACTCATCAACAATTAGCGAGGCCATAACAATGCTAGACATGAAAAACATTCGCAAAGTATTCCGCACCGATATGGTAGAAACCTGCGCCCTGGATGACTTTTCCCTAACAGTCGATCAGGGGGAGTTCGTGACTATCACCGGACCCTCGGGCTGCGGCAAGACAACTTTCCTCAACATCGCCGGGCTATTGGAAACACACAGCTCCGGCCAGTACCTTTTAGATGGTGTCGACGTGTCGCAACTTCGGGATTATGCGCGTGCGAAGTTACGCAATCAGAAGATAGGTTTCATATTTCAGAGTTTCAATCTGATGCCCGATCTCAACCTGTTCGACAACATCGACGTGCCGCTACGCTATCGTGGCATGAAGAGCTCCGAGCGCAAGGAGAGAATCGATAAGGCGTTGGAATCCGTCGGTCTATTCGCAAGACGCAAACACGTGCCGGCGCAGCTCTCGGGTGGCCAACAGCAACGGGTAGCAATTGCGCGAGCGCTAGTCGGTGAGCCACTGTTCCTACTCGCCGACGAACCGACTGGTAATCTGGACTCGAACACGGCGCAGGGAGTGATGGAATTACTTGAAGAGATTAACGAGGGCGGCACGACCATCATCATGGTGACCCACGATCAGTCTCTGGCGGCGCAGTCCAAACGTAATATTCACATTCTCGACGGCCGCATCAGCAATACAGAAGAAGCGATTCGAGAAGAAGCCGCGAGCGCGGCCTAGTTAACCCAGCGGAGTATGCTCCTATGTTTTTCTATTATCTTCGTCTTAGTGCGCTCAGCTATCGCCGAAACCCCATACTCAGCAGCCTGATGGTGTTAGCGATCTCCATCGGCGTCGGCGCCTACATGGTAATCTTCACACTCAACTACGTCATGGGCGGCAATCCCATACCACAGAAGAGCGATCAACTCTTCCATGTGCAGATCGACAGCGGCGATCCGAACACAGA
>CAXBLN010000012.1:0-39562 GCA_963976555.1 uncultured Gammaproteobacteria bacterium
AATAATATCAGGATGATTGCCGACTCCGCATTTGAGACAGTTTTTGCATTCTCCACAGGCGATGTTTATCTCAGTTGATGAACTTTTATCTGCCTTTATTGGACTCATGCACAGCGCATATTTGGCAAATGCCCCGGCGAAGAGGGATTTACCAAGACCTTCGCTACCGCATAGTAGATAGGCGTGAGCCAGCGTGCTGGCAGAGAACCCGCGGCTTAATTGCGCCCACTGCGAAAGCTGCCAGGGTAGTGGTGCCGTGATGGAGCCTGCCGCGCCTGTCCTTAAGTTAGTCATCAGAGGGTACTTTTACCGTCGATCTTCGCAAGCCCTTTCTCGAGGGATTCTATTAGGTCCGATTTTACTTCCGCTAGAGGTTTCGAAGCATCTATAACCAAACAGCGATCGGGTTCGGCCGCAGCAATATCCAAATAAGCCTGCCTCACTAAGCGGAAGAAACTCTGCTTCTCTTGCTCGAAGCGATCTAGTTCCCCGCGTTTATTGGCGCGCTCCATACCTATCGCCGGATCCAAGTCCAGAATGATAGTGAGATCGGGTCGCAGGGATCCCTGCACCATAGACTGTAACTGCTCAATCTTCTCGATACTCAAGCCTCTGCCAGCACCCTGATAGGCAAAGGTGGCGTCCGTAAATCGATCGCAGAGTACCCACGTTCCCGCGGCCAGAGCTGGCTCGATAAGTTTCTCTATGTGCTGCGCTCTTGCGGCAAACACGAGTAGGAGCTCGGTAAGTTCTGACATATGCTCTTCGTGCAGATCTAATAGAAGCTCTCTGATCTTCTCGGCCAATAGTGTGCCACCTGGCTCTCTTGTCAGAACGTAGTCGATCCCCTTCTTCTCAAGATGCTCGGTCATGAATTCTATATTCGTGCTTTTGCCTACTCCTTCCACTCCTTCAAGTGTAAGGAAGAGTCCTCGAGATTGTGTCATTAGTTCCTGGCCTTTAACTTAAGGTCACGCATAGCAAAATTAATTATTAGAGCGTAGTTGATATTGCCTTACTGCGGCATTGTGTTCATCCAAAGATCTGGAGAATTGATGGCTGCCATCGCCCTTTGCAACGAAGTACAGATAATCAGACGCCGCAGGATTAAGCGCAGCGACGATAGATTGTCTTCCGCTCAGCGCAATTGGCGTAGGAGGTAAACCTGCAATACGATAGGTATTATAGGGTGTCTCCTCCAATAAATCTTCACGACGGATATTCCCTTCGTAGCGATCACCCATCCCATAGATGACAGTAGGGTCAGATTGCAACCTCATGCCCAGGTCCATGCGAGCTACAAACACAGCTGCGATAAGCTCGCGCTCACTATTGCTAGCAGATTCCTTCTCTATGATGGAAGCCATGGTGAGAGCCTCGTAGGGGCTGGCATAGGGTAACGCTCCAAGTCGCGTCTCCCATGCCTGATTTAGCACAGCATTCAGTTGCAGATTCGCTCTGCTCAACAACTCGATGTCTGTTGTGCCCTTAGTATAGAAATAGGTATCGGGATATAGCAGGCCCTCTGGATATTCATGATTCCAATTCATGCGCACGGCGATCTCAGAAAGACTCAGGCCATCAAGTTGAGGTGTGATGTTCGTGGCATTCCATATTGCCTCCAAGGCCTGACGAAATGTCCAACCCTCTACAAGCGTAATTCTGTATTGAATCGAATCGCCGCGAACTATCTTCTCGAGTAGTTCCGCCGGTGTTATACCGGCATTCAACTCGTATTCCCCGGCTTGGATCTTGTTATCTGAACCCAACAACCGCGCCCACAACTTAAATATCATAGGGCTTCGCAAGTATCCTGATTGCTGCAGATCGAGCGCAACTCGAGACAGAGAGCTGCCGGTGACGATATCTAATTTGATTGGATTATCTGAGGCCGAATTTCGAGACGGTAAGTCGATCTCGGCGAACAGGGAGTTATAGCTGTAGAGGGCAAGCGCTAAGCCGAGAACTACTAACGCGGCAGCAGCGAAAAGCAGATTACGCCTGATTAGCTTAGTCATCATTGAGAAACAACTCGTTTGCGATTGCCATGGCCGCCCTGCTATTCGGTCCTATTTCTGAGGACCAGTATGATTCTGCGCTCTCGTCTATAAGCTCGACTAGCGGCCAGACTCCGAAGACACTGTTGCAGAGAAAAATTTCATCAGCCTGCTGCAACTGCTCCAGTGTAATTCTTTTCCGTGCTACCGAGTGCTCCCTCTTCGCAAATTCAGTAACGAGATGGTTCAACATGACGCCCTCGACGCCGCAGCGGCTAAGTTCTGGCGCAAGCATTGCCTGATCGACCACCAGTATTATATTGCTTTTGCATCCTTCCACCACAAAGCCGTCCTGATCCAGACACAGTCCCTCATCGAAGCCCTCGGGAATTTCAGCGCTGGCGAGGACTTGATCGAGTCGATTCAGATGTTTAATGCCCGCAAGCTGCACACTAGCGGACAAGCGATGCTGGCAGACCATGACTCTGGCGCCGACGTGGGTGTCTGGCCTGGTATAGTCGAAGAGCTGCAATACGCGAGTGCAGTCGGGCGCACTGGCAGGTTTATATCCTCTCCCGCCTTCACCCCGCGAGATAGTCACTTTCAGAACAGCGTGGGCAAGTTCCTGACTTTGCAGAATCGCTGAGATTTCGCTCTGTAAAGCGTCGAGGTCTGCAGGTAGCTTGAGTACAGTGCAGGCACGTTGCAGCCGTTCTAAATGTGCTGGCCAGAGGATAGGTTTATTGGCGATGATTCGAACAGTTTCGAAACAGCCGTCGCCGTACTGAAATCCGCGATCGCGGACAGAGATGTGCTGGGCTTGCCGTCCGTTTATTAAACTCTGCAAGGGCCCCTGTGTCATGAGCCGAGGCTATTTCAACCGAGAGAAGATCAGACTGCCGTTGGTACCGCCGAAGCCAAACGAATTTGATAAGACCACGTTAACTTCTTTGTCGCGGCTTTCATTGGGGACATAGTCTAGATCGCAACCCTCATCGGGGTTATCGAGGTTGATAGTCGGGCTGATAATCTGATCACGAAGTGTCAGCACCGATACAATTGCCTCGACAGAACCGGACGCGCCTAAGAGATGTCCTATCATGGATTTTGTTGAGCTAACGCAGAGCTTCTTGGCGTGATCGGCAAATACAGATTTTATCGCGTGTGTTTCGGCGATATCTCCAGCCACCGTTGATGTGCCGTGGGCATTCACATAGTCGACATCGGACGCATTCAGGCCGGCGCTGCGCAATGCATTTTTCATACACAGGGCCGCACCGGCTCCGCCTTCGGAGGGAGATGTCATGTGATAGGCATCGCCACTCATGCCGAAGCCTAGCAATTCAGCGTAGATTTTAGCGCCACGATTCTTCGCGTGTTCGTATTCTTCCAGTACCATGATGCCGGCTCCATCGCTGAGAACGAAGCCATCACGGTCTTTGTCCCAAGGGCGGCTGGCCCGCTCGGGGTCGTCATTGCGCTGCGATAGTGCGCGGGCGGCACAGAAGCCGCCGAGCCCTACTGGAGTAGTCGCCATCTCTGCGCCGCCGGCTACCATAACCTCAGCCTGATTATTCGCAATCATATTCGCAGCGATACCAATATTGTGAGTACCTGTTGTACAGGCAGTAACGACAGCGATATTGGGGCCCTGTAAACCGAAACGAATAGAGAGACCGCCGGCCACCATATTGACGATGGAGCCTGGTACGAAGAAGGGGGAGACTTTCCGGGGGCCAAATTCCTTAATGATGTGGGTGGTTTCTTCGATACTGCCGATGCCGCCGATTCCCGAGCCAATAGCGACGCCGCCACGTTCAGGATCGAGGTTGCTTTCATCCAGCCCTGAGTCTTGAATCGCCTGGACGCCGGCGGCGATGCCGTAGTGCATGAATGTATCCATGCGGCGCGCTTCCTTGGCAGACATATAGTCGGTACTGTCAAAACCTTTGACGGTCCCGCCAAATCGAGTGCTGAAGTCGGAAGTGTCGAAGTGCTCAATCGTATTGATGCCCGACTGACCATTGACGATGGCATTCCAAGCTGAATCTACATCATTTCCAACTGGAGTTATGAGACCGAGTCCAGTCACCACTACTCTTCTGCTACCCAATGCTTTGATCTCCGGACTAAAAACAGTAAGCGCCAGATAAACAAAAGCTACTCAAGAATGAACTGGAGTAGCTCTGTTTCGTGCTGGTGTTCAGTGTTACAGGTGTGAATTGATATAGTCACAGGCCAATTGAACAGTGGTAATTTTTTCGGCTTCTTCGTCCGGAATTTCCGTTTCGAATTCCTCTTCGAGAGCCATTACCAGTTCGACGGTATCTAAAGAATCAGCGCCTAAATCTTCTACAAATGAAGCAGAAGGTTTTACTTCGTCTTCCTTTACGCCAAGTTGTTCGCAGACAATTTTTTTAACGCGCTCTTCAATGCTACTCATATCTATTATTAGCTCCTAATACTGTATTTCTAGCGGTGTTGCCAGCGGCCTATTAAATAGCCCTGTTATTGGTCATCTCGATAAATAGTGAACATCCTCACCACTAATTTATCGCCTTTTTCAGGCCTTAAAGATACCCAGCGGATATTTCAGGTCGCAAGTTTACCTCTATTTCCATACGAAGTAATGTCTAAATTAAAAAATAAGCCCTTCGTCATAAACCCTCTTAAAACTCAATTACTTAGAGCTAAGCCATATACATGCCACCGTTCACATGTAGCGTCTCTCCGGTAATGTAGGCGCCGCTATCGGAGGCCAGAAAACCCACCATCGCCGCGATCTCTTCAGGTTGTCCTAGCCTGCCTAACGGGATCGATGCCAGCAGAGCCTCTGCCTGCTTCTCGGGTAGGTCCTTGGTCATGTCAGTGGCGATAAAGCCCGGAGCAACCGCATTTACCGTAATACCTCGGGAACCAATCTCTTTAGCCAGGGCGCGACTGAATCCCTCGATACCGGCTTTGGAAGCCGCGTAGTTAGACTGTCCTGCATTACCGCTGGATCCCACTACGGAACTGATGTTGATGATTCTCCCCCAGCGCGCTTTTGTCATGCCTTTCATGCAGGCCTTGCACAGGCGATACATTGAGCCGAGGTTGGTGTCGATCACATCTGACCATTCCTCAGGTTTCATCCGCATCAACAGATTATCCTTGGTGATGCCCGCGTTGTTCACCAATACTGTGGGGGCCGCATATTTTTCAGAGATGGCGGCCATCATGTTGCTTACCGATTCATCGGAAGATACATCCAGGCACATGCCCTCACCCGCTACCGAATTCTCAGCTAGATAGGCGCTAATATTTTCTGCGCCGGAAGCGGAAGTCGCAGTACCTATGACCGTAAACCCGCGCTCCCCGAGATCCAGCGCTATTGCGCGGCCAATGCCCCTGCTTGCACCAGTTACCAGCGCAACTGTCGTTGAATCGTTCATGATCTAGTTCCTTATTATGCTTCTCTCAAATGACTAACAGTGCGCCGCTAGCTAAAGCTCTTCGATTGCGCTGCTCAGGCTTGCTTCGTCGTCGCTGGCAAAACAGGAAATCTCTGGCTCGATTCTCTTGATGAGCCCGGCCAAAACTCTTCCTGGCCCACATTCGACAGCAGAATCGACTCCCGCCGCGCGCATGAATTTTACAGAATCTACCCACAATACAGGAGCATACAGCTGCTTTATTAAGTTCTTCTTTATTTCTTGAGCATCATCGCAGGTCTGCGCATTGACGTTCTGGATTACCGGAATTCCGGCGTTACCGAATTGTACTTTAGCCAGCGCACTCTCCAGCTTTTCGGCGGCAGGCTTCATGAGGGCACAATGCGAAGGAACACTCACATTCAGCGGTAAGGCTCTCTTCGCGCCAGCATCCTTGCACAGTACCATCGCTCTCTCGACGGCCTCGGCGTCGCCAGCGATGACTGTTTGACCTGGCGAGTTGAAATTCGCGGGTGAGACTACTTTTCCCTGCGCGGCTTGTTCGCAGAGCCCGGCAATCTTGGAGTCATCGAGTCCGATGATGGCCGCCATCTTGCCAGCGCCAGGGCTTACTGCGGATTGCATGAAGAGCCCGCGCTGATGGACCAGTTGAATCGCGTCGCCAAACTGCAGCACGCCAGAGCAGACCAGTGCCGAGTATTCTCCGAGACTGTGCCCTGCGAACACTGATGGCTGTGCTCCCTTGGCAGCAGTCCAAACTCGCCAAACCGCGACTGAAGCGGCTAGCAATGCAGGCTGCGTAATCTGTGTCTGATTTAACTGCTCATTCGGATCCTGTTGGCAGACTTCCCAAAGGTCTATGCCTAACGCAGACGATGCCTCGGCGAAAGTTTCTTCAACGACGCTAAAGCTCGCCGCCAGGTCAGCCAGCATACCCAGTTTTTGAGACCCCTGACCCGGGAAAACAAAGCCAATCTTACTCATTTTTCTTATACCTCTGTGGGGACTTGAAGATGCCAGCCCATGCCGCGCTTTTGACTGTGCCTAACTGGCCTCAATGATGGCAGCTACTTTTTCCCTTATCAAATCCGGGACTGCGTTTTCTGCCTCTCTGACAGCCTGCCGAATCGCATAGGTGAAGCCTTCTATCGTCGCGTTGCCGTGACTCTTGATGATGCTGCCCTGGAGGCCGAGCAGGCTAGCCCCATTGAATCGATGTGGGCTTATCTGATCGCTCAGATTGGCGAACAATTTGGTCTTGCTGGCGTTTTCGGCGGGGTTTTTGGAATCTGTAAATATCTGCGAAGAGAGCAGTTTTTTCACGACGTTAGCGACGCCGGCGCTGGTCTTAATTACAACATTGCCAACGAAGCCATCACAGACGACAACGTCGGCTTTGCCCTCAAACAGCTCGTTCGCCTCGATAAACCCCACATAATTGAATGCCGGACACCTGCTCATCAGGTCGCCTGCATCACGGACACTATCTGTGCCTTTAAATTGCTCGGAGCCGATGTTTAACAGGCCTACTCGGGCTACCTCACCTGCGAGCGATTCAGCCAATACTGAGCCCATTACGGCAAATTCGAACAGTTGTTGCGCATCGCATTCCGGATTGGCGCCAACGTCCAGCAAATAGCTCTGACGAGACGATCCGGGAATGCTCGCGACGATGGCAGGTTTTTGAATACCACTGATGGTTTTTAGCAGGTGTCGCCCGATCATCAGTAACGCGCCTGTGTTTCCTGCGCTTACCATTGCCTGAACATGGCCTGTGTTCACGAGCTGAACTGCTTTGTACATGGAGGATGACTTGCCGCTGCGTAAGACTTGGGACGGCTTGTCGGCATCGGCTATCAGATCTAGCGTATGCTCTATTTCAATCCTGTCTACGAGCGCGGGCGAAGCAGAGTCCAGAAAGGGCTCTATTTGGCTTTTATCGCCTACCAGAGTGACCGATAGATCGAAATTTAATTCCAGGGCTTGCAGAGCAGCAGGGACAGTAACTATCACGCCACTATCTCCGCCCATAGCGTCTATGGCTATGCGCTTAGGACAACTCAAGGCTGGGCGCCCTAGTCTTCGCCGATATCCAGAACTTTCTTGCCTTTGTAGAACCCATCGGCCGTTACGTGGTGACGACGGTGGATCTCACCCGTGGTCTTATCCGTAGATAGCGTTGGGCCAGTAAGGGCATCATGCGTTCGTCGCTTGTCACGCCGTGAACGGGTGACCTTGCTTTTTTGAACTGCCATTTCAATCTCCTAATACAAATTCTTTTAACTGTTTCAATTACTTGGGTCACCATCTTTAAGTGACTTAAGCACTGCAAACGGATTCTCCCGTGACTCGCCTGCGATAGCTTGCTTCTCTAGCGCCGCAGCCGTTACAAAATTCTTGCGGTTCATGCACTCGCCGGTATCGTGATAATTCACTAGCGGCATACATAGAATCAACTGCTCTTCGATCATCTCTGCCAGGTCGAGCTTGTGATCCTCACAGATCCAGGGATCCAGTTCCGCGGCCAATCGCTTGGCGGCATCCTCATCTCGTACCAGTGCCAGCTTTATGTCGTCCGAAAGCGCTATAGCTAGAGGCTTAAGACAGCGCTGGCAGAAAACGTTTACCTCGGCGTGTAATGAGCCGGTAATTAAGCGTTCTTTCGCGTCGCTGAGCCTAAAGCTCAGCTGCACAGTCACGCGGCCTACAGAATCCGCCAGATCCTTGCTAAAGCGAGGCAGCCGATCCAGACCCAGATAACCGCTGATATCTCCCTGCTGGAGGAAGATTTTACGGGTGTCCGCGTAGGCTGGAATAGAGCTATCTGACATCAGGCGCGCATAATAGGCGTATGGCCGCCATCTGTCAAAGATTTATCGAAAACTTATCTAGCTATATAACTACGTAACTATCTGTATTTACAGCTATTTGCTCAGTAATTGTATAAGTATATTGAGTTGATTTGGTATCGGCGCCTCCACGCGAACTGTGTCTGGCTGATCGGGTAATTCAAATTCGATTTTCCAGGCGTGTAGACAGAGGTTCTTCACCTTTTCGAGAACTCCATTCGATGCCGTAAATGTGTACTTGTCATCTCCCACTATGCCGTGACCCGCATGCTGGCAGTGCACGCGTATCTGGTGGGTGCGGCCAGTCTCCGGCATCGCTTCCATCAGGCTGGCGCCGGGGAAGTGTTGCTTGACCGAGAAACGAGTTAGGGAAGGCTTGCCGCTGTCGAGCACCCTCACGATGCGTTCGTTTTCGTTAACGGGGTCTTTCTGCAGCGGAGCGTCGACCACTTTCAGGGACTCTGGCCACTGTCCATAAACCAGGGCAAGGTAATGTTTTTTAATACTTTTTGCTTTAAATTGGCTTTGTAAGTCTTTTAAAATAATAGAGTTCTTGGAAACAAGAAGGCAGCCTGTTGTTGCCCTGTCGATCCTGTGTGCTAACTCTAATTCGCCCCATTCGGGCTTGCATTGACGCAGCGCTTCGATCAGCCCCATGGCTACATTGGTGCCTCCATGGACAGCCATCCCAGCTGGTTTATTGATCACTAGCAGCTGATCGTTCTCAAACAGAATGCTATTTAGCAGGAATTCCTGCAGCGCCGGAGTTGGCTTGCCGGCCTGCGGACTGTAATTACTCGTATAGGGTGGGATACGAATCTCATCTCCGATATCCAGCTTACGCTCTGGCTTACAGCGCTTCTTATTGACCCTGACCTCACCGCGGCGAATGAGTCTGTATATGCGCGTCCTGGGGACACCCTTGAGGTGCCTCATTAGGAAGTTATCCAGTCGTTGACCGATATGGGACTTCTCGACGCGAACCAACTGGACACCGTCACTGACACTAATATTGCTTTTCACGGCCTTCCTCTGGCAACTGGGACAAATTCTGAATATTCGGTATTTTACATCAATCTGCGTCTCGAATAATGGTGTACAATCCCCTCCTTTTTGCGCTTGTCTAATTCGATGATTACTCTTAAACAAACACTGAGCCAACTCGTGGGAGAATGCCTGAGCGAAGTCTCTGGCCTCGAGCACTGTGACCCTAATGTGATCACCGCCTCCAAGCCGGAGTTTGGTGATTATCAGAGCAATGGCATCATGTCGGTTGCCAAGAAAGTGGGCACCAACCCCAGAGAACTCGCTGCCGCGGTTGTCGAGAATATCTCCGCGCGTTCCAACCCGCTCATCTCTAAATTAGAAGTAGCTGGCCCCGGATTCATCAATATACATCTTTCTGATTCTGCCTTGATTGATCGCGGCGACGAGATTCGTGCCGACCTAACACAACTCATTCCAGGCACAGCCCACAAAGAAAAGATCGTCGTAGATTATTCGTCGCCCAATCTCGCTAAGGAAATGCACGTAGGCCATCTACGCGGCACGATTATAGGCGATTGCCTTGCAAGGGTTCTGGAGAGACAGGGACACGAAATCATAAGGCAGAATCACGTTGGCGATTGGGGAACGCAATTCGGTATGTTGATTTCCTATATGCGCGAGCTAAGTGCAGCACAGGGTGATCTTCCAAACCAACTCGCCGACCTCGAATCGTTTTATCGAGCAGCTAAAGAACGATTCGACGCAGACCCGGAATTCGCCGACACGGCGCGCTCAAGTGTCGTGAAGCTTCAAGGTGGCGACGAAGAACATCTAGTCGCATGGCAGCAGTTCATTGATGAGTCACTCAAACACTGTCAGTCAATATACGACAAGCTGAATGTTACTCTAAGTAAAAAGGACCTCAAGCCTGAAAGTTTCTATAACAAGGAGCTTGAGGGTGTGGTTAGAAAATTAGAAGACGCGTCTCTTCTATCAATTTCCGATGGCGCGCGCTGCGTATTTCTGCCGGAATTTACAGGCAAAGACGGCGAGCCGCTGCCTGTCATCATTCAGAAAACAGACGGCGGCTATCTCTATGCCACGACCGATTTGGCAGCGGTTCAATATCGTTCGTTCGAATTAGAGGCACAACGCTCGTTATATGTAGTCGACGCGAGACAGTCGCTACATTTCCAGCAAGTCTTCGCCGTAGCGCGAGCCGCGGGTTTCGCATCTGAGGGCATTTCACTGGAGCATGTCGCCTACGGCACGATGATGGGAAGCGATGGCAAGCCTTTTAAGACCCGTTCAGGAGATACGATAAAACTTGTAGACTTGTTGGATGAAGGAATTCATCGAGCCTATGAACTGGTAAAAGAGAAGAACCCAAATCTCGAAGAATCTGCATATACAGAGATTGCCGAGAAGGTAGGCATCGCCGCTATCAAGTACGCCGACCTGTCGAAGAACAGAACCAGCGACTATGTATTCGACTGGTCGAGTATGCTGTCTTTCGAAGGCAATACTGCGCCGTATCTGATGTATGCCTACGCCAGGATACGCAGCATCCTGCGCAAACATGAGTCGAGCCTGGAGGGTGTGAAGATCACGTCTGTTTCGGAGCCTGCTGAGAGAACTCTATTGTTGAAGATTCTGCAGCTGCCCGAAATTATCGACATGGTTGCGCGAGACTGCTATCCCAATTTCCTCTGTAACTACCTCTATGAACTCGCAGGACAGTTCATGCGCTTCTATGAATCTTGTCCAATCCTAAAGGCGGATCCTGAATTGAGGGATTCGAGGCTTGCACTCTCTTCGCTTACGGCCGAAACCTTGCAACAAGGATTAAACCTGCTCGGCATAGAAACACTGGAGCAGATGTAGTCACAATGTCACAGCAAGCGTTCCTGCTGTGACATTGTCATACACTTGTTATCGCCCTTGAGGCCTAGTCCACAAGCTCCAGAAGCAGCTTATTCAGCCGCGTGGAAAAGTCAGCAGGATCTTCCAATTGCACGCCATCGGCGAGTCCAGCTTGACCAAAAAGGATGGAGACGATGTCGGCGAAGCGATCTTCGTCCGCCTCCTTATCGAGCTTAACCACCAATGGATGAGTTGGATTGACCTCGAATATCGGCTTCGTTTCGGGTACCGCCTGACCTGATGCTTCCATTATTTTCCGCATCTGCATACCCATGTCGTGATCATCGACCGCCAGGCATGCCGGTGAGTCGGTGAGCCGGTGAGTGACACGGACCTCTTTCACCTTGTCACCCAACTGCTCTTTGATTCGCTCAACCAGTTTGCCAAATTCTTTCTCGGTCTTCTCTTGTACTTCTTTATCCGCCTCGTCTTCGAGCTTGCCAAGGTCTAACTCACCGCGACTTATATCCTGGAATCTGTGACCGTCGAATTCTTGCAGGTGGCTCATCAGCCATTCATCGATTCGGTCATGCATGAGAATTACTTCGATGCCCTTCTTTCGGAATATTTCCAGATGCGGGCTATTCCGACCGGCCTTCGCTGACTCTGCAACCAGATAGTAGATTTTCTCCTGGTCTTCTTTCATGCGGGAAACATAGTCTTCCAGGCCTTGATCCTGCTTGTTGCTCTCTGAATTCGTTGTCGTAAACTGCAGCAGCTTTGCGACCTTCTCCTTGTTAGCAAAGTCCTCTGCAGGACCTTCTTTTAGCGCCTGGCCAAACTCATCCCAAAACTTGTTGTATTTTTCCTTATCCTTCTTGCGCATTTTCTCCAGCATATCCAACGCGCGCTTCGTCAGTGCGCCGCGCATGGAATCTACTACCGGGTCTTTCTGCAGGATCTCGCGAGAAACGTTGAGCGAAATATCGTTAGAATCTACGACCCCCTTCATGAATCGCAGATACAGAGGAAGGAACTGCTCGGCATCGTCCATGATAAATACGCGCTGCACATAGAGCTTCAGGCCACTTGCCGAGTCTCTGTTCCATAAATCATAAGGCGCGCGAGCTGGTATATACAGCAAGCTGGTGTACTCAAGCTTTCCTTCAACTTTATTGTGGCTCCAGTCAAGAGGATCCTCGAAGTCATGGCTGACCGACTTGTAGAATTCCTTGTATTCATCCGCCTTCACATCTTTGCGAGACCGAGTCCACAGGGCCTTTGCTTCGTTAATCGCCTCATATTCCTTCGCAAGCTCTTTCTTTTCATCTCCATCGGCCGCCTCGCCATCTTCATCGGCGCCCATGTCTTGCTTCTCCATCATCACCGGGATGGAGATGTGATCGGCGTATTTCTTCACGATGCTGCGTAGTCGATAGCCTTCAGCGTACTCTTTTTCCTCACTCTTCAGATGTAAGGTAATCTCGGTGCCGGCAGTGGCCTTGCTAGCGGCCTCTAGTGAGTAATCCGCTTCGCCCTTCGACGTCCATAGTGTTGCCTCGTCTTCTCCTGTTCCGGCCTTACGGGTTAGAACCGTGACTTCGTCGGCGACTATGAACGCAGAGTAGAAGCCCACGCCAAACTGGCCTATCAATTGAGAATCCTTTTTCTGATCGCCGGTTAGAGACTCCAGGAACTGAGCTGTCCCGGATTTTGCGATCGTACCAAGATTGCTGATCACCTCATCCCTGGTCATTCCAATGCCGTTATCACTGATGGTGAGCGTGTTCTTCTCGCTGTCGAAGTCGATCTGAACTTTTGGATCGCCGCCGCTGACTAATAATTCGGGGTCGGATAGTGCTGCGAATCTCAGTTTATCTGCGGCATCGGATGCATTCGATATAAGCTCTCTGAGGAAAATTTCCTTGTTGCTATAGAGAGAGTGAATCATCAAGTGCAGTAGCTGTTTCGCTTCGGTCTCGAATCCTCTGGTTTCCGCTGTCTTTGCTGGCATGTAGCTTTCCTCGTAAATTCTGTTGGCCGTCACTGAATCGCGGCTCATAAAAAAACCCAATCAAGCAGTTAACTGCATGATTGGGTCTTTATGGGGTCGTCGCCTAATTTTTCAAGCTAGACGTCGCGATACTACTGCAATGGCGGATACGGCTGATAGAAATCAATGGCATCTGCCTTACGGCTCGCAATTGTGTCGTGGTAAGACCGACGACCATCGATCATTCTAATGAAGTCGCGGGCCGAATTACTTGCACGCTCGTCCCCGGCATCGGCTGCATCTGTAGCTGCTTCTTGCGCTGCATCGAAATTCTGCAACTCGAGTTGTGCTCTAGCTAGAAACATCAATGTATCGGAGCGGTCGTTGAGACCGCCCTTATCTATGGCTGACTGAAAGGCTTCAGCCGCTGCTTCGTAGTCATGCATCACATAGTAGATGTATCCCAGCGTATCGAATCCGTTGCCCGTCTCGTCTGCCTCAGCGGCTGCAGTCGCCGGCTCTACGGCCTCTTCGTAGGAACTGGCCATCAGGTGCATCTGAGTAAGTCTGGTCAAATTTTCCTCGTCACTTTCCACGATCTCTTTGTCCATACCTTCTGCGAGTATCTTACCCCCAGAGTAAGGCATATCAATACCAGCGAGGGATTGAGCGAGATTGATGTAGCGCGTGTCATCGTCCATCATGCCGCGCAGATAATAGAGGTTCAGTGCCTGTAGGCCTCGGTCTTCTCTCTCCAGACTCGAATAGATCGCGCTAAGGTTCTGCCAATCCGTCTTGTTGTCGAATAATACGATCATGGTCTTGGTGAGATCCAACGCTGCGGGGAAGTCTTCTAGCGTGAAATACAGACCATTCAGATAGGCATAGTCTTCTCTCTCGAGTGTCTCTCCAGCTTGTAGCATTAGCTCCATTCTGGCTAGCCAAAATGGCACGGCCTCTGCGAAGTTCTCCATTTGATAGTGGGCATAGGAGAGGCCTCTGTAAACGATCTCGTCCTCGGTTTCAGACAGGTTGCGCCACTGCTCGTAGTTATCGACAGAACCCTGCCAGTTCTCCTCAGAAGCGTAGAGTTGCCCTAGCGAGCGATGCGTACGCAGGCGTATGTCGGAACGAAGTGTCTCGATGTCGGTCAACATTTGTTCGAAGATGCCAATAGCTCCAGCGTAGTCTTCGATATTGAGATAATAATTCGTATAGAAATTCAGCAGAGTGGATCTCTCGAAGTCGTTCATACGTTCGTAACGACGATCACGGAGGTCGTCCAGTTCGATCTTCGCTCTAGCGAGATCCGGTTCATCTCCCTCGTCTTCGGGCTGCATGAGCTCCTGAATCTCGGAAATTGCACGCATTACGGCTGGGCCAAGAGTGCCTGACGTACGAGCCTCGGGAGGCGCGCGCTGTTCCTCACCAGCCGAGACTAATTGTATCGGTAACATAGCGATACTAAGAATGGCTGCGAGAAAACCTAGCTTAAGCTTATTAAGTAGCCTCATCCTAATTGTCCTCTAGTTCATAGCGGAACACATATTGAACATCTTCGACCGCGACGCCCTGCCCATCTACAACGCGTGGCTGGAACTTGAATCTTCCTGCGGCCCGAATAGAAGATCGATCGAAGATAGAAGTAGGTTCTGCATCGACGACGACAATCGACTCTTCGACCACATTGCCGAGCCCATCCACCGTGAAGCTAACCAAACACCAGCCTTCAATGCCACGTTGAGCGGCACGGGTCGGATATTGTGGCGCGATGGCTACCAACGGCAGGAAATCGCCATCGGTAGCAGAGATAGATGCGTTACTAAGCTGCAAGCCCGTATCGATCTCAACTGAAGCGCGTTCGATGTTGAGAGACGGTCCGTCGGAAAGATTGACCTGTCTGTCCGGGATATCTTCTACAACTTCTGTGTCATCTTGAATAAGTTCCGGCTTATCGATCTCTTCGATAACTTCCAGTTCAATTTCCGGCATGGTCGCGTCGACAATCTTTACCACAGTTACGCGTTGGTCGAGTTGTGCACCAGTAGCGATCAAGGCTTGCATGAAATAGAACAGGCCTAAAGTGATACAGGCTGCCATAACCATGGATATAGCCCATCTGATTATAATCATAGTCTATGCCTCCGCTGAAATTGATACGTCTAGGATATTCGCTTCTCGGGCCGCCTCTAGAATAAGCATAACCTGCTCATTGTTTGCGTCGGCGTCTGCTTGAATTATCACTGCTGAATTTGGCGCATCAGCTAGTCGTAATTCGAAGCGTGAACGAATAAAGCGCGGGTCAACCTGATCACCATCGATCCAGATGTCACCGCCCGATCCTACTGCTATAAGTATTAAGTCGCCCTTCTTGCCTTCGGATGTTGATGCCTGGGGCTTGGTGACGTCTATGCCGGCCTCGGTTACGAACACCGAAGTCACGATAAAAAAGATGAGAAGGATAAATACAACGTCGAGCATGGGGGTGAGATCGATCTCACCTGCTTCTTCTTCGTCCTTCTTTTTCATTAAACCTGATTTCATTATTTCACCTTGGTTCCAATAACCTCGATCAAAATGTACAACACTAATGAGGAGTCGATGCTCAAATATTGGAGCATCGACCCAACTAGCTAATTAGTCGCTTAACGGTAGATGGTCTTCCAGAAGCTCCAAGTCTCGATCTACCTTCGCCTTCAGATAATTAGAGGCGAAAATACCCGAGATAGCTCCAACCATGCCCGCCATTGTCGGAATGGTTGCCATAGAGACACCACCCGCCATTGACTTGGCATCGCCACCGCCCGTTACGGCCATTACGAAAAACACATTGATCATGCCGGTCACTGTCCCGATTAGTCCCAGTAGCGGACAAATCGTGACCAGTACTTCAATAATCGGCAATGTGTTGCGCACGTCCAATGAAATTTTAGAAATCATCATGGTACGAATCTGATGCGCGCTCCAGGACTTGGTGTCGGCGCGTGCATTCCATTCGGCCAGCGTGTTCTTCACGTTGGCCTTATGGGTAGTATTCAAATACCAGATTCTCTCGAACACTAGCGACCACTTAACTAAAAGAAGCATGGCGATGATCGTGAGTACCGGACCGCCGCGCTCCATGAAAAGTGTCACTGAGTCAATAATGTCCAGAAATGCAAAATACATAGTATCTTCCTCTGCTTACTGGATTATCTAGCCGCAGACTGCTCGGCTTTCTGCGCAATCATTCCCGTAGCCTGTTCTTCCAGGATATGAATGATATTGTCGGCGCGGCTCTTCACAACTGTATGCATGAAGATAGTTGGAATCGCTACGACGATACCCAATACCGTGGTCATCAATGCGGACGAAATACCGCCAGCCATGATCGTCGGATCACCAGCACCGTATACAGTGATCTGCTGGAACACGGTAATCATACCGGTTACCGTACCAAGCAATCCGCCGAGCGGAGCGATTGTCGCAATCATCTTGATCAAAGTAAGCATACTCTCCAGAGAAGGCGTTTCTTGGAGAATCGCTTCGCCAAGTTTCAGCTCCAGAGTCTCAGTGTCTGCCGTCGGATTGGACTCAGCCACTAGCAAGACACGACCCAGTGGATTGTTCTTAGAAGCCTTGTCACTCTTAAGCTGACTACGCACCTTGATCGAGACGAGACTCAATATAAGGAGTCGCAGGAAGCCGATTAGGATGCCGACGATACCAACACCGATGATGATGAAGCCGATGGTTCCTGAGTTATTTCTAACCTGCTCTTCGACAGATGGGAAGTTAACCAGGTTGGCCATAACCTGACCACCTACACCACCTGTAGGGTCGATGCCCACCTTAGTGAAGCCACTGGAAGAATTTTCCAGTGCTGCTGCCGCGCTTAACAAGCCGCCATCTGGCTGCCGAGGTAGTACCTGTAGGTGGCCGATATCGCCATCATAGCTCAGATACTCGCCTTCAGAGATCGCATTGAAGTTACCGATGCGAACGACGCTGCGGTTTACTGTCTCGCCTGTAGGCAATGCCACATCGGCATTGAATTTTGCAACACGAGCCGACTCGACTATCTCTTGCTGCATATAGAACCAGAAGCGCTCTATTTCTTCTGGGTTCAGCTGCTCGATAGTGCTACCAGCTTTCTCGATGAAGCCCTCTACAAACTCAGATCGGCCCGGAAACTGCGCACTGATCAGAGAGTCGTCGAAAGTACTCAGGAAGTCACCGGCAACGCCTTGTAGTGTGCCGAACAGTTCGTTCAAGTCACCGCGGCGATCGCGTAGGATGTCGCGCTTGTCGCGGATGATGATTTCGTTAGCTTCGAACTGGTCACTAAGGTTTGACTGCTCTTGCTCCTGTTCGACAATGCGCTCATTGGTAGTGTCGAGAATCTGTTGCTGCCGATTCGCGTTCGACTGGAATTCCTGTTGACGCTGACGGTATTCAGCAGACTCGGAAACGCGATCATTCTCAACTAGATCGAGAAGACCGGACAGAGAAGTAGCGTTTTGCGCCAACACCAAATTAGAAGTCAGTCCTAACGCACAAACCGCAGCTGTTAGGCCAGTAATCTTAATCAAGGTTCTCATTGTGCCACCTCCGGTGCCAACACAGGCAGTTCAATGATTTTTGGAGCATCCAGATTTGATGCTACACGGATCGCAGTTTGCACAGCAGTTCTGTACTCGCCCGCAGGCAGTTCAACCCACTGACGTGCGTTATTGTCCCATGCGCCAGTTACCTGACGGTCAGTCGATTGGTACATCAATGCAACGCGACCGATGCGGACGATGTTTACATCGCGCTCAGCGCCACCAATCTCGATTACGTCTGGGTAGGTCGCGTTGGTGCGACCGTATTGTGACTCGTTCTGGTATATGACCAAAACTTGACGAAATTTTTCCGCGATGGAAACATCGGGATTATCGATTGCGGCTCTGGCGAAACGAAGACGGTTGGCACGCTCGTCAACCTGGAAGGGATAGTCCAATTCGATGAACTGTTCGATGCTGGAGAGCATCTTCTCCATTAGCAGTGGAATCTCTCTAGTGATCGATTCGACGCTTGCAATTGATTCATCAAGAGTTGCGATGTTCTCCTCTTGAATCGAAACTGACTTGCGGAAACCGGCATTGAGCACAAGCAGTGCCTCTAATGCATCGTTCTGCCGCTTAAAATCTTCAAACGTGGAACTCGTTGAATTCGCTAATCGGTTGATCTCTTCCTGAGCCGCAGCAGCTTCGCTGTTCTTCTCCCCAATAACGTCCATTGCTTGATCAAGAATACTGCTGTCTACGAGAATTTCCGCAGCCTGAGCCGAAGCCATGATGCAAGACATGAGCAATGCTAGAGCAGTCATACTCATATTTGTATTTCGACGGTTTTTCATGTGCCATCCTATTTTCTTGTTAAATAATCAGATCTGAACTATCAAGTTGCTACTGTTGATCGAGAATTCAGCAGTTACTAATCCAGACGCGACAAACTATTATTTTTCCTAATATCAAATATCTGATACCTAAATAACTGTCTGAGAATTTCGTGATTTTTCTAAATCTCTCATGACCAACAGTTTTCCATGAAATAAGGCCCGCCGTTAGTTACCAAACTACCCAAACTTGATCAGTTTGAGACGCTTCGTAACCAATCGATTGACCTTGCTATTAGCTCAAAAACTAGTAGCTAAATAGTCCCTTAAATTCAGCATATTAAGCATGAATTTCGAATAAGACTATCACACAACATCGCGCTTATAGAACCTTTTAGAACAGAAAAGTTAAGCGCGATGGCTGCGATACTATGGAGGGATTGCGGGGAGGAAAATTGCAGGAAAAAAACTGGTCGGAATTACCAACCAGTTATTTCAGAGAGTCCGTTTCCAATTTCAGCTAGTGAACGAACGGTCTTAACACCGGCATCTTGGAGAGCAGCAAATTTCTCGTCCGCTGTTCCCTTTCCGCCGGAGATGATCGCGCCGGCATGACCCATGCGCTTACCCGGAGGTGCCGTTACGCCAGCGATATAGGCAACGACTGGCTTGCTCACATTGGACTTGATAAAGGCTGCGGCCTCTTCTTCCGCTGTGCCGCCAATTTCTCCAATCATTACAATGGCTTCGGTCTGGGCATCTGCCTCAAACAGAGACAGTATATCGATAAAATTTGATCCGGGAATTGGATCGCCGCCGATGCCGACGCATGAGGATTGCCCGAAGCCGTGATCGGTGGTCTGCTTTACGGCCTCGTAGGTCAGCGTTCCAGAGCGTGACACGATACCGACCTTTCCTGGCAGGTGAATATGACCGGGCATGATGCCAATCTTGCACTCGCCAGGCGTAATCACGCCTGGGCAGTTTGGCCCAATTAGTTGCACGCCCAATTGATCGCACTTCTCTTTTGCTACCAGCATGTCGAGGGTCGGAATCCCTTCGGTGATACAGACGATGAGTTTGATGCCGGAGTTGGCCGCCTCGAGAATTGAGTCCTTACAGAATGGCGCCGGGACATAGATGACGGATGCATCTGCTCCGGTTTTGTCGAAGGCTTCCTGTACTGTATTAAATACCGGCAGGTCGAGGTGCACTTGTCCACCCTTGCCCGGCGTTACGCCTCCCACCATCTTCGTGCCGTACTCGATGGCCTGTTCCGAGTGGAATGTGCCCTGCGCGCCGGTGAAACCCTGGCAGATAACCTTCGTGTTCTTATCGACTAATATACTCATTTTGTACCTCCGGCTGCGGCGACAACTTTTTCGGCTGCATCGGAAAGGCTCGTGGCGGCGATGATGTTGAGGCCACTCTTCTTTAATACTTCCCTGCCCAATTCTGCATTGTTTCCTTCCAGTCGAACTACCACTGGTACTTCTACTCCAACCTCGTTGACTGCACCTACTACGCCCTCGGCGATCAGGTCGCAGCGAACGATTCCACCGAATATATTCACCAGTACAGCCGCTACATTCTCATCGGAAAGGATAATCTTAAATGCCTCGGTTACACGCTCTTTCGTTGCACCACCTCCCACATCGAGGAAATTGGCAGGGCTGCCTCCATGCAACTGCACTATATCCATGGTACCCATCGCCAGTCCGGCTCCATTGACCATGCAACCTATATTGCCATCCAGCGCCACATAGTTGAGATCCCATTCGGCCGCCTGTGCTTCTCGCTCATCGTCCTGACTCGCATCGTGCATCTCTCTCAGTTTCGGCTGACGATACAGTGCATTGCCATCTATGTTGATTTTTCCGTCCAGGCAATGAAGATTTCCTTCGTCGGTTATTACTAGAGGGTTAATCTCCAAAAGCGCCAAGTCCATATCCTGAAACAGCTTCGCTAATCCTAGGAACAGGTTTGTAAATTGCTTAATCTGTGCGCCTTCCAATCCCAATCGAAAAGCTAAGTCTCTTGCCTGATAAGGCTGTGCGCCGGTAAGTGGGTCTATGCTCGCCTTCAATATTTTCTCTGGGGTTTCGGCAGCTACCTTCTCTATTTCTACGCCGCCTTCGACGGATGCCATAAAGACGATACGTCTGGTTGATCTATCGATTACCGCGCCGAGGTAGAGTTCCTGAGCAATATCGGTACAAGTCTCTACGAGGATTTTGCTGACCGGCTGACCTCCCGCGTCGGTCTGGTAGGTAACCATTTTCTTACCTAACCACTGCTCGGCAAAGGCCTCTGCAGCCTCAGGCGAGTCAACTAGCTTCACGCCCCCCGCCTTACCGCGACCGCCGGCATGCACCTGTGCTTTCACGACCCATTTGCTACCACCAATTTTCTTGGCAGCGGCGGCTGCTTCGGGCGCTGTGTCCACAGCAATGCCTGCCGAGACTGGCAGTCCGTATTCGGCAAAGAGTTGCTTCGCCTGATATTCATGTAGATTCATTTATGCTCCGTTTCCCTAACTTGCTTGCACACAAACTCAGCAGACTAAATTTACTTGCGGCGTTTGCGATTTCCAATGTGTATGGCATGACCATTCGCAGCCAGAGCTGCCTCGTGTACAGCTTCAGATAGCGCCGGATGCGAAAACATCGTGAGGCCGATATCTTCAGCGCTTGCGCTAAACTCCATGGCGATAACGATCTGTTGCAGTAAGTCCGCAGCGCTGGCGCCGACTATGTGGCAACCGAGTATGCGATCGGATTTGGCGTCGGCAATCAGCTTCACCATGCCATCGGCATCATTCGCTGCGAGTGCGCGACCGCTGGCAGCAAAGGGGAAAACGCCGATATTCATATCAACGCCCTCTGCTTTTAGCTCTTCCTCATTCTTACCGACCCAGGCAATCTCAGGATGGGTATAGATCACCGATGGAACCAAGTCGTAATTTACTTGCGTCTTCTTGTCCGCAAGCCGCTCCGCTACCATGACCCCTTCTTCCATGCCTTTGTGCGCAAGCATCGGGCCACGCACCACGTCCCCCACGGCAAAGATCGATGGAATATTAGTCGCGCATTGATCGTTCACTTTAATGAATCCGCGATCGTCGACTTCCACGCCTACAGATTCATCCAGCAGGGAGTCGGTGAATGGTCTGCGACCTACGGCTACGATGAGCTTATCGAATGTCTCTTTTTGTTCGCCGTCTTTATCGGTGTACTCCACAGTGACCGACTTCTTGGCACCTTTGCCAAGCTTGCTGCCAGTAACTCGGCTGCCCATCTTGATCTCGAGACCTTGTTTGGTCAGAATCTTCAAGGATTCTTTCGCGATCTGGCGATCGACCATGGGCAGAAAATCGTCCATGGCTTCAAGAACGGTGACCTTCGCTCCTAGTCTTGCCCAAACACTACCCAGTTCTAAACCGATGACTCCGGCACCGATGACGCCAAGTCTTTTCGGTACTTCTTGAAACTCCAATGCGCCAGTCGAATCTACAATCGTGTCATGATCGAGGGGCGTGGGCGGAATGTCGATAGGCACAGAGCCAGCAGCGACTATGATGTGCTTAGCAGTCAACTCTTCCTGCTTGCCGTCCCTGTCAGTAACTGTAACTTTATTTTTGCCTGTAACTTTGCCAGTGCCTGCTATGCCCTCGACTTTATTCGCTACGAACAATCCTTGAACGCCCGATGTAAGTTGGTCAACCACCTTGTCCTTGCGGGCTATCATCGCTGGCACGTCGATGGCCACTTTGCCCACACTAATGCCATGTGTGGAAAAATGATCTTGTGCCTCAACGAACTTGTGAGAGCTATCTAACAAGGCCTTTGAGGGAATGCAGCCAACATTAAGACAGGTGCCGCCATAGACGGTTTTGTCTTTCTTGTTTAGCCATTTCTCAATACAGGCAGTCTTGAAACCCAGTTGTGCGCAGCGAATTGCAGCAACATAACCTGCTGGGCCCGAACCAATAACTACAACATCATATTCTTTTGCCATAAATCCTTCTCAATTCTGAAATTAGATGCGAGACGAGTGGTTCGCAATCTCCAATGTCATACTCTATTTATATTTCCAAGAGGAGCCGAGTTGGATCCTCTAATAACTCTTTTACCGTAACTAAAAACTGTACCGCCTCTTTACCATCGATCATTCTGTGATCGTAAGAAAGTGCGAGATACATCATTGGTAAAATTTTCACTTCGCCTGAGACAGCCATAGGACGCTCTTGGATTTTGTGCATTCCCAGTATCGCCGTCTGCGGCGGATTCAGTATCGGAGTAGATAACAGCGATCCGAATACTCCACCATTCGAAATGGTAAAAGTACCACCTAACATATCTTCAATGGCTAGCTTGCCATCCTTCGCCTTCAAGCCGAACTGCCTGATCTCCTTCTCAATCTGAGCCAACCCCATGTTGTCTACGCTGCGCAACACCGGTACGACGAGTCCTCGCGGAGAGGAGACAGCCACGCCTATATCTTGATAGCCGTGATAGATTATGTCATCTCCATCCAGAGATGCATTCACGGCGGGATAACGTTTCAATGCCTCTGTACTGGCGCGCACGAAGAAAGACATAAAGCCTAGTCGAGTACCATCGTGCGCCTTCTCGAATTCTTCTTTGTAGCGATTGCGGATTTCCATAACAGGCTGCATATTGACTTCGTTGAAAGTCGTGAGCATGGCCGTTGTCTGACTTGCGGAAAGCAGGCGTTCGGCAACTTTCGCTCGGAGGCGACTCATTGGCACACGTTCTTCGATTCTGCCGCCGCTAGATTCCGGTGATTCTGACTTCGGGCTACTGTCAGTAGATGCTGGTGCCGATTTCGACTCAAGGGCCTTCAGGACATCTTCTTTAGTTATTCGCCCATCCTTGCCGCTGCCACTAATGCTGGCCACGTCTAGATTGTTTTCATCCATTAACTTCTTCGCGGCAGGGCTGACGATCGCATCAGCTTCACTTGGCGTATCTGCTGGAGTCGATTCCGAAGAGGGCTCAGTGGCGGTTGCCTCAGCATTAGAGTCGGCCTTCGGTGCAGCCGCCTCTTTTTTACCGTCGCCAGGCATAACGCTACCGATCGCCTGATTGCTTACGATAGTTTCCCCTGCATCTTTCAAGATCTCTTTCAGCGTTCCGTCTGTCGGAGACACAACCTCGATAACCACCTTGTCAGTCTCGATGTCCACGAGCAGCTCGTCACGAGCTACGGTATCGCCAACGTTCTTATACCAGTTAGCGATAGTCCCATCGGGTACCGATTCGGGTAATGTGGGGGCTTTGATTTCAATTGTCATAATTCGTCCTTGCTAACATCTTCTACTGTGCGTGAACACGCTAGCTCAATGCTCTATCGATAAATTCGTTTAGTTGACGCAGGTGCAGCGCGGGATAGCCAGCGGCAGCTGCAGCAGATGCATCTCTGCCTACATATTCAAGCCAGACAGAAGGGAAATGGTTCTGGATCGGACTTCTCAAATGATGCTGACTCGAATACCACGCACCCTGATTCATCGGTTCTTCCTGACACCATGCGATATGAGTAAGATTTGTATATTGAATCAGGCATTGCTCAAATTCGTTATGCGGGAACGGATACAGCTGTTCCAGCCGAATGATTGCAATATCTTTAATGTCACGTTCGCGTCGTGCCGCCCTCAGGTCGTAATAGACCTTGCCACTACAAATGACTAGTTTGCGAATTTTCTTCGGATCGAGATCGTCGGTCTCATCTAGCACCACCTGGAAACTGCCCTCTGCGAGTTCTTCCATGGATGAGACCGACTCTTTGTGTCGCAGCAGACTCTTCGGAGACATAACTATAAGAGGCTTACGCAGCGGGCACAGCACTTGCTTCCTCAGCATGTGGAATACCTGCGCCGATGTTGTAGGCAGACAAACTTGAATATTGTGCTCGGCACACAGCTGCAAGAAACGTTCGAGGCGCGCAGAGGAATGTTCAGGCCCCTGTCCTTCATAGCCGTGTGGAAGCAACAGCGTTAGTCCACACAGCCGTTGCCACTTATGCTCGCCACTTGTTATAAATTGATCAATTACGACCTGAGCCGAATTGGCGAAATCCCCAAACTGTGCTTCCCATACCACAAGAGCGTTCGGCATCGTAGTCGCATAGCCATACTCGAAGGCCAACACTGCAACTTCCGATAGCAGAGAATCGTATATCGTAAAGTTCTCAGGCTTCTCGGTGAGGCTCTCAAGAGGCGTGTGCGTCTTCCCTGTTTTCTGGTCAAATAGCACCGCATGGCGATGTGAAAAGGTGCCGCGCCCCACATCTTGTCCGGTAATACGAATCTTATTGCCAGTAGTCAGAATGCTGGCGTATGCGAGTGTTTCAGCGAAACCCCAGTCAACGGGGATGTCCCCGGCCGCCATCTTCGCTCGGTCATCAATAACCCGCTTCACTTGACGTTGCAGAGTAAAATCCTTCGGAAGTACAGCTAGCTTCTTGGCGATTTCCTGCAGGTTCTTTAAGGGCATCGATGTATTGAAGAAAGGACTCCAGTCGTGGCCCAGGTAGGGGCTCCAATCGACGAATAATTCGATCGAGGGTTCTTTCACCAGGCTCTTAACGACATGCTCGCCAGTGTCCAGCGCCGTCCTATAGACCGAGTTGAGATCGTCGGATTCTTCGGTCGTTACAACGCCCTCTCTATCGAGACGCTCTGCATAGAGTACCCGTGTCGACTTATGACGCTTGATCTTGGCATACATGATTGGCTGCGTGGCCGAAGGCTCATCGGTTTCGTTATGACCACGACGTCGATAACAGATCAGGTCAATTACTACATCTTTCTGGAACTTATAGCGGAAATCCAGGGCCAGCTGTGTAACGAACAACACCGCCTCCGGATCGTCGGCGTTCACGTGGAAGATCGGCGCCTGAATCATGCGCGCGACATCCGTGCAGTATTCCGTAGAGCGTGCATCATCTTGCCGGCTGGTAGTGAAACCAACCTGATTATTGATAATGATATGAACCGTGCCGCCTGTCTTGTAGGCGCGAGTCTGAGACATCTGGAAAGTCTCCATGACTACGCCCTGTCCGGCAAATGCCGCATCGCCGTGGATGATTATCGGCAGTACCAGGTGGCCTTCTTTATCCTTACGACGAAACTGTCTGGCACGGACGGAACCCTCTACTACGGGAGCGACGATCTCCAGGTGTGAGGGATTGAATGCCATAGCCATATGGACTTCGCCGCCGGCGGTCATGATGTTAGAAGAAAATCCCTGGTGATACTTTACGTCACCGGAACTTTGATAGACTGCCTTGCCTTCGAATTCGTCGAACAGATCTGCCGGGTTCTTACCCAACAGATTTACCAAGACATTGAGTCGGCCGCGGTGGGCCATTCCCAGCACTATTTCCTTCGCTCCATATTTCCCAGCTCGCTGAACCAATTCATCCAAGGCCGGTATCAGACTTTCCCCGCCTTCGAGGCCGAATCTTTTAGTCCCCGGATACTTCGAGTCTAAGTGTTTTTCCAATCCCTCTGCCGCAGTTAGCCTCTCGAGGAGATGGCGCTTAACTTCCCTCTCAAAAACCGGATTTCCGTCGTTACTCTCGATGCGCTGCTGTATCCACTGTTTCTCTTCGAGGTTAACGATGTGCATAAACTCATAGCCGATCGAGGCACAGTAGATGCGCTCGAGGGTGTCTACGATTTCCCGCAATGCTGCTCTTTCCTTGCTGATGTACAGCGAGCCAGTCTGAAATACTGTCGAGAAGTCTATAGCTGAGAGGTCGTGAAATTCGAGTTCTAGATCTGGCACCTGCTCTCGGTACATCAGGGACAATGGGTCCAGATCTGCCTTCTGGTGACCGCGGACGCGATATGAACTGATAAGATGCAGCACCTGAACTTGCTTGCTCTCATGATCGGGATGTATCGCTGCGCCATTACTTAGCACAGGTGCATAGCGGCTGATCTTTCCCAGTGCCTTGAACTCATTTTCTATTGCTGCGTGAGAAACATCAGGTCTCTTGTCATCGTTGGCTGCAGCTAGCGATTGAAAGAAATCTTTCCACTCAATAGGCACAGATTCAGAATCTGATAGAAAATTCTCATACAACTCTTCGACGTACGCAGAATTCGACCCCGAGAGGTGACCGGTGCTGCGCATAATTTCTAATAAGTTGTCTTGCATACTATTTCTCTAGACGGTGTCCAGTTTGATGAGTTGAGACTCTGGGCTGTATGGGTATACGACATGAATCGAGGATCTATTAAGTCCCCTGCTGAATTAACATGGAACGGATGTGGCCAATCGCCCGAGTGGGATTCAGTCCCTTCGGGCAAACCGCTACGCAGTTCATGATCCCCCGGCAGCGGAATACACTGAAGGGGTCATCCAATTCAGCCAATCTTTCGGCGTTGGCAGTATCTCGAGTATCAGCGAGGAATCTATATGCCTGCAGCAGACCCGCAGGCCCGATGAACTTATCTGGATTCCACCAGAATGAGGGACAATTCGTGCTACAACAGGCGCAAAGGATACATTCGTATAGGCCGTCTAGCTTCTCCCTGTCCTCTGGCGACTGTAACCGCTCCATAGAGGGGGGCGCGCTATCGTTGATGAGATACGGCTTAATTTTCTCGTACTGCTTGTAGAAAATAGACATATCCACTACCAGGTCACGAATAACCGGCAGTCCGGGTAAGGGCCTAAGCACTAGTTTGCCGCCGGACTTAACAGCCGAAGACATAGGAGTGATGCAGGCAAGGCCGTTGGTGCCATTGATATTCATGCCGTCGGAACCGCAGACGCCTTCTCTGCAGGAACGGCGGTAGACGACGCTTGGATCTTGCTGCTTTACCAATTCCAATACATCTAGCACCATGAGGTCTTTGTCTTCGGGCAGCTGCACCTCGACATCCTTCATGACTGGCTTCTCGTCTGTATCAGGATTGTAGCGATATATGCTTACTAACACGGCTCACCTTCTTTGACTGCAGCTTTTATGCGCAGGCTTATTCATTTAGTTTTAGTGCTGCAATACCCCAGCGCACTACTCATTGCTTCAGTTCTTGATTTCGTTCCAGATCAGTAGGAGCGAACTTGTGGCTCGAACGTATCGACTGTTTTCGGTTTAAAGTTTACGTCGCGCTTTCCGACTCTTTTCTGTGCTGGGAAATACATCGAATGACACAGCCAGTTTTTATCATCGCGATCGCGGAAATCATCCCGCGCGTGGGCGCCCCTGCTTTCGTTGCGCGCCTCGGCTGCGATGGCCGTTGCCTCGGCAACTTCGAACAGGTTCTCTAATTCCAAAGCTTCAATACGCGCCGTATTGAAAGTCTGACTCTTATCTTCGAGATGTATGTTAGCTATTCGCTCTCGTAGGCTAGCCAATTTCTGTATGCCATCCTGCATAAAATCGCCTCGACGAAATACGCCAAAGTGATTCTGCATAGTTGATTGCAATTCTGCTCGCAAAGCCGAAACGCTCTCACCGGATTTCGATTCGTTAAGTCGAGATAGTCTGTCTTGTGCATGTTCGATGTCAGTGCTGGAAGCCTCACGCTGCTCCACACCCTGACGCAGCATCTCTTCGATGTGCTTACCCGCAGCTCGACCGAAAACGACAAGGTCGAGGAGACTATTTCCACCCAAGCGATTAGCGCCATGAACAGACACGCAGGCAACTTCGCCTACAGCGAACAGGCCCGGTATCAATTTATCGACGCCCTTTTCATCTTGAGTTAACGCTTGTCCGTTCACATTCGTCGGAATACCTCCCATCATATAGTGACAGGTCGGCACGACTGGTATCGGGTCTTTAATTGGATCTACATGGGCGAAGGTTCTTGATAGTTCCAAGATGCCTGGCAACTTGGAGTTTAGTACTTCTTCTCCCAGGTGATCGAGCTTCAGCATGACATGATCGCCATTTTCGCCGCAGCCTCGGCCCTCTAGAATCTCGAGTACCATAGAGCGAGCTACCACGTCGCGACCAGCAAGGTCCTTTGCATTAGGGGCATAGCGTTCCATGAATCGCTCGCCATCTTTGTTGATTAGATAGCCGCCCTCGCCGCGACAACCCTCGGTTACGAGAGTGCCTGCGCCGTAGATTCCCGTCGGATGGAATTGCCACATCTCAATGTCCTGCACAGGAAAGCCCGCGCGCAGTGCCATGCCTACTCCGTCGCCGGTGTTGATCAGCGCATTGGTTGTGGATGCGTAAATACGGCCAGCACCGCCAGTGGCGAACACTGTAGCCTTGGATTTAACAAAGACCGTTTCCCCAGTCTCAATGCAAATTGCGATGACGCCAACTATGGCGCCGTCTTGATTCTTTACGAGGTCAGTTGCGTACCATTCGTTTAAAAATTTAGTATCGTTCTTCAGGTTCCCCTGATACAGGGTGTGCAATAAAGCATGACCCGTTCTGTCTGCTGCTGCGCAGGTTCTTGCAGCCTGACCGCCCTTCCCGAAATCTTTGGATTGACCGCCGAAAGGCCGCTGATAGATGCGCCCATTCTCAGTTCTTGAGAAAGGTAAACCCATGTGCTCCAACTCGAAGACAGTCTGGGGGCCTTCACTGCACATATACTCGATAGCATCTTGGTCGCCAATGTAGTCACTACCCTTAACGGTGTCATACATGTGCCAGCGCCAATCGTCGTTGGGATCGTCGCTAGCAATCGCACAGGTGATTCCACCCTGCGCAGAAACGGTGTGTGATCTCGTTGGAAAGACCTTGGTAATTACCGCAGTGTTATAACCTGACTGTGCAAGTTGCAGAGCAGCTCGCATGCCGGCGCCGCCTCCGCCCACAATTACCGCATCGAAAGTTAGTGTACGCATGCCCGTCATCTAATTACCCCAGAAAATCTGAATGCCCCACAGCAGATACACAGCGATCAACAACACGCAGCCCGCCTGAAACAGTAAACGAAAAAATGTTGCGCTCGATCCGAGCTGCAAAGATGTCATGTAGTCAGTAGATATCGTCCACATTCCTATCCATGCATGAGCACAGAGAGCGAACAATGTGATCAAGCTGAACATGCGCATCGCGTTGCTCTCAAAGATTGAACTCCACTTAGCGTAATCCATATCCGGATTCAAAACGAAGCTCGCTAGTATGCACAGTGAATACGCGGCGAGGATGATTGCGCTGAAACGTTGAATTATCCAATCGTAGAGACCGGAACGGCCGAGGTTCGTAACATTCGTTACCATATCCAGACTCCTGCTATGACTATCGCCACTGTGGAAAGCCCTAGGGTTATACAGGCACCGATGAAGCCGCCCTTGAGCGTCTCGCCGTAACCTAGATCCATGATCAGGTGTTTAATACCCGCAATCAGGTGATACAGGAGCCCGGAGAGCACCGCCCAGGCTGCTAGTTTCACCAACACATTATCGAGCAGCTCCTGCACCAGTGCGAAGCCGGACTCGGACTGCAGCGACAATTCCAATAGATACAACATCAATGCGACACCGACAAAAATGAAGGCACCGGAAAGTCGGTGTAACAGGGATGTGATTGCTGGCAAGGGATACTTGAAGGTGCTTATGTCGAGATTCTTTGGTCTATTATCGTTCACTTTCTGCCCGTCGCGTTGGCCAATGAGAGCTGCGTTGGATTCGAACACCTATAAGTTCCGAATTCGCGCAAACTGATTGAAATAATTACAGTATTTATGCGTGCAAAACGGGCGAAAGTATATGCCGTAAAGCCACGGAATACAACGATCCCAGCAGCATTTCACGGTTTAATGACAAGGTTTTGTCAATCTTGCGTGTCAGGCCCTCCATGCTTGCAGCGCGGCAAGGAATTATCTGTCTGCCCCAGCGAGGAAATTGAGATGATCGCTATAATGAAGAGAATCACGATACAGCTGGCTCTGGTGACGATGGCCTGTGAGTTTACAAGCACAAAAATTTGACAAACAGCCCGCACACTACCTAGTATTGCCGTCCCTGTTCAGGCACTGCACAGGAGAATTTATAAGCGCAAATGCAGCTGTAAGCAGTTGTTTCCCCAATAGAATTTCAATTTGAATAGTAGCATCAGGAGTCACGCATGAGCGAAAAAAAGGCCCAGTTAACCATTGACGGTGTGGATGAGGCGATTGAACTACCCGTTTATGAAGGCACTACTGGCCCAGACGTAGTGGACGTAAGCAGCCTGGTTGGAAAGGGATATTTCACCTACGATCCTGGCTTTATGTCCACCGCATCCTGTGAATCCGATATTACCTTCATCGACGGCGGCAAAGGCATACTCCTCCATAGAGGCTACCCCATCGAACAACTGGCGGAGAAAGTCAGTTTTCTCGACACCTGTTTCCTGTTATTGAACGGCGAACTACCCAGCCCCAAGGAAAAAGAAGAATTCGAGAATACGGTTCGATATCACACGATGGTCGACGAGCAGATACATCGCTTCTTCGAAGGTTTTCCGCGTACTGCGCATCCTATGGCGATGCTATTGAGCGTCGTTGGAGCACTTTCCGCCTTCTATCACGACAGTCTCGATAACGAGAACCCGGAGCATCGCAAGAAGGTGGCGCTCAGAGTCATCGCCAAAATGCCCACGCTCGCAGCTATGTGTTACAAACATGGCGTTGGCCAGCCCTTTATGTATCCACAGAACAATATGGGTTTTGCCGAGAACTTCCTGCACATGATGTTCGGAACGCCATGCGATGCGCCGAATGTTAGCCCGGTTTTGGCAAAGGCTATGGACACGATCTTCCTGCTGCACGCCGATCACGAGCAGAACGCCTCGACTTCGACTGTGCGACTAGCAGGCTCATCCGGAGCAAACCCTTACGCCTGTATTGCATCGGGTATCGCAGCATTGTGGGGGCCTGCACACGGTGGAGCGAATGAAGCCGTGCTCGCACAGCTCGCCGAGATCGGAGATGAGAAAAACATAGAAGCGTATATCTTGCGCGCGAAGGACAAAGACGATCCGTTCAGGCTGATGGGCTTTGGCCACCGCGTTTACAAGAATTTCGATCCAAGAGCTACGGTTATGCGCGAGATCTGTAATGAAGTGTTTGAGGAATTAGGTGTAGAAGACGATCCCTTGTTTAAGATCGCTCGCAAGTTAGAAAAGATTGCCCTGGAAGACGAATACTTCATCAAACGCAAGCTGTACCCGAACGTAGACTTCTATTCAGGCATTATCTTAAAGGCCATCGGTATCCCCACCAGCCTATTCACGGTGATCTTTGCTACGGGCAGAACGCCTGGCTGGATTGCCCACTGGGATGAGATGTTAAGTAACCCCTTCCGCATCGGTCGACCGAGACAGCTCTACAGGGGGCATACCAAGCGCGACATCTAAAACCTGGGCTATCGTCGACACCGGCGATAGCCCCATATCTCCCGCGCAGCAGCGCCCCTAACAAGACGCGCGGACTCGTCCGCAGAGTTGGATAGATTTTATTAAAAAGGAAATTGGTGGAGCCTAACGGGATCGAACCGTTGACCTCAACGCTGCCAGCGTTGCGCTCTCCCAGCTGAGCTAAGGCCCCATGACCGTTTTCGAGGGAACGCGCATTCTAAGCACAGTTCTCGGAGCTGTCAACGCAGCTGACGGCTACTATTAGAAATCTCGAAATTCTTTTTCCAGCGCCTTTGCTTGTTTCTTGGAGATCCCGCCTAACACAGAGATTCCTTGCCGGATTCGCGCTCTTGAAATGTCTATGCCCAATATCGCGATGGACTCGATGACCGAGGTAGAAACTGCCCTGCCACTAATCGCCACGAATAGTGGAAACAGGAAGTCTCTAATCTTTAGATCCAGCTTTCCTGCTAATTCCTGCAGCTCTCCTTCGACTGAGTCTCTAGTTAGCTCATCGAGTAATTCAAGCTTCCACAAAGTAAACTGGAGGATTCTTGCTGCCAGCTGCGAATCGATAGACTTGTGCGCGAAGCTCTCAAGTTCGATTTCCAACATGCCATCGACGAAGAAGCCACCGAGGGAGACGACATCGCTGAATCGCTCGACTCGCTGCTTAAGCAGTGGAACTATCTGCGCGACTTTATCGGCTTGGAATGCCCAGGCTGCGAATCGCGCCGCAAACTCTTCGTCGCTAAGATCTTCGCGGATGTATTTGCCATTGAGCCAGTCGAGCTTCTCTATATCGAATATCGGTCCACCCAAGGAGACTCGGCTAATGTCAAAGTTCGCCTCCATCGCATCCAGGGAAAATTTCTCTTCACCGGAGGGCATAGTCCAGCCCATCATGCCTAAATAATTCAACAACGCCTCGGGCAGGTATCCCATCGCCTCGTAGTAACGAATGCTCGTAGGATTCTTGCGCTTGCTCAACTTGCTCTTGTCCGGGTTGCGCAGCAGCGGCATATGACAGAACACCGGTGCTTGCCAGCCGAAATACTGATAGAGCAGGATATGTTTCGGAGTAGAATTTATCCATTCTTCGCCACGAATCACATGGGAGATCGTCATTAGGTGATCGTCGATGACATTCGCAAAGTGATAGGTCGGCATTCCGTCAGACTTGATCAACACCTGCATGTCAATCTGCGACCAGGCAATGCTTACCTCACCGCGCAGCATGTCCTCGAATTCGCACTCTCCCTCAGCAGGAACCTTCATGCGGACTACGCTCGACTCACCTGATACTACCCGCCGATCACACTCCTCGGAACTCAGCTTAAGACAGTGCCCGTCATAACCGAGTTGGGTTTTATCCTGCATCTGTTTGGCGCGCAATTCGTCGAGGCGCTCGGACGTGCAGAAGCAGCGGAAGGCCGAGCCATTGGTCAGTAATTCTTCTATGTGATCGGCATAGATCTGAGTGCGCTCGCTCTGACGATACGGCTCTGCTTCGCCCTCGCAGCCCGGCCCTTCATCCCAGGATAGCCCGAGCCACTGCAATGAGTTCAGGATGTCCTGTTCCGACTTTGCCGTACTTCGTTGCTTATCGGTATCTTCTATACGCAGGATAAACTCGCCGCCATGCTGGTGTGCGAAGCAGCGATTGAACAAGGCTATGTAGGCTGTGCCCACATGGGGATCACCAGTGGGAGACGGTGCTATACGGGTACGAACTTTGCTCATAAATATTTTTGCCCGAATGGATCGATTAAAATTCTTTTAAAATGTGGGGAGTCGCGTCAGCCCTATCAGAACGCGAGATTATACGCGATTCAACTCCAATTCCTATTAAAGTTGGCCTGGCAGCATCCACTGGCCAGTCGTGACATGGTAAGATGCGCACGATAAAAACAGTGACGCAATTGAGCAAATCTCTAATACGATGCAAACAGTGAACAGTATTTCGAAGCAGCCGACAAGCGTAGAACCCATGCCTGGAAGCTCACAGGTGAATCATCGATTCTGCGTAGCTCCCATGATGGACTGGACCGATCGTCACGATCGTGTATTCCTACGTCAGCTATCCGCTCACGCCCTGCTCTATACAGAGATGGTTACAAGTGCGGCACTAAAATACGGTGATGCACAGTACCTATTGCAGCATAGTCCTGAGGAGCATCCCGTTGCACTGCAGCTCGGAGGCAGCGATCCAGTTGAGCTCGCCGAGGCAGCAGCTATGGCAGAGCGCGCGGGATTCGATGAAGTGAATCTCAATGTCGGCTGCCCAAGCGATAGAGTTCAATCTGGCGCTTTCGGTGCTTGTCTCATGGCTGAACCTAAGAGAGTAGCCAACTGCATAGATAGCATGATGACGAGTGTTAACCTGCCGGTAACAGTGAAGTGCCGCATCGGTATCGACGATCGAGATAGTCAGGCTGAACTGGAGGATTTCGTAGGTACTGTCGCTAACGGTGGCTGCAATCTATTTGTCGTGCATGCGCGCAAGGCGATACTTACTGGGCTCAGCCCGAAAGAGAATCGCGAAATACCACCGCTAAACTACGGTAGCGTATTCGACCTTAAGCGGGCTTTTCCGGAACTGGCTATCATCATCAATGGTGGTATTAAAACACTGGAGGAAGCAGAAACTCTCTTAGAGGCTACCGATGGCGTGATGCTGGGTAGAGAGGCATACCAGAATCCCTTCATACTCAATGACGTGGATAGTACGTTCTTTGGTGCCAAGTCGAACACACACACACGCTTAGAGCGCTTAGAGAAATTCATTCCCTATATCGAGCGCGAACTAGAGAACGGCACCCCTCTTCATCATATGACGAGGCATATACTGGGCCTATTTAAGGGTCAAAAAGGCGGCAAGCAGTTTCGCCGGCAGCTGAGTGAGAATAGCTACAGAAAGACGGCTGGAATCGATGTTTTACTCGATGCGATATCCTACGTAAACTAGTTCAATTTCAAATTGAGGAGGATACTTTTCTATGATTGAAGCGATACGAAACTTCTTTGATAAGAAGATTGCAAAGCGCGAAGGGGATGACCACGATAACTCGGCATTGGACAAGCTCGACCTATGCAGCGCAGCATTGATGATCGAGGTCATGAACTCAGATCACGAGCTCGACGAGCGCGAACATCGAGAATTCATAGCGGTGCTGAAACAAAGCTATAACATTGCCGAGGAAGATCTTGCGGAGTTAACTAAGCTCGCCAAGTCTGAAGCTCGAGAGGCTACCTCGCTCTATCAATTTACCCGTTTGATAAACGACAACTATGACCATAGTCAGAAAGTAGCGCTAATAGAGAACATGTGGCGTATAGCCTTCTCCGACGAGAAACTAAATAAGTATGAGGATCACCTGATACGACAGATTGCCGAATTGATATATGTCTCACATAGTGACTTTATTAGGACGAAGCTTAAAGTGAGGAATGCTTAGCAGGCTTGGCTAGAAATTTCCGAAATCGCCAAATTCATCTTCTACCTGCCCATCCGTAACCAGATACTCCCGCCGCTGCACATAGGCTTCACGCACAAACAAATAGCGATCACCAGTGATCAATTCATCCAGTGCCAGAAGCCTAGACCGTGAGTCAGTTTCCTTAACCAGGAATAGAGTTAATCGGAATTCTTCATCTTCGTGGTATTGGATAGGGTTAAATAGAGTATCCAGCACCAAGCCGAATGAGTCCCTTACATTGCTCGCACCAAACACAGGTAGCATGACATAGGGGCCAGCACCTACACCCCAACTTCCCAGGGTTTGCCCGAAATCTTCTTCATTCTTTTGCATGCCAAAGCCGCTGGCAATATCCAAAATCCCACCAAGACCAAGCGTAGAATTCACGAGGAATCTCCCAGAGTCGTTGGCTGCCGCATCGAGCTTGAACTGTAAAAGGTCGTTCACAAAGACATTAATATCGTCAATATTACTGAAGAAATTACCAATACCCTGACGCGCTATTCGAGGGATGAACAAGTTGTACGTAGAGGCAACCGGTCTAACGATTAGCTGATCAAAATAGTCATTCAACCGGAAAATTCGCTCATTCGTTTTCCGCCACGGATCATTAGTCTGCGCATGGGCTGGACTGATCGCAGATAAGCAAGCCAGCAGCAAGGCCAAAGTGAGCTTGCCGCTGTAGGTTAACAACTGCTGTCTAAACATGTATTTCACGAATTGCTTCTATTGCTCTCGACATCTAATGTAATTTTTCAAACTGCTTGTTAATTCGCTTTTCAGAAACCGCTACCCGAGTGCCTAATGTTTGTGCGAATAACGAAACCCTAAACTCTTCCAACATCCAGCGCAAAGTAAGCAGTTCATCTTTATCATTACCTGTGGCTTTGCTTGCCAGACCGTCATATTTTATCTGATATTGATGAAGTAGCTCGGTATATGGGCGGTCTTTATCCCCCATATGAGGGACCTTAGCCAAGCGCGTGGACACTGCTTTCAGGTAGCGTGGGTATTCAGTAAACCACACTAGACCGGTCTCAGAAAGAAAGCTTTCGTGCAGCAGTCGGCTCAGTTGAGCTTCTACATCCTCCGCAACATAGGAGAGTGCGCCAGTCTTTAAGCTGCCAAGAACGCGTCTAATAGCAAAATGCGCGTCAACTACTTTCACAAACAATGACTCTATGTTTTCCGCCAGGGTTATGATTTTTCCCTTACCGTCATTCAAACACTGTTCGAATAGTTTAGCGCTGCGCGGTGTCGATTTATGAAGATCAAATGCCGCTATATAACTCGCCCAGATCGCATCTGTTGCGAACTGATTTAGAGGAAACGGCGCTTTCAGCACTAGGGTATCGGCCAATCTAGAGAACTTCTTCTGTAACTGATTATGTTGTTGGATGCTTCTCAGCTTGAAAAGCTTAACTAGCCCTCGTAGATGATTCTCGCGAGCGAGAAATTCGTCCGGAAACAGCCTTACACCAATCGTCTCCCCTTCATCGATAAGCGCCGGAAACCGAATCAGCTTTAGCGATTCACCTATCTCTACCTGATTGGGCAGGTCCTCAAAAACCCAATCTGTAGCGCCCGATACTTCAAGCGGGTGATTATAGCGAGAATTGATGCCAGAACTGTGACTGCAATCACTGGAGGTAGGGCTATTTCCTCCAAATTGAAGGGCCCCCGACTCCTCAAGCTGGCTCTTCGCCTGTTGAATGCTGTCGGCGAAAGCAAGCTCCTCTCCAGCCTCACCCAGTACCCTGATCTTTGTGTTCAGATGAGCGGGCAACACAATCTGTTCAAATTCTTGTCTTTCCAGCTCGAGGCCTTTTAGATTGCGTATCTGTGCCAACAAAGCCGAGATTACATCTCCATCACGATTCGACATCTGTCCACAAGCTTGCTGGACAAACGCGTTCACTGGTATGAAGTTCTTACGACGCGATTTGGGAAGACCTTTAATCAAGGCCGTACATTTCTCAGCTAGGTTGCCCGGCACTGCCCAGTCCAGATCAGCCTGTTGCAACTGACTAATCATTGCCAGTGGCACTTCCAGCGTAGCTCCATCGGCTCTGTTCCCAGGTTCGAAAACATAGTCAAGTCGCAGCTTGTTATTGTGTACCGCAGCAGCATCCGGAAAAGACTGTATAGCCGAGTTTGCAGCGTCTGAGCTTACTAACGAGTCCAGGGTCATCAAAAGCGAGCGCTCGGCGACCTTGCCTTGTTTGCGAACCCAGGATGTTAGGCCCTGGGTCGATGAGATATGTTCAGGTATACGCTGAGCATAGAAGGCAGAAACGGCTCGGTCGGAAACGAGCAGCTCAGGACGACGCATTTTTTCTTCTTGTTTGGCCAGAGAGGCTAGCAGATCGAGATTCTGTTGATAGAAACCCAGGCGGGTCGAAATCTCCCCTGCCACCAGACCTTCCTGAATAAACAGCTCATTAGCGACTTTGGGATCGATCTCACCATAGCTAATTGGAGACTTTTCTATGATCACGAGGCCATACAGTTGCACTTTCTCATAGGCCATGACCTGCTGCCGTTTCTTGCTCCAATGAGGCTCGAAATACTCGCGCTTTACCAGATGCAGCGCCATTTCCTCCACCCATTCGGGCTGTATCTTCGCGGCCTGTGTAGCAAAGGTCTGAGAGGTCTCAATCTGATCGCCCGTAACAATCCACTTCGCCCCCTTAGTCGCCAATACAGAGGTCGCAAACAGAGAGAATGACTTGTTCCGATTGCCGCGAAAGTTGCGGCCGTCAATTCGCTTCGCAATCTGATTCAAGGAGCCGCTGATTAGACTTTTGTGAATAGCTTCATAATCCCCCGCCGCCCGGTTCACCTTAAGCCCGAGATGCTGGCAGGAAAGAACTAGCTGGTGATGGATCTCGCGCCATTCACGCATGCGCATATAGGATAGGAAGTATTTCTTGCAATGCCGCCGCAATTGCCCCTGATTCAGGTCCTGGCGCTTCTTCTCATAATCATCCCAAAGCTTGACGAGACTAAGAAAATCGGAATCTGGGTGATCGAACTCTGCCAGCGCCTGCATAGCCGCCTGCCGGTTCTCACTCGAGATTTCTCGCGGGTCCTGGATACTCAGCGCACTTACGATAATGAGGAGTTCTCGCAGGCAGCTTTGCGCACTCGCCGTTATGAGCATTCGAGCATAGCGAGGATCGACTGGCAGAACCGCCATCTTACGACCGCTGACTGTAAGTTGGCGCGATTGGCTGAGCGCATCCAATTCTATGAGTAACTTGGCGCCCTCGTTGATTGCCTTCGATTCCGGCGCTTCGAGGAAGGGAAACTCCTCTACCTCGCCCAGACGAAGATGTTTCATACGAAGAATGACAGATGCGAGATTGGTGCGCGTGATTTCCGGGTCGGTGAACTCCGGCCTTCCCTCAAAATCACTCTCTGAATACAAGCGAATACACACACCATCGGCCATACGGCCACAACGCCCCTTCCTTTGATTGGCGCTGGCTTGAGAAATCGCCTCGATAGGTAAACGCTGAACCTTGCTCTGCAAGCTGTAACGGCTTATTCGAGCGAAGCCGGTATCGATTACGTAGTTGATTCCGGGAACGGTAATCGAAGTCTCCGCAACGTTTGTCGCCAGGACGATCTTGCGTCCTCGCCCGGGCTTGAAGATCTTAGCCTGCTCGGAATGCCGAAGTCTGCCATATAGAGGCAAGATTTCTACGTCCTGGTATTTCTGTTTTCGGAGCTTGGCGGCGGTAGCGCGAATCTCGCGCTCACTGCTGAGGAAGACGAGTATATCTCCGCTGGACTTACCTCGGCGGCGGTCATCCTTCCTGATATCCGCGACGGCCTTGATGATGCCGTCTATCTGAATATCGTCATCGATCTGATTTTCTGAGGAAGCCGTCAGTGGAGCATAGCGGGTCTCTACGGGAAACGTTCTTCCGGATACTGCCACGATCGGCGCATCGTTGAAGTGCTTCGAGAACTTCTCCACATCGATTGTGGCGGAGGTGACGATGAGCTTCAGATTCCTGCGCTTAGCGAGAAGCTGTTTCAGATAGCCGAGTAAAAAGTCAATATTCAGGGAGCGCTCGTGCGCCTCATCTATGATTAACACTTCATATTTGTTGAGAAACCTGTCTTGCTGAATCTCCGCAAGTAGAATGCCATCGGTCATCAGCTTCAGGTAGCTGGCATCACTGGTATTGTCCTTGAATCGGATTTGCGAGCCAACACCAGCGCCGGGCTCGGTGCCCAGTTCTT
>CAXBLN010000013.1:0-39257 GCA_963976555.1 uncultured Gammaproteobacteria bacterium
TGGCGATACCGTCCTGCTGCAACTGTACGGCCAGCAAAATTCCACCTACGAGCTAGTCATCACCCGTGAGGGCATGCTGCTGTTTCCAGAGATAGGGCCAATCGCCGTCGCTGGCCTAAGTTTCGATGAGCTGCGCCAACAGATTTCTGAAATCGTCTCCACGCAGCTTATCGGACAACGCGCTTCGGTTACCCTTGGGGCATTACGTTCAATACGTATCTTCGTGCTGGGCGAGGCATTTCAGCCGGGCTCCTACACTGTAAGTGCCTTGACCACGATGACGAACGCCTTGTTTGTCAGTGGCGGCATCACCGAAGTAGGGTCGCTGCGAAACGTACAACTGCGCAGGCAGGGCGAGACCGTTTCTGAGCTCGACCTATATGACTTGTTATTGCGAGGGGACACCAGCGGCGATCAGCGCCTGCAGCCGAACGATGTCCTCTTTATCCCACCGATTGGCCCAACTGTCGCTGTGTCTGGCGAAGTAATCAGGCCTGCTATCTACGAATTGAAAGACGAAGCCACTGCATCCGACGTGCTCGCACTTTCCGGTGGCTTGTTGCCAACTGCCTTTCCGCGCGATTCCAAGATTGAGCGTATTAACAGCAACGGTGACAGAACAGTTCTGGCAGTTGATCTTGCTGAGACGGCCGGCCAGCAAACGGCTATGAGAACCGGTGATCGCCTCGAAATCAGCCCTGTGCTTGATAGATTGGAAAACGTGGTAATGGCAGAAGGGCACTTGAACCGCCCGGGTGGCTTCCAGTGGCGTGATGGTTTACGGGTTTCCGATGTGATTCCAAGCGTATCTTATCTGCGCCCTAATCCAGATCTACAGTATGCGTTGTTGGTGCGCGAGCAAGCTGTTTCCCGATTGTCCGAGGTGCACAAAATATACTTGAGCAACGCCATTACTAACCCGGGCTCCGAAGCTGATTTAGTACTGCAACCCAATGATCGCATCATCACCTTTGGTGTGACCGAAAGCAGGGAAGAATATTTAGTTGATCTAGTTGAAGAGTTAATGGCACAGGCTAGCTTTAACAATCCCGCCGCCTTGATAGAAGTCGACGGCAATGTTCGTTACCCCGGTACCTACCCCTATGTAGCAAACATGACGGTTGGAGACATTGTGAGTTCGGCAGGAGGCATGCTGGAAGGCAGCGATGCAAACTATTCTGTCCTGATACGAAAGCGTGACAATCAAGGTGCCATTGAAATAGAGAATGCCATTGCCGAATCGCTGTCAGTAAACTCTGCCAAGTTAGCACTGCGTGGAGACACATTGCTGGTATTTGCGGCCAATGAATCCCGTGAGGAGTTATTGGCCCCGGTAATAGAAGGACTAAAAACCCAATCCGATTCGATTGAGCGCTCCCGTGTCGTTCGAGTGAGCGGGCAGGTGAGGTTCCCTGCCGAGTATCCATTATATGAGAATATGACGGTCGCCGACCTTGTCCGCGCCGCCGGCGGGTACACGGAGAGTGCGCAGACAGCCGAAGCAGAAATGACGCGATATTTTGTGCAGGGCGACGGTGGTCGACAAGTCGATCACCTCAATGTGAATCTCAATAGTCAGGGTGCATTGGGTTTGGGGCTTCGACTAGCAGAGTTCGACAGCCTCGTGGTGAGACAGTTGCCAAACTGGACCGATTTTGAAAACATCGAGATCAGCGGTGAAGTGGTTTCCCCAGGTAGTTATTCCATTGCCAAAGGGGAGAGTCTTAGCTCCGTACTACAACGTGCAGGCGGCCTGACTTCATATGCCGACCCTAGAGCAAGTGTGTTACTGAGAGCATCGCTTCGCGAGCAGGAGCGTGAAATGTTGGCGCGCTATCAAGACGAGTTACAGAGTGATATTGCAGCTGTGGCGCTCGAAGAAGAAGGCGGAGATGCGCAGGCAGACACATTAGAAGTTGGTCAGAATCTGCTTGAGCAGGTTGAGGATGCGGAGCCACTGGGTAGATTGGTCATAGATCTGCCTTCGCTACTTGCTGGCACTCAACAGCAGGATGTAATAGTACGTAATGGTGATCAGTTGTTTGTTCCTCGTACTCGGCAAGAGGTTTCAATTCTCGGTGAGGTCAATTACCCGACTTCACATCTATATGATTCGAGCTTGTCGGTCGGTGATTATATTCAGCTGAGTGGCGGGTTAACTCAGCGCTCCGATGCGAAGAGGACTTATGTCATCAAAGCAAACGGCCAAGTTGTGGCATTCAATAACTCTAAGTGGTTTTTCCAGCGAGACAAGGGTTTGGAAGCTGGAGATACTATAGTGGTGCCGTTTGATGTTGAACCGACCAATTACCTCACGACTTGGACTAGTGTTTCGCAGATATTGTTTAATCTTGCAACTAGCGTCCTAGCTATCAATAGTGTTCAGAACTAATGATTGGAAATAATATTCAGCATGATCACCCAGTTCGAGATGAGGTCGATCTCGTAGAACTATGGAATGTTCTTTGGAAGAGCAAGCTCACAGTTATCTGCATTACTCTGGCTTTTTCAATAGCTTCTATTTTCTACGCATTCACACAAACGGAAATTTATCGCTCCGAGGCATTGCTGGCACCAGCCGACTCAAAGCAATCAACTAATTCTCTGTTAAGCCAATTTGGATCTGCTGCAGAATTTGTAGGAGTGAGTGTGCCAAACCAGAAAGGCGAAAGGATTGTAATGGCAATCGCCATGATGAACTCGAGAGAATTCCTTCGCAATTTTATAGTTCGACATGATTTGCTAGTGCCGCTCTTTGCTAATTCATGGAGTAGTGCTGAAGGCCGGGCAGTTATCAATCCCTCAATATTTAATGAAACTACTCAATCTTGGGTCGGAGAAAAACCCTCAGAAGGGGATGCAATAGAAAGATTCAGACGAATTCTTTCTATAACTCAAAATACAGATACTAGCCTGATTACGGTTGCCATAAACTGGTTTGACCCGACATTAGCGCAGCAGTGGCTGAGTTGGCTAATTGCTGACATTAACAAATTGATAAAACAGCAGGACCTTGAGGAAGCGAACAACGCTATTGAATATCTGAGTGAACAATTAAATACTACGCAACTAGTCGAGATGCAGCGTGTTTTTTATCAACTTATTGAATCTCAGATGCAAATTGCAATGTTAGCCGACGCCAGGGAAGACTATGTGTTGAAAGTTATTGACCCTGCATATGTTCCTGAAGAGTATGTGTCGCCGAACAAGGGTGTCGTTGTTATTACAGGAACATTATTGGGGCTGCTATTGTCGATTCTGCTCGTAATTCTCAATGAAGCAAAAACCAGAAGAAAAGGTTCGGCAGTCAACCTTTGAAACATTCTAAAGCAATAACACTCCGCTCCAGTCTAATATATGCGCTCTTTTGTAGAAGGTCACTGCTAAATTTCTAGTGACTATCTTATTATCTTCTGGAAGGATCCTAATTAATTTCTCGGCTGGTTCAATAGTCATTAAGATTTAGATATTTGAAGAAAGTCGTAGATTAAGATGACCCCTTTAACTATTGATACACAGATTGGAAAACCAAAAGCAGATAATGTAATGAGCAAATTGGTAAAATTCGCCGAATTTGGCGACCATAGGGGAGGCTTGGTAGCGCTGGAAGAGGGTAGTGAAATACCATTCAAAATAAAGAGAATCTATTACATATATAACACTTCCCCTAGTATTTCACGCGGATTCCATGCACATGAAAACCTAAAACAAGTCGTGATCTGTGTTTCTGGGCAATGTCGATTTGTGGTTGAAAGTGAACATGGAAGAGAAGAGTATATTCTAAACAATCCTGCTGAAGGAGTATTCATAGAAGGGCTGAAGTGGAGAGAGATGCACGATCTAAGCAGTGACTGTGTCCTCCTCGTTGTGGCAAGTGAAGTTTACAACGATCGGGATTACATTAGGAATTATGACGAGTTTAGGCAGTTATTGAAGCGAAGGACCGGGGTAGGCCTAGACCATGGAGATTGAATATGACTATTCTATAGAAAAGTTTCTACTTCCTAGATATAGAATTAGTCCGTTCGAAACGTGTGACTACTCATCCAATCTTGAAATTCTTGCTGCTGGTTGTGAAGTAAATGCCACCCCCGATGTCTTAGCTCGTGATGATGACTATGGTTCACCAATTTTTACCAGACAGGGTCGGGAAGCTTTGAATTTGGCCTTGCGGGCTCTCAGTTTGCGTAGCTCTGATACAGTTACAATATTTACAACAACAGGATCTGAATATATTAGTGGTTGTGTTACGGATACCATTTCAAGCCACTGTAAGTGGAAAAGAAAGATCGTCGATAGTACCAAGTGTATTCTAGTTATACATGAATTTGGGAAGATGTTTCCAGACATCAGAAGCCTTACAAAATTTGATATTCCAATTATTGAAGATTGCGCATATGCGTTCCCATCTTTGTTTTGTGGGGAAAAGCACGCCGGGGACCATCTGATATTTAGCTTGTCGAAATATCTGCCAATACAACAAGGCGGTCTTCTAATTTCAAAAAAAGACATTCTGAATGATCGACGCGTAGGCCACTACGAAGAATTGGCAGAGAAAGTTTTTCGGCATTACGAGGGGGACTTTCTAAGCATATTTAGAAAGCGAAAAGATATAGAAAGCGTCTATGTAGAAGAGTTTTCCAAGATCGGTATGCGGCCTTACTTTAATTACTCAAGCAATGAATGTCCTGGCGCTTTTGTGGTTGAGATCATGAGAAGTCTCGCTGAGTTGGAATGCATGAAAAAATTCCTTCAAGGCCGTGAGGTAGAATGCAGCATCTATTATGGAAATAATGCAATGTTCCTTCCCTGTCATCAGAAAATGACAGCTTATGATGTTCAGTATATTGTAGGTTTGATAAAGCACACTCTCGGACGCTCCTCATGAAAATTCAGAATATTCGTATTTCAGATTATGCTGATATTGATGAATCAACTTCTATCAATAATGTAGACATACACTCTGGTGTCAAAATAGCGAAAAACTGTTCTGTATTCGGTTCTGAACAAAACCCTGTAGAGATCGGGCGGGATACTTACATAGGAATGAATTGTTGCATTAATGGATTTAAGGCGGGGTTAAAGATCGGCAGGAATGTGAGCATCGCTCAGAATGTGAGTATCATGACGGACTCTGGACCCAATGCCAGTGCAGAGATGCAGAGTTATTACCCAATCGAAATCGGAGAGGTAAGCATTGGCGATCATAGTTGGGTCGGAGCAAACGTTGTCATACTGCCGAATGTTCACCTCGGAAAATTCTGCGTCGTTGCGGCAAATAGCGTGGTGAAAAATTCGTTTGACAGCTTCAGCGTTATTGGCGGAAGTCCTGCAAAATTCATTAAATCATTGAAAAAATGAAGTATGTATCAAGTTAGAAGGTTTCGCATTGAGGATTTGACGATCTGGGACGAATTTGTGCGCAATTCCAAAAATCGACATTTCTTTCAAGAGCGGACATATATGGACTATCATTCGGAGCGCTTCACCGATCATTCATTGCTCATCTACGATAAAGCGTCAAAGTTGGTCGCGTTACTTCCAGCAAATATTTCCAACGGAATTCTGTACTCTCATCAGGGTTTGACTTTTGGAGGCTTGGTTTATAAATCAACTGTCAAGCAAGTTACTGTTCTGGGCATATTTGGGTCCGTCATTGACTACTTGAAGAAAATGAAAATTGAGAAGCTTGTCTATAAGGCAATGCCGTGGATATATCACCAAGTTCCCGCAGAAGAAGATCTATATGCTCTCTTTAGGTATGGAGCGAAATTTGTCAAAAGAGAGGTCTCTTCCAGCATAAAACTGGATAATAGAGTTGGATACAGTAAAGGCAGGAATTGGTTGTTGAAAAAGGCGAGGAAGGAATCCATTGAGGTAGCGGAGATTACCGAATTGTCGAGTTTTTGGGAAATGCTGGAGACGACTGTCATGTCAGCCCATGGCATAATTCCAGTGCACTCGCTCGCTGATATGACCTACTTGGCAGAAAGCTTCCCTAATAATATTCGAATTTTCACGGTGATCCAATCGGGGAAAACCCTGGCTGGTACAGTTTTGTTTATCTCGCCTTGTGTGGTTCATACTCAGTATATGTTTAATACAGCAGAAGGTCGTGAAATAGGAGCATTGGATTTTTTGATAGACAGTATGATAAATAGAGAGTTTGATTCGTGCACGTATTTTGACTTCGGTATTTCTACTGAAGATCAGGGAGCCTATCTCAATGAAGGGCTCATAGCCCAAAAAGAAGGCTTTGGCGCGAGAGCTGTTTGTCACGATGTCTATGAGATAGAGCTGTGAAGATCCCTTTTTTGAATTTGGATGAAATTAACAAACCCTTCATTAGTGAGTTGCAGGAAGTAGCTGTAGAGATAATTGCTTCGGGTAGGTACATTCGCGGAAAGCGAGTCGAGGAATTCGAGCGGGCTTTTGGAAACTATATTGGCACTAAACACTGCATCGGAGTTGCTAGCGGCTTAGATGCGCTACGTTTGGTCATTTGTGCGTGGAAGGAACTAGGTCTAGTGGCGGATGGCGATGAAGTCATTGTCCCATCAAATACTTTTATAGCTAGCATACTAGCCATATCAAGCGCGGGCTTGATTCCAATTTTAGTAGATCCAGCCCCTGATTCGTTTATCGTTACCGCAACTGAATATGCTGATGCGATAGGCAGTAAAACTAAAGCGATCATGCCAGTGCATCTGTACGGTCAAGTTGCTGACATAAAGGCTGTTGCGAGTCTGGCGCAGCGCTCCGGACTGCTAGTACTGGAAGATGCGGCGCAGGCTCATGGTGCGGCGGCTGAAGGAAAACGCGCGGGCAGTTGGGGCGACGCCGGGGCGTTCAGTTATTATCCGGGAAAGAACCTTGGCGCCTTGGGCGATGGAGGTGCTGTAACTACAGACAATGACGAGCTCGCTGAGGTGGTTAGATCACTTGCCAATTATGGCTCCGTAGAAAAATATATGTTCAAGCGGAAAGGGTACAACAGTCGATTGGATGAAATTCAGGCTGGGTTTCTTCATGTAAAGTTAGGGCAGCTTGACAATGATAATGTCTATAGACAGCAGGTCGCAGCCCGTTATTCGGCGGAGATATCGAATACACGTATTGAAATTCCGACTGTACCCTCCAATGCGAACGAACATGTGTGGCATCTGTACGTGGTGCGAACCAAGCATAGAGATGAATTACAAAACTATCTCACTGATCAAGGAATAGGAACGCTCATACATTACCCGGTTGCATTACATCAGCAGGCGGCATACGAGGAATTGTTCAATTTGGAATTGCCTGTGGCGGCATCATTACAGCACGAAGTCCTGAGCCTGCCTCTTTCGCCTGTACTCAAATCCAGTGAGATCGACCACATTATTCACGCGCTCAATAATTTCTAGAAATTGTTCTTTTGAACCTCCTAAAGACAAGCCTAATCAGCAGTATAGGTGTTCTGCTAAAGCTGTTTGCAGTGCTTGGTGTCAACAAAGTATTGGCCGTATACATAGGCCCGGCGGGCTTCGCGCTTCTTGGTCAGTATCAGAGTCTACTGCAGCTTCTTAGTATGCTGTCTACAAATACTATTAACAGCGGAATAGTAAAGCATACAGCGGAAAGTGAGGCAGAGGATGATGGATCGTTACCAGTAGAAATTTGGCGTGTAGCTATAGCCTATTCACTGCTCGCTTCGTTGCTCTTATTTTTACTAATGTTTAGTTTTGGCTCCGCAATTGCGAGCTTGTTTTTAGGGAGTGCGGAATATAGTTCGGTCTTAATCTATTTCTCGATATCCTTCTTTTTTATGTGTGCGAACAATATCTTTCTTGCCATTTTCAATGGAAAAGGTTTGATCGTTCGTCTCACCTTAGCGAACTCGATTGGGAGCCTCATTTCATTTATTACGGTTGCGCTACTCGCTGAAGCATATGGGCTGTGGGGAGCGCTCGTAGGATTCTCTATCTATCAAGGGATTTGGTTTAGCGCCACATTCTTTCTCGCGCGCAGGCTTGAATGGTGCCGAGCAAAGAACTTTATCGGAGGCTTTGGTTCAGCTGCGGTAAAGTCATTAAGTGCATATTTTTTCATGTCGCTAGTAACCGCGTGCTGCATTCCTATTTCACATCTGCTAATTAGAAGCTATATATCGACAGAATATTCGCTTGAACAAGCGGGTTATTGGGACGCCCTGCTACGCTTTAGTAATTCATATCTGTCCCTGGGTACTACTGTTCTGGCCGTTTATTATCTGCCAAAGCTTGCACGCATCAAGTCCAAGAGTGATCTCCTGTCGGAAATACTAAGCGGCTACAAACTGGTTCTGCCCATAGGCGTGATGGCGGCAGTCATAATCTATCAGTACCGAGAGCTAGTCGTTACGACAGTCTACACCGATGCATTTCTGCCGATGGCTAATATTGTACTATTGCAGTTGGGGGGAGATGTGCTGAAGATCGGGAGTTGGTTTCTTTCCTATTATTTGGTCGCAAAAGCAAAAACCAGGCAATTCGTGTTCAGCGAAGTGGGCTTCACTATTAGCTATGTTGTGCTTACAGTGCTCTTTACAGAATATTTGGGCTATGAATTTGTTGTTCTAGGATATTTTGTCAACTTCCTGATTTACTGGATATTCATGGCTTTCCTAATATTCAGATCGAATGGATTGGCGGATCAGGATCTCGCCGAATCTTAATTCCCTGTTCATCAGCTACTTAGTCTTGCTTTAGATAGGGTTTCATTCAGAGAATCTCACGGATAGCACGCAGGTTGAGTGTGAAAATTAGCAGAATAAACCGCTTGAGGGAGTCGATTACGCATGTTTGCATATAGTGATTGGATCGGGAGCATTAAAGACTTGTGTAAGAATATCGAACTCTACTTAAAGTATCGATTGCTACGAAATTCTACGTGGAATATTAAGGTAGGCAACACTGTGCCATATAATTGGGGATCTCTCCGTCATGTTTGATTGGAATGAAACTTTGGAAAAGGACGGTTTGGAACTTTTTCCAAACGCAATTGAGGAGGTGGATCTTCCAGAATACAGGTCTAAACTGGATGATGTGCTTCAGCAATACAGTACTGCGCAGGCCTCGAAGGGTTTGGAGCACCTAACGAATGGCGCGATACACCATCTGCCGGTATTCGATAGAGATTTTTTAAGGCTGTTGGAAATCTCGAGTATCAACGATGCCATTCGTGGATGGTTTGGAGGGAACTTTCTCGTCAACAGCTTTGGTGGTGTCGTGAATTCCCCGGGAAGTGCTTCCTACGTTCATGAAATTCATCGCGATACTCGCTATTATTGCGCTGATCATCGACTCTTTATCAATTTGCTCGTCGCGCTTGATGACTTTACCCTGGAGAATGGGGCGACTCTATTGCTGCCTAAACAACATGCCAAGTCAACGAAGCCAAATACAGATGACTTTGAGCACTATGCGAACCCTATTCTAATCAGCGCGGGAGACGCCTTACTTTTTGATTCCAATTTGTGGCATCGCGCTGGGGTCAATCTTTCTAGTGGGATTCGACGCTGCGTGACAATAACATTTTCGAGACCATGGATTAAACCACAATTCCAATATGCCGTTCTCTGTGCCGGGAATCCTGAGGCCTGCACTCCAGATTTGTTGCAATTGCTCGGCTACAACGCTCGCACCCCAAGCTCAATTGAGGAGTGGCTTAAACCCGCGTCTGAAAGGTTCTATAAAAGCGGACAAGATCTCTAACGTTACCGTACAGACTTTATGCTCCCGCTAGTTTCCATTCATTTCCCAACGTTCAATCATGAGCGATTCGTTGCTCAAGCTATTGATAGTGCGCTGAATCAAAGTTATGAAAACATCGAGATTTGCATATCAGATGATTATTCTACCGATGGAACGCGCGAAATACTTAGATCCTATGCGAAGTCCCATCAAGATGTGATTCGCGTAAATTTTCAAGCAGCGAACGTTGGCATGGTTAAGAATTTGAATGCTGCCTTAGAGATGTGTGCAGGAAAGTATGTTTGCTTCTTAACTGGCGATGACTACTTCTATCCGGACAAGGTTCGACGCCAAGTCCAGCTCTTTGAACGTGATAGGACTCTCGCCTTGGTAGGCCACTTGATAAGAACGATTGATAGTGAGGGCACGGAATTGAAGTCTGCGCTTGATCTGAATTTAGCGGGAAGGGGTCCCAGAAAATGGATTGAGAATGGACCTCTCTATTCTGCCTTATCAATTATGGTATTGCGTGAATCCATCCCCGATATAGGTTTTGATGAGCGTGTGCCGGTGCTGAATGATATTAAATTCTGGGTCGATTGTTTAGCCAACGGGGGTGGCTATAAGTTAATTCGGGAGCGTCTAGGTGTTTACAGGAAAACCCCCAAAGGTGTGACCGCGGATGTTATGCGGTGTATCAACGAATATCCAAACTTGTATGAAGTGCTTCAAGCTTCGTACCCGCAATGGAGCTCGAGCTGTAGGAAGGGTCTCATTAATGGGGCAACCTATGGTAGAGGTGTTTACTATGCAAATGCAGGGGATTTTGCTAGATCCAATGAGTACTTCCTGAAGGCTTTGAAGGAAAACCCCGGAAACGTGAAACCGATAATTCGGCTCATGCTGAATGTAGTTGGGCTAGTGAGGAGTAAGATATGAGTGAAGAAGTAAGAGTTTCTAGAGCCGCGGAATTCTATTCTGTCGAGTCTGAATTCGACAAAAAGCTAATCGAATATAGGTTTAGGACGTTAGAGCCGTATTTAACAGGTAAATCCTGCCTTGAGTTGGGTCCGGGCAGTGGCTATATGACCAGTATGCTCAGTGATTCATTCCCAACACTAACAGTTGTTGAGGGCAGCCAGCAACTGCTTGATGAATTGCCGGATATCCCAAATGTTAGAAAAGTTTGTTCTCTGTTTGAAGACTTCGAGCCCGATGAAAAATTTGATTCGGTAGTCCTTGAACACGTTCTTGAGCATGTAGATGAACCACTGGAACTTCTGTCTCGTGCCAAATTGTGGTTAAAAGAATCTGGGCGATTGTTTGTTGGTGTCCCAAATGCGAACTCGCTTCATAGATTGGTAGCGGAAGAAATGGGGCTGCTTTCCAGCAAATTTGACTTGAATGAGAGAGATATTAACTTTGGGCATCGCCGTGTATATGACTTGAAGTCTTTATCAGAAAGCATTAACGCAGTTGGCCTAAAGATAGTTAAAACAGAAGGCGTATTCTTGAAGCCGCTTTCCAATGGCCAGATCAATGAGCATTGGAGTGTTGAGATGTGGGACGGTTTTTATCGTGTTGGAAGGCACTATCCAGAGTTATGTGCGGAGTTACTATGTGTTTGCGAGATTAGTCGGGTTTAAAGCTAGCATTGAGGTGTAGAAAACTATCAAAATTCGTTTTTCAGTAATCACGATGAGAGATGCTATAGCAGAGGAACGCTTTATTTCCGAGGAAAGAAAGCGTTCCTATGAACGCAGGCTAAGTTAAGTGGATATAAGAATAAGTCCAAAGATATTGTTCCTCGCGTGTTTCGCCTTCTTCGTTACACCTGTTCTGCCGCTTACGCAGAATGTGTATCTGAATAGTCTGGATATCTACGTCACGCCGTTTGTTTTGTTGAGCTTTGTATTGTTGGGATTTACTCGGCGAATCTTTGTCACTATCGTGTATTTGGTGCTGATACTGTTTGGCTATCTGCTGGCTTTAGAATTCATCTATCAGTCGGGTGATCCGACTGGGATTCTGGTTTTTCTCCGACTCATACCTGGTCTCGTCGTTGCCTACATGCTGGCGTATTGGTTTTACACTTGCTATAGAGAAGATTCACTTAAGTATTTTTTCTACTTTGTTTTAATAATTGCATTAGTTCAGGGTGGCGTGCTGTGGATATCATTCTTTAATGACGAATTTAGGGCGCTGATGGATTCGATATTCTGGAGATCGCCCGATGCCGCGTACCATCTCGTCTATCTCAGAGTGCCTGCTTTCAGCCCCAGTGGAGGAGATGGTCTTGGCATGAACCAGGCCTTGCTTTGTCTGATGGCAACAGGCTCTCTGTATTACATTCAGGGCTATAAGAAGTTGATGGTCCTGATGGGGATACTGCTCTCTATGATAGGTACAGTGTTTACAGCCAGATATGGCCTCTTGGTTGGATTGCCAATATTGGTGTTGCTTTTCCTAAACGAATGGAAAAGTAGTATGTTGACAAAGGCGGCCATACTTCTATTTCTTCTGGTTTCTTCGTTAACCACGGTTTACCTCCTCCTGCCTTTAATTAGCGAATGGGCGAATTTGCTAATTTTATTGAATGGCTATGAGGATCCGCTTGCGAGGGCGTTGTCTGGATTTCGCAATTATGGCTCATCGGGTGAGATCGAGTTCGCCACGCTACGTGTCTTGTTCGTGGATATGATGCTGCTGCCAGATGATCCCTTTCGGTTCCTCTTCGGGAATGGTGATTTTGGGCAGATGGCAGTCAATACAATTGATGCCGATTCTGGATATGTAAGAATGCTATTTGGGATGGGAGCGGTAGGTACACTGACCTATCTAATGTTGTTGTTGTATGCGGTTCTTAGCGTTGTTAAGAAGTTATACTTAGCCGATTTCCAACTACTGAATAGAAGTCGCCTGGAATCTGCTAAGTCACTCGCAATCTATGTAATTCTCATTGCTCTGTTCATCATGCTCGGGCATTTTAAAATAATGTATATCCACACAAGAATCGTGACGGTGCTTTTCTTTACGCTGATATTCTTGCTACATCTAGTTTTTAGTCAAGTTTCCGTATCGCCGCGAGATGATGTGTTGCCTGCTGATGCTGTGGGTGCCAGTTAAGGAGCAAGGCTACTGGTTTCTTCATTTGTGTCTCGGAAACGTCTATCGGCACAGACTAGTCTTAAAGTGGATTGAATAATTCTATGTTTCTTAAAAATATTGCCAGGATGTATCATTTTTTGAGGAGAGCTTCCAGGCGCGTGCGGATGCTCCTATTACGTAGCTTATTCGCCAAGGTCGGGAGAAATGTCATCTTCTTTGCGGATGATCTGTTCTCATATGAAACGATATTCATAGGCAATGATGTGTACATTGGGCCAGGTGCAAAATTTAGCGCCTCTGAGAGTAGTATAACTATAGGTGACAAGGTGATGTTCGGCCCGGGCGTTACCATAATGGGAGGCGATCACAATATCTCTGTAGCTGGGAAGTATATGTATGATGTAAAGAACAAGAAATCCGACGATGATTTGCCCGTCGTAATCGAAACGGATTGCTGGATAGCAGCAAATGTCACGATCCTGAAAGGCGTTACTATAGGGAGAGGATCGGTAGTGGCAGCAGGCGCGCTCGTTACAAAGTCTATGCCAGACTACAGCATAATAGCCGGCGTCCCAGCTAAAGTGATTAAGGCTCGATTTTCGGAAGATGAATTGAGAATCCATAAAGCTTCACTGGAAGATATCTAGGCATGTGTGGAATTGCGGGCCTTATATCGAGGAAGGGTCAGTCTAGGGCATCGGAAGATAGAATCGAGTCTACAATTGATGGAATGCGTCATCGAGGGCCAGATGATTCGGGGTTCTATCAAGATGAGGAAATCCTATTCACTCACGTAAGGCTGAGCGTTATTGATCTAAGCCCTGCCGCTCATCAGCCGATGATCGACAATAGTGGCGACTATGTCATTTCTTACAATGGCGAAGTTTACAATTATCTGGATGTGGCAGCGGAATTGGAAATCAATATAGCGCGCCTTAATTCTAGTTCTGATACGGAAATCGTCCTTCAAGCATTCAAAAGTATCGGAGTTGCTTCATTTGAAAAATTGAATGGGATGTTTGCATTCTCATTGTTGGATAAAGGTGCAAATAAAGCCTATCTGGTTCGTGATCGATTTGGGATCAAACCGCTGCACTATATGGTATCCAGGGAGGGTGTCTATTTTGCCTCCGAAATTAAATCTATTCAGGCACTATGTGCGAGAGACCTCGCTATTGAAGTCAGCACTCTATCTGAGTGGTCTTACTATGGGAGTGCTCTTAGAACGAGCACTTTCTACGATGGCTGCAAGAAATTGCTGCCAGGTCACTATATGGAGATAGATCTGGAAACTTTCGCCATAAAGATTGAGCCGTATTGGTTGCCAGAAGACATTAGATCAACAACTAAAGAATCAACGCTAACAAGAAGCGTAGCGGTCAGCAATGTCGCTAGTCTCCTGGAAAAAGCCGTAGTCAGACAATTGGTTTCGGACGTTCCCGTAGGTGTGTTTCTCTCCGGGGGGATTGATTCTTCTGCTGTCACGGCGTTTGCGTCAAAACATTATAGTGGTAAATTAAACACATTCGCGGCGTATTTTGACTTTGACGAAGGTGTCAACGAGCTTCCTAAGGCGAAACTTGTCGCAGATAAATTTGATACGGAGCATCATGAAGTTCATGTAACGGGCTACGACCTCATAGACACTCTGGAACTACTGGTTGAGCATCATGATCTGCCATTTGCAGATGCAGCCAATATTCCTCTGTATATGCTGACAAAGAAGGTCAGGGCAGATATCAAGGTTGTACTACAGGGTGATGGCGGAGACGAATTATTCGCCGGATACAGACGCTATCAGACGCTTTCTTTTCGCCCCTATTGGTCGCGAGCCGCCAAGCTCGCAAGAAGTGTACACTCCTTATTACCAGCCTCTAATACCTACTACATCCGTCAACGGTATCTCAATGCCCTCGGGGCAGATTCGGACGCAGAGCTAATGGCACTGCTCTTAACAGTGGAGGATCGAACGCTAGATCCTCACCTGATTTTCTCGGAAAATATCAGGAAACGTATTTCGACCGTAGACCCATTCAAAGCGTTCCGTGAATGTAACGACCGATTTGCAGATAAAGACATCGTGCAGAGAATGTTATTCACGGACACACAGATTATCTTACCTGACATATTTTTGGAGAAAGTTGATCGAGCAACGATGGCCAACAGCATCGAGGTCAGAGTGCCGTTTCTAGACAATGAGTTGGTCGAGTATGTGATGGCGTTGCCTAGTAGCATGAAAATATCAAAAGGCGTCAAGAAGGGGCTATTGAAAGACGCTTTAAAGGGCATAGTACCGAATGAAATACTCAACGGCCCCAAAACTGGCTTCAGTGTCCCCTACAAATATTGGTTATTTGGGCCATTGAAAGAGTATTTTCAGGACAATGTGGCTCGATTGAGGGCTCGTAGATGCCAAATACTAAATTATGGCTATATAGACAGTTTAATGGAAGCCCATTTGGTAGGCGATAAAGATAATGGATTCATGTTGTGGAAGGTACTGAATCTTATGATTTGGCTCCTGAGTAGAGAAAGTTAGGTTTTGACAGGAAAGAGCAAATATTTGTTTGTCGGTGCAAAGCCGGATCTTGCAAAGAATCACCCCGGAGGTCAATCTACCGCAGCCTTAGGACTAATCGAGTTCTGTAGTGCAAACAACATTCTCCTGGACATTATCGATTCGGCACAAGAAAGCTTCCCCATGCCAAGCTTTTCGTTAAGACTCAAGAGGATGTTTCGTAGACAGGCGCAGTTGATCAGCAGCTTGATTCGAACAAAGTATGATGGTGCTATTATTTTCTGTGGTGAGGGCTTTAGCTTCTATGAAAAATGCTTCATGGCACTTGTTTGCCGCGTTTTCCGCATCGAAGCGATGTTGTGTGTAAGATCTGGTCATTTCATCACGGCATGTGAATCGTCGTATCTAAGTCGAAGACTAAGTAAGCTATTGTTGCGCATACCCAGATTGATAATGGCTCAAAGTGGCACTTGGGAAAAATATTTTCTAGATTTAGGTGTCGATAGAAGTAAAGTCATAGTGATTAGGAATTGGCTGTCGCCAGGCCGCGTTGTTACTACGAAAATTAAAAGAGCCCAACCCGCGCAATCAGGCTCTGGTGTCGTCTTCATCTTCGTAGGATGGTTGGTTCGAGAGAAGGGTGTGCTTGAGCTAATGGAAGCAATTAGGAGTTCATCGGTACTAAGGGAATGCAGTATTATATTTGCGGGCGATGGGAACCTTCTGGACCATCTCATGCAAATTAAAATAGATGAGCGACTATCAAAGGTACAACTTCTAGGTTGGCAGTCTCCGAAAGAAGTCGATTCTCTTTTAGAGCAGGCTCACGTATTTGTATTACCTTCTTACGCGGAAGGTTTTCCTAACGCACTATTGGAGGCGTTAAGTCATGGCCTTGCTGCGATAGTGACCCCGGTCGGGGGTATACCAGACTCTGCAAGATCGGATGAGAACTCGATATGGGTAAAGCCCATGCATGTAAGTGGCTTAAGAATGGCGATGGAAAAACTTGTATCAGAACCAGAGTTGATCGAAAAATATTCTATGCGAAGCTTGGAAATTGCTCGTGAATACCACAACAGAGATAGAAATTGTAAGAAGCTATTCGAAAGTTTCACAATCTCGCCGTGCTTCAAGTGACTTCTATTCGATCTACATCTCAAAGCCGCATCGATATCTAGTCAAAATTTATGGCAAATTCCGGCATTCTGAACAAAATATTTGCGCTTTCCCCAATAGTTGAAATAGTTGGTCGACGCCTTTATTGGAATAATATAGGCGCTTTGGCAACTATGGCTAGAACTAAAAAGGGGTCGTCAGCCAACGAAAATACGTCCGCAGGATTCGGAAAAATTGAGCAGCATTTGTCTTCTTGGGGATTACGTAAAGGGGAATTATTGTTGGTTCATTCTGCCTATGCGCCTTTGCAGTGCACTGGGTTGGAACCAAATGAAATATTGGGCAGGTTGCTCGAAATGGTAGGTTCAGCAGGTACCTTGGCGATGCCTGCGATTCCTGTATTTAGGAACAGTCCGAAAAAGGCAGACTATTTAGAAGAACCTGATCCTGACAAAGTCTTCGTTTATGATGTCCAGAAATCTCCAATACAAACAGGGGTTTTGCCGAAGCTATTGGCCAAGAAAGATGGGGCGATTCGTAGCAGGCATCCCATCAACACCATGGTTGCTGTCGGTCCGTTGGCAGCCAATTTGGTAGAAGACAATTTGTTAGGTAAATCGCCGCTAGCTTGTGGAGTCACGTCATCTTGGAAAAAATGTGTCGATGCCGATGCGGTAGTTGTGGGGCTCGGTACGGATCTTACACACAGTTTAACCATGATTCATGTTGCGGAGGACATGCTGGACGAATCCTGGCCTATACAACCCTGGTACGCCGAAAAGAAGTTTGTGATCAAGGATCGAGAATTTCATAGAGAGGTAACGCTAAGGGAGAGACTTCCAAAGTGGGGGGCGCTGCATTTCGGTGAGCGCACTCTGTGTAAGGATCTGATTAAATCTGGAATACTAACGACTGCGATTATTGATGGTGTGCTGGTGGAAGTATTGCGGGCAAGGGAATTAGTTGACTTTCTTAATTCGAAAAATGCAAAGGGTTATCCCTATTTTTGGACTAAGTGGAATTGAAGAAAATTTTTAAGAACTGTAAGCCGCTATTCTTCCACGATTCGAATCTGATCCTCGGTAAGCGAGACAGCGTATTCCTTCTGATGAGTGATGATTCGCTGAAATTACTATTCAAATTGCCGAATGTCTGGATGCACCGACTGCTCGACAGGTTTAATCTGTATTTTCGTGCTAGACGGGGCGGCGTGTACTCTGGGACGTGTTATGGTGAATTCTATTTTCTCTGCCATAATCGGCGCCTGTACTCTTACCACTTTCCTACCTCGACGCTGGTTCTCGATAAGACTCTAGAGCGGGGGAGAGGGCCTCTGCAGTTCTCTACTATCGAGAATATTACCGGCTTCGAATCAGGTATCTATTACGGCGAATATTTCGAGAATCCGGAAATGGAGGAGGTTCATATTTTCAAACGCTCTCCGGAAGGTGGCTGGAATAGAATCTACAGTTTCAAGAAGGGCACAATAAACCATATTCATTCCCTGATTCCAGACCCCGATGCCGAATGTGTATGGATATTGACAGGTGATTTTGGCGAGGCAGCGGGTGTCTGGCGGGCGAGCGACAATTTCAATACAGTCGAGGCTGTTGTAGGCGGAGAGCAGCGCTATAGGTCTTGTGTGGCATTTCCAGTAGGTGGTGGCCTTCTATATGCCACTGATTCCCAATTTGAAACTAACTCGGTACGGCTATTGCGAAAGGTCGACGGCTGCTGGTCTACGGAAAAGCTTATCGATATCAATGGGCCAGTCATATACGGATGTGAACTGAGGGATCACTATGTCTTCTCATGCTCTAGTGAGCCAGGAGAGGAACTGACGAATACGTTATCGAACTTGCTGGACCGCCAGCCGGGTCCGGGAATTCGCAAGAATGAGTCGCAGGTCATTTCGTGCAGGAAAGACAACTTCATGTTTAGCCTAGTGAAATCAGCCGAAAAGGATCGGTATCCATTTCGGCTATTTCAGTTCGGTTCGATCATGTTTGCCTACGGAGTAAGTCGGGATAACACACTATATGCTTATCACGTAGCAACGAAGGAGAATGATCTTTGCATGGAGAGGATAGAATGCCACTAGTAGTTCCTCATCGAGTTGAGGCGCATATTTGAATGTGTGGAATCGGTGGGTTTTACGGTAGCTACGAAGTTTCTCAATTGCAGGCGATGGGCGGAATTATGGAGGTTCGCGGCCCCGATCATGCTGGCATTTTTCACGATCCAGAGCATCAGGTGGGTTTGTTACACAGACGCCTATCTATACTGGATCTTTCGCCAACTGGCCATCAGCCTATGCTGGATGCGTCCAGAAAATACGTCGTCACGTTCAACGGCGAAATCTACAACTACCGATCTCTAAAGGCTCAACTGGTACTGGCCGGGCATCAGTTCCACGGCACTTCCGATACAGAAGTTCTACTGACGGCATACATTGAGTATGGATGCGACATGCTAAGCCACCTGAATGGAATATTTGCTTTCGCAATCTGGGACATTCGAGAAAAAACGTTGTTCGTCGCTCGCGATCAAGTCGGTGTCAAACCTTGTTACTATAGCGAAACTGAAAAGGGATTTCTTTTCGCAAGTGAACTCAAAGCGCTCTTAACATTTAAGGATGTCTCTCGAGAAATCGACTATGAAGCCGTCTATAATCATTTGTTGTTCCTGTATTCACCTGCAGAAAAGACTTTACTTAAAGGCGTAAGGAAGCTTGAGCCTGGATGCGCGATGTTGGTTAAAGATGGCAGGATCGTGAAATGCTGGCGATACTATGATCTGCCGTACGCTAGCGATATCCCCAAGTACACGTCGGTTGAATCAGCAAGGGATGCAACCCAGGAAGGGCTGTTGCAAGCCGTAAATTCGCAAATGGTGTCCGATGTACCGGTAGGTGCCTTCCTCTCTGGTGGGCTAGACTCAAGCGCAATAGTTTCTATAGCAAAACGATCGAATCCAGATATGGACCTGCAGTGTTTCTCAATACGCCTAAACGGTAAGGAGATGAATGACGAGGGATTCGTGGATGATCTTCCGTTTGCGGAGAGAGTGGCAAAGCACTGTGATGTGTCTTTGAATATAGTTGATGTCGACGCTTCACTGATATTTCAACTTACCAAAATGATCTATCATCTTGACGAGCCGCAGGCAGACCCTGCGCCATTGAATGTGCTGGCAATTAGTGAGTTGGCTCGGTCGCAAGGGATCAAGGTTCTCCTTTCTGGCGCGGGTGGTGATGATTTGTTTACTGGATACCGTAGACATTTTGCTCTACAGGCAGAGCGTTATTGGGCGTTTCTGCCCAGAGTTGCCCGTACTGGAATCAGGAATTTCACAAATCTGTTTCCCAATAATCCACCGCTCCTCCGCCGAGTTAAAAAGGCTTTCCAATATGCAGATCTACCAAAAGAAGATCGGATAGCTAGCTATTTCGCTTGGTTGCATGCGGATAAAGGATTTCAGTTGTTCAGTGATGAAGTGAAGAATTTGGTAGGCACTTACAACCCCCTAGAGCGTTTAGGTCGGAATCTAAATGCCCTCGGGGCAGGTAGTTCTGAGCTAGACAAGATGCTCTACTTGGAGGCTAAGGGATTTTTGCCCGACCACAATTTGAACTATACCGACAAAATGGGTATGGCAGCGAGCGTCGAAGTTCGAGTGCCATTTCTCGATGTAAACCTGATCAAAATCGCCTCCAATATTCCCGATGAGTATAAACAACGCGGGAGGGAAGGAAAGTGGATATTGAAAAAAGCAATGGAGCCCTATCTGCCGATTGACGTTATTTACAGAGCAAAGACTGGGTTTGGAGGGCCGTTACGACATTGGATGAAGAATCAGTTAAAGCCATTGATTGATCAGGTGCTTTCCGAGTCTTCACTTTCGAAGAGAGGGGTTTTCGATCCAGAATCAGTTTGCCAGATGATAGTCGATGATCGCTCAGGCCGTCATGACTATTCGTATACCCTTTTTTCACTGGTATGTATCGAGTTATGGTTTCGAATGTTTGTCGATCCAGAAACGCCGGAGATACTCGTACTATGAATGTTGGAGAATTGTTGGCAGCGGTATCTATCAATCAGAATATGCTGGATAGGAATTCATGAAGCAACTACTACAAGACTTGTCTAAAGGCCATACCACGCTTGTCGAGGCTCCTTCGCCAAAAGCAACAGCCGGAAATATTGTAATAGCTACTACGTGCAGCCTTGTTTCCGCCGGGACTGAGCGAATGCTGGTTAGTTTTGGAAAATCGAGCCTCATTGAAAAGGCAAGACAACAGCCCGATAAAGTGAGGGCCGTGCTGGACAAGATGAAGACTGATGGTGTACTTGCCACAATTGATGCGGTTCAATCCAAACTCCAGCAGCCGATCTCGCTTGGGTATTCAAATGTAGGCCATGTAGTAGAAGTTGGCCGAGATGTAAAAAACTTTAAAGTGGGTGATAGAGTCGCATCTAATGGCTGTCATGCAGATTTGGTAAGTGTTCCGAAGCATTTGTGTTGTAAGATTCCTGATGAAGTATCAGATGAGGCCGCGGTCTTTACGGTGGTAGCCAGTATCGGATTGCAGGGATTGAGATTGGCTCGGCCGACTTTGGGTGAGTCGGTCGTAGTCACAGGTACCGGCCTGATCGGGCTTCTAACAGTACAATTGCTCATTGCTCAGGGCTGTAGAGTCTTGGCGATCGACTTTGATGAAACGAAGCTTGCGCTTGCCAAAAAGTTCGGTGCGACCACTTGCAATCCCAGGACCGGAGAAGATCCAGTAGCTGCTGGCCTAGCCTTTACTGACGGCAAGGGTGTAGATGCAGTAATTATTACTGCCTCAACCAGTTCTAATGAGCCGGTTCAACATGCCGCTCAGATGTGTCGCGCACGGGGTCGAATAGTGCTGGTTGGGGTGACCGGTCTTGAAATAAATCGAGCAGATTTCTACCAGAAGGAGCTCAGTTTTCAAGTATCTTGTTCATATGGCCCAGGAAGATATGATCCAGAATACGAGGAAAAAGGTCACGACTACCCTCTAGGCTATGTGCGCTGGACGGAACAAAGGAATTTCGAAGCCATCCTCGAACTCATGAGGCGAGGGCAAGTCAACACAGACAGCCTAATTACTCATAGATATTCCTTCATTGATGCACCCGCAGCCTACGACACCTTGGTCAAGGACTCGTCAGTGATGGGGATGTTGCTTAGTTATGATGCAAGTCTGAATTCGCGAATCTCGAACTCCATTCCTCTCAGGGATCATAGTCCAGCGCATCCGAACAGGGCGGTACTAGGTGTTATTGGCGCTGGGAACTACAGTTCCAGAGTTCTACTGCCATCACTCCAGAAGACAAATGCGGTGCTCAGCACCATAGTAACGTCCGGCGGGGTTAGTGGCGTCATTCATGGCACAAGAACCGGGTTTTCTACGGCGGCATCGGATATAGAAAGCATCCTGAAAAACGCTGACATAAACTCTGTTGTTATCGCTACACGCCACGACAGTCATAGCGAACTGGTAGTGCGAGCATTGAGCGCTGGCAAACATGTCTTTGTAGAGAAGCCCTTGAGTATTACTATGGAACAATTAGCCCAAGTAGAGACTGAATATTCGAATTCGAAATCTATGCTAATGATTGGGTTCAATCGACGGTTTTCGCCGCACGTAAAACGTATACAACAGTTGCTAGCTGGCGTAAGTGCTCCAAAGTCCTTCGTTATGACAGTTAATGCTGGCGACATAGCAAAGGGACACTGGACTCAAGATTCTGAGGTTGGTGGCGGTCGCATTGTTGGTGAGGCTTGTCATTTTATCGATCTATTGCGCTTTTTGGCAGGGTCGAGAATTGTGTCTAGCTCCACTATGAAGATGAAATCGTCAACTAATGACACCGCCATACTTAACTTGCAGTTCGAAGATGGCTCTATCGGCTCCGTTAACTATTTCTCCAATGGCAATAAATCTATTGCCAAAGAACGTCTGGAGATATTTACCGAGGGCAAAGTTTTACAACTCGATAACTTCCGTAGATTGAAGGGATATGGTTGGCCTTCCTTCAAGAAAATGAACCTTATGCGGCAAGATAAGGGGCAGACTCAATGTATTGCATCTTTTATTGATGCCGTCGAAAGTGGTGGCCCTTCTCCGATCCCCGTTGAAGAAATATTTGAAGTTAGCAGGGTTGCAATAGAGCTTGCTAACGAATACTAATTCTAGTGACCCCCAAAAAATAAGAGATCTTACTTTTGCCACTTATTGATATTATTGCCGGCGCACGCCCAAACTTTATGAAAATTGCGCCCATTCTTCACGCGTTGGACAAACACGATCAGGGGGGCGGGCAGTTGCGGTATCGCCTAATCCATACGGGGCAGCACTATGATGCCAGTATGTCGGGAAACTTTTTCGAGCAGTTACAAATTCCTCAGCCGCATGTGAACCTGGAGGTGGGGTCTGGCACGCAGGCAGAACAAACTGCTGGAATAATGACTGCCTATGAAAGAGTCCTGCTTGCTGCACCATGCGATCTTTGCCTGGTAGTAGGCGACGTCACATCTACTATGGCTACGGCTATTACAGCTCAAAAATCAGGCATTCCAGTTGCACATATTGAAGCGGGTATTCGCTCTGACGATTGGAGAATGCCAGAAGAGATCAACCGATTGCTTACAGATGCTATAAGTAATTGGTTTTTTACTACCAGTGAATCTGCTAATAAGAATTTGGAGAGAATTGGAGTTGATGGAAATCGTGTTTTCTTTGTAGGAAACACAATGATTGATACGCTTTTGGCCAATATGGACAAGCTCAAAGCTCCTGCGTTTTGGGATGAGCTAGGCTTGGAAAGGGGCGGTTATTTTGTTCTAACTATGCATCGTCCCTCCAATGTCGATAGTAGCGAACATTTTGATGAGTGGTTACAGGTTATAGCAGAGCAGGCTAGAAAACTCCCTGTTGTGTTTCCCGTCCACCCGAGAACAGCGAAGCTACTCCGTGAGAACAAGGAATTGCCAGATAATATCAAGACCGTCGATCCACAGCCCTATTGGGAATTCAATTTTCTCGTTAAAAACGCGAAAGCAATTCTGACAGATTCTGGAGGAATTACTGAAGAAGCTACGGTGATGGGTGTGCCTTGTATGACGCTCAGGGATACTACAGAAAGACCAGAAACAGTAGAGATCGGCACAAATGTACTGGTGGGAACAGACCCCGGCAATCTTTCGCAGCACATGGGGCGCGTTTTTGATGGAACTTGGAAAGACGGTGCGATACCAGAAAAATGGGATGGTAAGACCGCAGAAAGAATCGTAAGTATTGTGGATACCTTACTTTGCAAGTAGGCAATATTTGTATGTTGAACCTTTTGCTTAGTGTGCGTTTTGACTCTCAGATATTTCTGGGAAATCCTAGCGAATGATTGAAGTTCTGCACTTTTGGATCGATTTTTATCTCCTCAGGCCTTGCCAATCAGAAATACCCATCTAATACAACGTCGATGACACTATTCTGGCAAAAACTTGTTGTATCGTTCTCGCTTGGGATTGGCAACGTCATTCGCCTTATCACCTATCGTGTCTTGTTGTCGGCTGGCTTCTTCAAGCGGATCCCTGTAAGCAGAGTTAAGAGCGCAGTCGATTTCTTTGGCCCCTCCTCACTGCCATGCACTGGCCTGCCATGTATCGAAAACTGGTCTGAGACAGCAATCCTATTTGGTCACATTGAAATTCCACTAAGCCGCTCCGCGCCGATCTGGAGTGTGAATGTTATTTCTCGAGTGGAAGGGGGGTACGCTGACCTCGATTGGTGGAAAATTCCAGATTTTGATTCAGAGCTAGGCGACATTAAAGGCGTTTGGGAGCTGTCGCGCTTCGATTGGGTTATGGCTTTCGCGCAGCGAGTCAGAGAAGGCGATAGCAGTGAATTAGAGCGGCTAAACGGCTGGTTGCGAAACTGGTGCGAGAATAACCCAAGCTATAAAGGGTACAACTGGAAATGCGGACAGGAGGCGTCTATTCGTGTCATGCATTTGGCGGTCGCAGCAATCGTCCTCGGCCAGATTGAGACGGCATCAGAGAACTTGCTCGAATTAGTACGGGTTCATCTGCGGCGAATAGCTCCCTCGACTGGATATGCTATGGCGCAAGATAATAATCACGGTACGTCAGAGGGCGCCGCGCTGTATATAGGTGGAGATTGGCTAATTAGAGCAGGGGATAAAGCTGGAGCGAAGTGGAAAGCGAAAGGTGTTCGTCTGCTCGAAGAGAGGGGGCGGCGGTTGATATCTGAGGACGGTACTTTTAGCCAGTATTCCACGAACTATCATAGGCTGGTGCTGGATACTTATTCTCTAGTGGAGGTTTGGCGATCAAAGAACGACGATGCGAGGTTTTCTAAAATTCTTTATGAAAGGTTGTCGTCAGCATCTAAGTGGCTGGTGCAGATGACAGACCAAAGCACAGGTGCCGTGCCGAATATTGGTGCGAATGACAGTGCGAACTTGCTGCCCTTGACGAATTCCAGTTTGCGAGATTTCAGGCCCGCTGTTCAATTGGCGACAGCTCTATTTGCTAAGGCGAGAGCCATTAAGGCAGAAGGGCTATACGATCTGCAACTGAAGTGGCTGGGAGTTAGTATTCCTAGTAACGTTATTGTTACTCAGGATAGCTATATCGCCGATGCTGGAGGTTTTGCGGTGCTTCGACAATCGCCTGGTACTTTAGTCATGCGATTCCCGAGGTTTCGTTTCCGGCCCAGCCATTCAGACGCTCTGCACATAGATCTGTTTTGTGCAGGAGAGAATTTTCTTCGCGACGGGGGCAGCTTCAGCTACGCCGCGACTGAGGATGAGAGGAAGTATTTTAGCGGAGTGGCCTCGCACAATACGGTTCAGTTTGACCGGCGAGAGCAGATGCCAAAATTGGGTAGGTTTCTTTGGGGTAGCTGGCTGAAGACCGACTATGTTGATCCGCTAACTACCAGCAAAAACGAGCAATCATTCGGAGCAGGCTATACAGATAGATACGGGGCAAGCCACAAGCGGAGCGTGAGATTCGGGTTAAAGAAACTTTACGTTGTCGATGAGATTGACGGGTTTAAAGAGTCCGCTCTTCTACGATGGCGTCTCGCACCGAGTGAATGGCTTCTGAAAGGAACCATACTTACTGATGGTACGTGCTCAATTGAGATCGAGTCTACAGCAGGAATCTTGAGGATTGAGTTAGTCGTGGGCTGGGAGAGCGTTCTTTACATGCAGAAGAGGGAAATACCCGTGTTGGAAGTTGAGTTAGCCACTCCGGGAACCGTGGTGTCTCATATCAGTTGGTCTTCATGAAGGTTCTGTATTTTCATCAGCATTTCACGACCCCAACGGGAGCAGGGGGTACCAGGTCTTACGAGATGTCAAAAAGACTGATTGCACAAGGGCATCGGGTAACGATGGTATGTGGATCTTATTCTGGCGGGAATACCGGTATTGAAACACCCTTCTTGAAAGGAGTGCGCTTGGGTGAAGTCGAAGGGATTAACGTCGTAGAATTCGATCTGCGCTATTCTAATGCGGACGGTTTCTGGCGAAGGTCGCTAGTTTTTCTGCGCTTTTCTCTGAGCGGAATACGGCTTGTATTTACTGAAAAATACGATGTTCTCTTTGCGACATCGACGCCACTTACTGCAGCGATTCCCGGAATAGTAGCCAAATGGTTTCGAAGAAAACCCTTTGTTTTTGAAGTTCGTGATTTGTGGCCTTCTTTGCCACGTGAGATGGGCGTAATACGAAACCCGCTAGTACTGTTGCTGCTCTCAATACTAGAATGGCTAGCTTATCATTCTGCTAACAGACTAATAGGGCTCGCGCCCGGTATCGTCGATGGCATTGTTGCCAGGGGCATAGATAGAAAGAATGTATCTCTGGTACCAAATGGGTGCGATCTGGCGTTATTTGGCGCCCCAAAGCCCGCCGGCTTGAATAGCGAGGATCTTTTCGTAATCTATAGCGGAACACATGGTGTGGCTAATGGTCTCGATGCCGTGTTGGATGGGGCAATAGAATTAAAACACAGGGCGAGGGAAGATATAAAAATCGTTCTCATTGGTTCTGGAAAATTAAAGCCGAGACTAGAGGAGCGCGCAAGGCTCGAAGAAATTGCCAATATTCAGTTCCTTGATCCGGTTGGCAAAGAAGAGCTGGCAAAATTGCTTACCGCTGCTGATGTCGGTCTTCAAATACTGGGGAATGTGCCTGGCTTCTATTTTGGTACGTCGCCCAATAAATTTTTCGATTACATTGCTGCGGGCAAAGCAGTTCTTATCAACTATCCCGGATGGGTTGCAGATATGGTTAGTGAGAACGATATTGGCTGGGCGGTTCCGCCTGGTGATTCAGCGGCATTCGCGGACGCATTGATCAAGGCTGCGGACGACCGGATCGAGCTAAGGAAAATGGGCGAAAGGGCGAGGCTATTCGCAGAGGAAAATTTTGACAGAGATAAGCTCGCGCCAGCCTTTGTGAAAACTTTGGAGCTAGCAGTGGCTGCCAGGAGCGCGAACTAATTATGCAGGAGAAGGATATAGACAAGTTAGTAAGCTATTGCCGAGAATTGTATGGCGACATGCCCATCCCATTGCATAGGCCTGTATTCGCTGGCAATGAGAAGCAATATCTTAACGAATGTATAGACTCAAACTTCGTTTCTTCTGTTGGTGAGCGAGTAGTTGATTTTGAAAAGGGAATCGCAGCATACACAGGTGCCAAATATGCGATAGCAACAATGAATGGTACAGCGGCGTTACATGCATCCCTGGTTCTTGCTGGAGTGGAAAGATGCGATGAAGTCTTAACACAGGCATTGACGTTCGTGGCTACATGCAATGCCATTAGCTATGTAGGAGCGCAGCCTGTATTCATTGATGTTGACAGAGACACTATGGGAATGAGCCCTGCAGCATTGGAGAAGTTCCTTGACGAACATGCGGAAAGGCGTGACGGGCAAGCCTGGAATAAGACTTCCGGCAATCGTTTCTCAGCCTGCCTGCCAATGCACACTTTTGGCTTGCCTTGCCGCATTGCTGAGATTGCCGAGATATGCACGAATTGGGGCATAGCACTGATAGAAGATGCGGCAGAATCTTTGGGAAGCTACGTAGGTGAACGTCATACCGGCACCTTTGGGCAACTCGGTACGTTAAGTTTCAATGGAAACAAGATCATTACTACCGGTGGTGGCGGTATGATCTTGACCAATGACGATTCACTGGCAGTGAGCGCCAAACACAAAACCACTACAGCTAAAATTCCGCATCGATTCGAATTTGCACATGATGAGTTAGGCTTCAATTACAGACTGCCCAATCTAAATGCGGCGCTCGGGTGTGCGCAATTGGAGCAATTAAGTACCTTCTTGGAAACTAAGGCTAATCTTGCGGATCGTTATGAAGTCCTCTTAGACGGAATGCGTATTGAACTAGTACGAGCTAGACCGGGCACTCGAAGCAATTATTGGCTGAACGCGATAGTATTGGATTCCCTGGAAGAACGAGATGCTTTTTTAGCCTATACCAATGACAAAGGTGTGATGACTCGACCAATTTGGAAATTAATGTCGCACCTTCCGATGTACCAGCACTGCCAGAACGATGGGCTTGAAAACTCGAAGTGGCTGGAACAGCGAGTCGTAAATCTTCCATCCAGTGTGCCAGATGGTGAATCACCTGTTGGTTCAAAGTGAGCTTTTAGTTCCAGCCTTATGACCTTATGCAAAGATGATTACAAGCAAGTGGGGCTTCTGCACGCGAACAACATCGGCGAAGGATTTTTGTCCAGTTTGGGGCCTCAGTTCCTTGCATTGCTGTATAGAGCCATAGATGAGTGTGAGAAAGCCGTACTGTTTACTCACAGGGTAGATGGCCGCATTGTTGGTTTTGTATCTGGGTCAGAGGGTATGAGGCCTATATATGTTCAATTGCTGAAACATACTCCATCTCTTATCGGAGCTCTGCTACCAGTTCTATTTAGTTTTTCAAAAATTCGAAAGGTTTTCGAATTGGTGTTTTTTAAGAAGGAAGTTAAGGCTGATGGTATACAGGCAATACATGCTGAGCTCCTGAGCATTGCGGTTGATCCTGAATATAGAGGGCAGGGGATAGCACAGAAACTTTATGGTCGGCTTCGTGACTATTTTTCGAGTAAACACATGCAAGGCTTTCTGATCGTGGTTGGAAGCCAATTGGATGCAGCGCATCGCTTTTATATAGGCAGTGGAGCTAAACCCATAGGCACGGTTCAGCTCCATGCTGGGGAAAGCTCCGTATTATATCTTCAGAGTCTCTCCGACTAATGGAGCCAGGAAAGTCTGAGCTATCCAGGCATGCAGGAATATTGATGTGAATGTGTTAAACGTAATCGGTCGTAAACATAAACTGTTTGAGGCTGACCTGAAATCCTATGAAAATGATATGGAAGATAGGATATCTAGTGCCAGGTTCATTGTTATTGGGGGCGCTGGATCTATAGGACAGGCTGTCACCAAGGAAATTTTCAGCCGGCATCCGAAAGCGCTTCACGTCGTAGACATTAGCGAAAACAATATGGTCGAACTAGTGCGTGATATTCGAAGCTCTCTTGGTTATATCAATGGAGATTTTCGAACATTTGCTTTGGATTGCGGTTCAAAAGAGTTCGAGGCTCTTGTCCAGGCTCATGGGCCATATGACTATGTTCTAAATTTGTCTGCCCTGAAACATGTACGAAGCGAAGAAGACCCCTTCACGTTGATGCGCATGATTGAAGTCAACATAACCAATACTATTAGAACTATTGAGCTCGCCCGTTCGGGAGGTGCTGGAAAATATTTTTGTGTATCCACCGACAAAGCTGCGAATCCGGTTAATATGATGGGCGCAAGCAAACGCATTATGGAAATGTATTTAATGCGCGAGAGCGTCGACATGCCCATTTCAACTGCTCGCTTCGCCAATGTGGCCTTCTCGGATGGTTCCTTATTGCATGGCTTCAATCAGCGTATTGCCAAGGGGCAGCCGATATCTGCTCCCAATGATGTTCGTCGTTATTTCGTCACGCCCCAGGAATCTGGGCAGCTGTGTCTAATGTCCTGCCTGCTTGGGGAAAATCGCGACATATTTTTTCCCAAGCTCAGCGAAGAATTGCATCTTACAAGCTTTTCTGAAATTGCAGAACGGTACTTGTTGAGCCTTGGGTATGAACCCTATCATTGTCAGAGTGAAGATGAGGCGCGTGGGCGTAGTGAGGAGCTAATATCACAAAAGAAGTGGCCTTGTTTCTTCTTTAAAAGCGACACAACCGGTGAAAAAGATTTTGAAGAATTTTACACGAGCAAGGAAATACTTGATTTGGCTAGGTTCGAAAGCATTGGTGTTATCAAAAATGAGCCCGTTTTTGATGCAGGAAAATTGGATTTATTTACGCGCTCTATACTAGACATGCGCGCTAGGAGTGTTTGGAGTAAGCCAGATATAGTAAGTCTATTCCAAGAAATTATTCCAGATTTCGATCATCTGGACGCCGGTAAATACCTAGACTCGAAGATGTAACTGATGACAAGAATTCTCGATATATTTTTTGCACTCCTCGGATTCGTCTGTTTGTCTTGGGTGTTCTTCTGCGCAGTGATTGGACTGCTTTTCACCGGCGAGCACAAGGTGATTTACCGGCAGAAAAGAGTAGGGAAGGGAGGCAAGGATTTTGTGCTCTTGAAGTTCGCCACCATGCTTGAAAACAGCCCTAACCTTCCAGGCGGCTATTTAACCCTGGACGATGATCCTCGTATCCTCCATTTCGGTAATTATTTGAGGCGTACTAAAGTTAATGAGTTGCCCCAGCTTGTAAACATTATCAAAGGCGATATGAGCTTCGTTGGACCTCGCCCGCAGGCCAGGCCACATTATGAAATTTACACAGAAGAGCAGAAGGCGGTTATAAGCACTCTTGTTCCGGGGGTCACTGGAGTCGGATCTTTGTTCTTTCGCAATGAAGATGCGATCCTGAAAAACTCTGGCAAGCCCTACGAATATTTCCACGATGAGGTAATTACGCCTTTTAAGGGTGAGCTAGAGCGATGGTATGCTGATAACAGGTCCGCCGGCCTCTATTTGAAGATCGTTTACCTCACAGCGGTTACGATCATAAGCCGTCATTACAATGTACTTCAGCATTTTGAGGGATTGCCAAGACCGAGTGATGAACTATTGGCGGCACTACCTAAATACTACGCCGATTACTATCTGAAATAGCGTCTAGTAAGTAGACTGTTCGAGTAGTTCTACTACGAACTTTGACCGCTCAATAAGCATCTTCCGAGTTTTCTCTTTAAATGTTAAAGTACGCTATCCGTCTCAGCATTCTCCAGTCTTCTATTAACCATTAACTCCAAAATTAGGGCTAACTAGTTTGGCATTCAATAAGTTCCAAGACTTCCTAGGCAACCTAGTAGCGCGCCAGCGCGATCGCTTCTCAAAGAATGGCACTCCAGATATCGAGGAACTACTCGATCGTCTCATGGGCAACAGCGGCGAAGTGTCTGCCATCGTCGCCGCGCGTGAACTCTTGGATATGTATCAAGGCTTGAGTGATGAGGACAAGAAAGAATTCTTCTTCAACATAGAGGAAAACTTCAATGCGCAGCCCGCTACCGTTAAATTGGCGTTCGATACTTTCGAATCCGACCCCAGCAGTACTAACCTTAATCGCCTCTATCGTGCCGCAGAGCCGCGACGTATGGAACTGCTTCGTCGCCTGAATCAAACTCCAGGTGCGACTCACGACCTGGTGGGGATGCGCAAGGACTTACTTGCATTGCTTCGCGAGCACCCCCAGCTTGCTGCAGTAGATGAAAACTTCATGCACCTGTTTCGCTCGTGGTTCAGTCGGGGTTTTTTGGTTCTGCAGACCATAGACTGGTCTACTTCCGCTGCCATTCTTAATCGCATCATTCGTTACGAAGCGGTGCACGCAATCAAAGACTGGGACGACTTGCGCAGGCGTGTGGATCAGCCGAATCGTCGTTGTTTTGCATTCTTTCATCCGGCGTTGACTGACGAGCCGCTTATCTTTGTCGAGGTCGCACTCAGCAAGGGGATTCCGGGCTCGATCGACTCGATACTCAATGACACTGTCGAAGACAGAGTCGACCCTACGGAATTTACTACTGCCACGTTCTATAGCATCAGCAATTGCCAGCCCGGTCTGAAGAATATCTCCTTTGGCAATTTCCTGATTAAACAAGTGGTGCAGGAGCTAAAAGCAGACTTTCCCTCGATTAAGAAATTCGTAACGCTGTCTCCTATTCCAGGCTTCAGCCGTTGGTTGGATTCCGACGCTGAGGATGATAGCAACGAGTTGCTGAAACTGAAGGCCGAGGTACGTGCCCTGGATATCACTGCGGACAATGTGGCGGAGCATGGAGAGCTGATACGTAAGTTGATGGCGAACTACCTGGTGTTGGCAAAGAGGGGTAAGTATCCCCTGGACCCCGTTACCAGATTTCATCTGGGCAATGGCGCAGAACTGCATCAGATCCATTCAGGAGCGGATTTAAGCGCGAAGGGGCTCTCCCAATCCTATGGCGCGATGGTGAATTATCTCTACGATTTGCGCTATATAGAGCGAAACCATGAGCAGTATGTCACAGAGGGCAGCATGGAAATCAATGACAAACTTAAACCATTGCTGGTAAAAACTTAGGCCCAGCTACTGAGCAAGCGCCCATCTCGAATCGTCCCTCTGCCTCTCTCTGCTGCGGCCAAAGCTGATATACTCACGATTCATCGTTAGACACAGCAAGCTGCGGTACTCCTGAACTCTGGCTCCTAAACTATGACCCCTGACAAGCCCGCACAAGTAGTCCTCCCTCTACAGGACGTGTTTAGCGCCTCTGAGTTGGATGCGTTGTGCCAGCGTATTATTTCCAGCGGTGTATTGGGCAGGTCCAAGCACTATGCGGCGATGCTGCGGTATCTGGTGAACTGTTCTCTGGAGAACCGGCAGCCCAAAGAAATAGAGCTGGCTACGGATGTTCTGGGCAAGGCGATTGACTTCGATGTGTCTGCGGACTCATCGGTTAGGGTCTATGTACATCAGCTACGAAAGAAGCTGAACATATACTTCGATCAGAATGAGTTGGATGCTGCTTACAAACTGGTCATTCCAAAGGGTAAGTATGCCCTCGCGGCAGTAGCCGCTTTACCAGCAGCTAGCACCAAAGGCTTTTCGTTGGCGAAGCTCGGCATGAGCAATTCGCTACTGATCGCCGTCGTCATGCTCCTGTCTGCGAATTTGCTGTACATGTTCAGCCAGCAGATTGAGGCGAGCAGGCCACCGTCTCAGTTTGCGGCAGCACACCCTGTTTGGGGTTCGGTGCTGGACGACGACCAGCCCATACTTCTCGTCATGGGAGATTACTACATATTCGGCGAGCTCAATGCCAACGGCAATGTCGCGCGCATGGTGCGCGAGTTCAATGTGAATTCTCGCAGCGATCTGGAAGACCTGCAGTTTAGTGACATCGAACACACAGAGAACTATTTGGACCTGGACTTGAGTTACATGCCCGAAGGCAGTGCCTTCGCACTGGCTAAGATCGTGCCCATCTTGCAACGTAGCGGGAAGGCCGTGAATATTACAATGATGTCCGATCTAACCACCGCAGATATTCGCAGTAACCATATTGTCTACATCGGATACATCAGTGCGTTAGAGAAACTAACGAGCATGGTGTTCGCCGGCTCTGGACTACGGATCGGCCGCAGCTACGATGAGCTTTTTAATACCAAGACGGCGGAATATTACACAAGCGATGCAGGCTTGCCGGAAGAGGGACAGCCATTTCGAGACTATGGGATGTTTTCGACATTCCCGGCGAGTTCTGATACTCAGGTTGTTCTTATCTCTGGTATGCGCGATGCGGGAATGATGCACACGGCTCAGGCATTGTCCGACACGTCGTCGTTAGATGATCTGCTTGTGTCTATAGACAGGGATACAGACGAGGCGGTCGCTGGCTTTGAGGCCTTATTCGAAGTGTACGGTGTGGACAGACTGAATTTTGATGCCAATCTCGTTTACACAAACCTGTTGGACACAGCTCAGATATGGGGTACTCATACAGCGCAGTGACTTAGAGTGGCAGGCTAGGTTTCCATGCCTTTAACTACATTCATTCGATGACGTCCCAGTTCGCTGGGATTTTTTTTGTTGACATAAACTACATTTGTAGCCACTATGTGCTACAAATGTAGTTTTAGTGAATGAAAGCGAGGATCGAGGGCCAATAATATGCTTGCCAACATGAGTGCCTTGATAGCAGGAGATAATATGGCGTATGCCAATCTACTGTTGCAGATTACTTTCTTTGCATTTGCCGCTATAGCGCTGGCCAACTGTTTTAAGAATAATGCCGTCGCCCGCTATTCAATACTCTACTCCAGTCTAATGTCGCTCGCCTTGATGTGTATCGTTTCTATTGCTATCCAGGCGAAGAGCTCTAGCTTATTGCTTTTTCAACTTTCGATGCCGAGTGACTATTTCGGGCAGCTACTACCGCAGCTCAATCTAAATAATCTGTTTCTTGAGCGCATCGATCCTGTGAGTGAAAACTCAATTGCACCACCCGCTATTGCCGGTGTATCGGCAGCTGGCCAGCCTGGGTCGTTTTTCGCAAGTGCGCTTTACTTTGTTACAAGCCTGCCCCTATACCTGGTTTTGCAAATAATTTGGGTTGGTGGATTCCTGCTCTCAACTGTTGGCTTACTCCGAAGTCTGCACAATGCAGACCGTATAGCGGGCCGTTCTTTGCAGTTGAAGGGCAACGAGCATAAGTTGTTAACAGCCATCATGAGGGAACAGGGACTGATCAATTCAAGCTTGCAGTGCCGTATGTCTGTGGAAATTGATTCGCCAGTACTTGTCGGTATCGTAAATCCGCTGCTCATAGTGCCAGATCGTTTCTTCGAGCGTTTTAGTGAGAGCGATATCAGGGCCATTCTCAGGCATGAACTGGCGCATGTGACGCGCAGAGATTCAGTCTTTAATTTCGTGCAGAAGACCATTCTGTCCATATTCTGGTTTCATCCTCTGGTGCATCACATGGATAGATTGATCATGAGGGCAAGAGAAGAGATATGCGACAACTACGTGCTGGCAGAGGAACCTGCTACGGCGTATGGGGAGGTATTGCTCAGATTGAATACAAGCCAATTACTGAACACCTCGCAAGAAGGTCGTGTACTGCATCCAAGTATTGTACTGGGCATAGTGTCCAGCGATTGGAATCTCGAACAGAGAATAGGCGGTTTATTGAACCAGGAACGGGAGAAACTTATGCAGCTTAGTCAAAAATCTAAATTACTATTAAATGCTTCGGTGTTGGCCGCCGCGCTCACGCTTGCCGCATGTCAGGTTACCGCTCAAGATGGAATGAGCCAGACAGCGCAAACTTCAGGGACGGGACAAATCCAATCTTCAGACAACGGGGTGAGTCTAACTCTTGGCCCTGAAGTCGTAACTGCTATATCGGAGATTCAGGATCTGATGACAGGCGGAACCGATTCCGAACCAGATTGGGAAGCCGCCAAGGCATCGCTCGATCGTCTCTACGAAGCACGCTTCGAACGAATGAATGATTTTGAAAAGTCGACAGTATTAAATTTTTATACGAACTATTATTTGTCTCAAGAGAATTATGAAGAGGCGGTTAGAGTTTTTGAGCAGATGCTTACGATCGAAAGGCTCCGTCCCGATATACGCGCGCGCGTACACCGCTCTTTGGGTCAGCTTTATGCTGCGCTTGAGAATTGGTCAGCGTCGATTCACAGTTATGAGCAGTGGCGGGCAGTTTCTGCTACGGAAGATAAGGTGGTCGCTCAGGGGCTGTCCTATGCGCACTATCAGCTAGAACAATTCGATGAGGCTGTGCCCAACTGGAAAACCTATATGGAGCTCAAACAGCAAAATGATGAAGAATTGCTTCGCGAGGATTTTGCCTATCTCAATGGCTTGTATTTCACGCTTGAGGATTGGGGGCAAGCACTCGAGCTGACCAAAGAGATGATATTGCAGTTTAATAGCGCTACGGATTGGGAAAATCTGAGGGCTATCTACCGAAGATTGGATGAGGCGGCAGAGCTTGGGCAGATCGACGCAGCCTAAAGCCCCTGTCTAAATATTTCTATACAAGAGTTAAGTTTCCATGCCTACAGCAAGCGTTAAAAATAAGACCCCTCTGTCGCGTAGCGAGAGAGAAATCATGGAGCTGGTTTGGGACAGCGCGGAATCCAGTGTGGCCGATATTGCGGCGAGGCTAAATAAGAGCAGGCCGATCGCTCGCAACACGGTGAGGACATTAATGGAGCGCATGGAAGAGAAAGGCTGGTTGACCCATCGTGTCGAGGGGCGCAGCTATGTTTATTCGGCTGTCGTTCCCCGAGAGGAGAGTCTCGGCCAGCGAGTACTCGATATGGTTGATAAGGCCTGCGGAGGAAATCCGGAGAAACTGATGATGGCGCTGTTGCAGTATCGAGGTCTCAGTGAGGATGAGGCGAAGCGGATACGCGTGATGCTTGACGAGGCTAAAGCCAATGAGGCGGCACAATCGAAAGACAAGCCAAAGCAATCTAAAAACTAGATTGCCTGGAACGGTCTCTCAGACGATTTTATTAGCTCGCACAGCGCTGCGCCGTGCCTTAATCGCCTTGGCTTTCGCTTTGTCATCTCCGTACTTGTTGATAGAGAAGTAGGCGTTCTTCTGCTTTCTTTTCACGCCTTTGCCTTCCTGCCAAGTGGCGACCCAGGAATGATCTTTCTCTGAGTAGCTGACGCCGATCTCACCTGAACTGTTTAAGGGAGATACCTTGCGCGGGCTGAATTTCGCATACGGCCAGTTAGTGCCGTAGATCTTCTTGCCCTCGATGTCACGCTTCTTCTTTGCTGCGGCAATAGCCTTTGCCTTTCCTCCGAACTTCTTGAAGGGGAAGGATTGCTGAAAACTTTTGCCGTCATACTTGATTCGGACCCACGCGCAGTTTGTGCCGCGTGATTCGATGATGCTGATGTGATGTAGTGCGCTTAGTTTTTTCACGGTGACCTCTCTTATCGGCCTAGCTATGTTTCGCTATGTGATGCTATTCGGGTGCTCCAGGACACGGCCAGAATCGAAGCGAAGCCGGAATAGCAGTGTTATGTCTTCTCAGGAAGACAGTGACTCATTTTTTAATTCGAAACTCTACAAATGATACGGAATGAGTCTGTAATAAGACAAGCGGTTAAAACTAGAAGTGTAGCTGCAAAGTGTACACCCATATTAGGGGAGGGGCTAGCTAGAGGAGTGCGGTATCGTCGGTTATGAAATAACCGTATAGCCAAACTGTTAGGCGTGAGAGGCCATATGCTGGATAACGCCGGGTTTGCGACTTTCTACCTTGTCTATGCTGTATTCATAATTCGCGGCGCTTGGGTCGATATCTTTGGCCTCATCGATGGCAGCCGTCAGATCCGCCTGAGCGGCCTGTTTGGTGAGATAGGGGCCAGAAATCTTAACTTGCAGACTGGGTTCGTTTGGCGCGGTTGCGACAATGTAAAAGTTCTTTGAATCCACTGTTTCTATTCCAAGCCTGTTGACAGGCTATTCCAGATAACTCATTTCCGTTGCTACTCTAGAGCTCCCAGCGGCTCTGGGTTTAAGCAACATACGGCTTCTATCGGCCGCGTATTAGAAACCAAGAGACCTTCTAATACAAGATCGAATTAGCACTATTTTTATTCCACGAATCCGCACCGGTAACTGCGGCTCAATGGTGCAGATTTGCGAAGCATAAACCGCGTTAAAGCCTGCTATTGCGTCCCGCATCACATCCTGTGTAATTAGTGAGAATTCTTCGTTTTAGTGTCAGTCTTGCGGCATTCGGGGATTCACTGCGCCAAAACGGACTTCGTTCGCCAATTTGTCTGAGCGAACGCGCCTCGATTAGCATAAAATGTCGTAAATTCAGATAGCTAGCGAGACTAGCTGCTGACCAAACTGACGGGAGTGATCTTGGCAAAAAGGATAAGCATAGTCGTGCCCGTACGCAACGAGGCCAAAATCATTCGCGAGCAATTACAGCGGCTACAAAAATTTCGCGAGGAGGGCCACGAGCTTATCCTTGTCGATGGTGGCAGCACCGACGGGACGCTACAAATGGCCGCAGGACTCGCAGATTGCTATGAGACCAGCGCGGCTGGCCGCAGCAGGCAGATGAACCGAGGCGCTGCGCGGGCTGAGGGCGAGATACTGTTGTTCCTCCATGCCGATACCGAGTTACCCATCGATGCCGTCGAGCAGTTGCTAGGGGCTCTAGAATTACAGAATCGACGCTGGGGCTGGTTCGACGTTCGGTTGAGCGGCTCGAGGCTAGCGCTGCGTGTGGTTGCGACCTTTATGAATCATCGCGCGCGACTCACGTCCGTCTGCACAGGTGATCAGGCGCTGTTTGTGGAGAAGGCGCTGTTTTTGCAGCACGGTGGCTTTCCCGATATCTCCCTCATGGAAGACATCGCTATTAGCAAGATACTTCGTCGTATTGGCAAACCTGCCAGGCCCCAGACGCCGGTGACTGCATCTAGCAGGCGCTGGGAACAGCAGGGGCTCGTCTCGACGATCTTGCTGATGTGGAAGCTGCGCCTGCTATATTTTTTGGGCGTAGAGCCCTCCCGGCTGGCTCTAATGTACTATCCACGCCATGACTGAGACAACTGCCGGTTACCTTACCCGCCCGCGTGTGCGCATAGCGGTTTTCGCTAGGGAGCCGCGGCTGGGGCAGGTCAAATCACGCCTGGCCGCGCAAATAGGTGAGGCGGCTGCACTGGCCGTATATCAGGCTATGTTATTGCGCCTTGGCACGCTTCTCGGGGGCTCTAACATCGTTGAGTGGGATCTTTGGGTAACCTCGAATCCATCTCATGAAAACTTCTTATCTATATGTTATAAAAAGAATATATACAAGCAGAATGGAAGTGATTTAGGGGCGCGGATGCAATATGCCCTCCAGCAATCCCTGGAGCGCGAGGATACAGATGCCCTCATCCTTATAGGCACTGACTGCCCCGCGTTGACCAAGGACTATTTACGTCGAGCCGTAGGTGCGCTGGAATCTGGTAGTGATGTCGTTCTGGGGCCCGCCGAGGATGGGGGTTATGTGCTAATAGGTGCCAGAAAGCCATTCCCGACCCTATTCGAGAATATCTCATGGGGCACTGATCAGGTGTTTTTGGAGACATTACAACGGCTTAAGGATGGTCGGATAAGCTATCAGCTACTGGATACGATGTGGGATGTGGACCGGCCTGAAGACCTGCCTCGCCTGCTACAGCTCAATCCGCCATTGCAGTGGGATACGAGTGTAGACTAGATACCTATCGGCTGAGAACTCTAGTCAGAGTCAATCGAGGATTCCAGTTCAATCATTTTCTCTGCAAGGCGCTGCACATCAATCTTGTATTCACCGTTTCCGATCCTGCGGTGCAGATCAACTACTTTTGTGGCGTTCATGGAGGGTAGTTCATCGATCGCCGCGCGCAATTCACCAAGATCGATATCGGCTTCCTTGTCGATCTCAGGCTCAGCACGCTGCGCTTGAAGCCGAGTTACCACGGATCTGACTCTCTGCTGTTTCCCATTCTGCTGACTCTCGGAATGGCTGATTGCTGGCGTAGGTTTTTTCACGAATGTAATATTTCTCAATCCCTGGCTGACGCGGGTTTTAGCGCCGCTAGTCACTGTTCGAT
>CAXBLN010000014.1:0-39141 GCA_963976555.1 uncultured Gammaproteobacteria bacterium
CGAGTGAAAACCTGAAGTCCTGTAAACCGAAAGACTCCGAAGCCGCCTGCTGCAGCGAAACCGTCCAGTCGATACTGAAGAATCCGCTGACATCGGCGATAAAGTTATAGGCCCACTGAGTACCAGCGAGACTGCTATTTGAGACCAATGCGAATTCGCTATTGTCCCAGCCCACGTCCTCGAATCTCACCTGCCCAGACGCTGTATTGCTCCAGGTCGCAATGGCAGACCCGGTGGTGATTAGTGTGCCCGCAGCCGAGATAGAAGTGGCGTTCGCACTGATCAGGCCCAGTGTGTTTGTGCTCGCCCCCTGACTGTCGCTCGCCGTGTCGAGAACCAAATGGGAATCTCTCCCCGCTTGCGCGACTACGTCAAGCGACGAATTCAGCGCGATGACACCGGCCTGGCTCGTGCTGGCAATGCCCAGCATTAGCATCGTGAAAAGCCCCAACCTCAACAGATGAGAAAGGTTATGGCGGCTATTTTCTTTGCGGATTTTCATCATAGTAGTCCTTGCTGCTAGACGTGAAGTGACACGTCAAGGTGGGTGATAGGATTGAATGCTAACAAGGTCGTTCTTAAGGTCATATCCCCGAGGTCAGGGGGCAAGACGAAAAAATAGTTGGAAGGAGTACCCTAAGCTGCGCCACGTTGAAACAGGAGGGCTCACAATAGGCGGCACCGGGGCCATACCCAAGCCGAATGCGCTTAGTTTCGAGAGAAGAATGTGTGCAACACGTCATCCAAAAGCGGTCCCCAATTGTCCCAGTCGTGTCCTTCATTCACCTCACGGTAAGTGAGGTCGTATTCCTGAAACTTGAGTGTCTCCATAAACTGTCGCCCCGCCTGAGTGTTGTCGTTGACGGTGCCTACACTCATGAACATCTTCAGCGGCAACTTGTCCTGCGTCATATATTGAAATCGCAATTCGTCCACCATCTCGCTATTGGCCGGCGACTGCATCGCAATACCAGCGAAGCTGTCGTGGGCCATCAGACCGAAGCAGGCGCTGTTGCGGCCACCGAAAGACAGGCCGAGGATCACCCTGCCCTCGCGCGATGCATCCGTTGGATAGGCCTTGTCTATAGAAGGCAGCAGTTCGTCCGTGAAGAAATCGACATAGCGGGGGTTGCAGAAAAATTGCTGATTACGCCGGTTCTGCTGCATGTTGTCGGGATTACGACTATCCACAAACACTACCAACACAGGTTCAATTCTGCCCGCAGCTATTTCGGCATCCAGTAATTGGGGAAGCTCTCCTCTTGAGATATACCACTGTCCATCTGTGATGTAGAGCGTGGGCAACGATGCATTTCTGCGCAAGCCCTCTGGCTCGTAGACTCGGTATTGCAGATCGTAGCCGAGGGCATCACTTGTTATACGGATGTTATCGCTTAGCTTTCCGTCTGCCCATGCAGAACCGATCAGAGCGAACAAGCCCAGAAAACAGAGTGCTTTCATATCTTAGTCCACCCCCTCTTCCCCTGCCGTTACCTGCTCATTCAGGCCCATTATCGAGCGCCACATTCTGCGAAAGCGAAAGGTCTGGAAGATCAATACGGCATTCGCAAAGACCAGGGCCGCAATCGGCAGCCAGGTGTGATTCTGTGTAAGGTCGATGGCGATCCCAAAGATCGTCAGCCCAGTCACTATGGTCATAGCAGGCCAGAAGTCGCGCAGCGTTGCGGGATTTGTCTTGCCGAAGAAGTCATCGTTCTCTGGGTTCTGGCGCGCACGCCTAAAACTGCTATGGGACACCCAGTTGCCGGAGATGAAAATTGAGCCCAGCACATACAGCCAGAGTGTATTGAATTCTTCACTAACCAAGGCGACCAACATGAATTGTTGAATACCAATAAAGAACGGCACGATGGAGTCTCGCAGATAGGGCTGCCAGATGAAGCCCATCACCATGGTTGAGTACATGACCCAAATTTGAAGAATCCCCAGCAGGGCAGCAACGACCATGCCCCAACCGATCAGTGCCTGTATATCGAAATTCCAGAGCCAGTCGCTCTCCACAATCTTCGACCACATCAGCTCCAGAGCCAACGCCTGAATTATGCTTATTAGCGTTAGCAGAACGGTGGGGAAATGCGTCTGCGCTCTCAATCGAATCTTGCTCATAGCGCGATCTATTCCTAGTTAATGGGAAAATTGAAATAGGTATCTGGATACGGCTCATTCTCCAGATTAAAGTGCCACCACTCCGTGCGTATAGCTCTGAAGCCGTGCTTCGTCATGACGGCGGCAAGCAGGTTTCTGTTCGAGCGCGCCTGAACAGACAAACCCTGATAACTAGGCCACGATGAGGGATCGAAGAAGTCCCAGGGCGTGCCCATGTCCAGCTCTTCTCCACTTGCCAGGTCAACCAGAGTCAGATCGACCGTGCTACCGCGGGAATGTCCCGAACGTGCAGATATATAGCCCTCGTCAAACAAGATGTCTTTCGGAACCGACGGATAGAAGACTTGTTTCATCTTCCTGTCTTCCAGGTCCTCGGCCCAGCGCACGAAGTGATCTACCGCACTCTGCGGTCGATAGGCATCAAAGACCTTCAGGCTCAATCCGAAGGGCGCGAGTTCATTCTGCACATTCACCAGCGCAGTAGCAGCCTCCCGAGTCATGAATACTTTCTCGGCTCGATAGCCATCCACCACTTCACCGACGAAGTTATTCTCACTGAAATAGCGAAGCTCCAAGTGCAGTGTCGGGATAAGCTCCCGCAGCTCCACAAAATATTCGGGCACCGATTCGCTACTAGTCTGGGCCATAACACGCCGCTCTCCGGGGAAGAGCATCAGCACAATCGAGAGAGCAAGAACGCCCCTAAACGACACCAACTCTTTGTATTTGTTAATTATTCTTAATAGCATAGTCAGCCGTTTCCTGTTCGTCGCAATAGTCTAATCTATCCCGAGACTGAAAACTCGCGAAAATGTGGTGCAGCTTAGAATTTAAGACTAGAATACCTGCCCTTCTCGATGGTCAATTCTTGACCAAAAATATCGCACTGTTGAGCTCGTTATACAGCATTTTCAGCTGCTCAGGCGTATGAGGCGCGATCACATTATAGTTAGACATGGCGCCTAATCGTTGATGGATTCGATACAGGCTCGCAAAGTCGAAAAGGATATAATACTGATGGAAACACAAAAGACGATAGGTCTCTTGGGTGGCATGAGCTGGGAGTCAACCGCCAGTTACTATCGTGCACTCAATGAAGGCATCAAAGCCAAACTCGGTGGGCTGCACTCAGCAAAGATTTGCCTGGTTAGCGTAGACTTCGAGGAGATCGAGAAGCTGCAACATGCCGGCGACTGGAATGGTACGGCCGTGATACTGTCTGAAGCCGCCATGGACGTGGAGAGAGCCGGTGCGGACTTCCTCCTCATCTGTACCAATACCATGCACAAGGTAGCACCGCAGATCGAGAAAAAGATTTCCATACCGATACTGCACATCGCTGACGCTACCGCGCAACGACTCCAAAGCGATGGCATTGAGACGGTGGGCCTACTGGGCACGCGCTTTACGATGGAGCAGGAATTCTATAAGGATCGAATAGCAGAAAATTATGGGATTGAAGTCATCGTACCGGATAGGATCGAGCGCGATGTAGTGCACGATGTAATCTATAACGAACTCTGCCTGGGCACTATCAATAACGAATCGCGCGCAAGCTACCTGGAGATTATCGACGGGCTCGCCGAACGTGGGGCCGAAGCGGTCATTTTAGGTTGTACTGAGATTGCATTGCTCGTACAACAGCAACATACGAAGACGCCTCTTTATGACACGACAGCGATACACGCCGAGCAAGCTGTTATCGAGTCGCTGACGGGTTAGAATCCGAGAACAGTAAATCGGCTCGCCGAAACAGCAAAGATTAAACTATGGATCCATTAATACTCGAAACAGCCAGCGTTGCGATGGCAACCTTTTTCGCGACGATCGGACCGCTGGATGTCGCGGCCGTCTACGCCGGACTGACCGCCACGGAAACACCCACGCGACGGCGCAGCATGGCAATCCGAGGCACGTTAATCGCTACGGGCATTCTGGTGCTGTTTGCGTTAGTTGGGGAATACCTGCTGATCGGCCTGGGCATCTCGCTGGCAGCACTGCGCACGGGTGGCGGCATCCTGTTGCTGCTCATCGGAATCGACATGGTCTTTGCCCGCAGCTCCGGCAGCACATCAACAACAGAGGAAGAGGAATTAGAGGCGAGGGGCAAGCGTGACATCTCCGTGTTTCCTCTCGCTACACCACTTATCGCTGGCCCGGGCGCAATGGGTGCCGTCATCCTTCTGATGGCCAATAGCGAAGGCAATATCGTGCTGCAATTTACCGTAGTCGCCTCGCTTCTCGCTATTATTCTTTTGACTTTCGTCATGCTACTTTTAGCCTCAAGGATTCAGCAACTCTTTGGCGTAACTGGCATGCACGTCGTCACCCGAGTGTTCGGCGTGTTACTAGTAGCGCTGGCAGTACAATTTATCTTCGACGGCATCGCTCAAAGTGGTTTGCTGCCAGCTCTCTAATCATCCCGGATCAGAGCGATTCTCATGATGCAAAAAGAAACATTCCAACTGTTCGCTCAATACAATCGATGGATGAATGAAAAACTTTTCACCGCCAGCGCAAAACTCAGCGAAGAAGAGCTAAGAAAGGACAGAGGTGCCTTCTTCGGTTCGGTGCTCGGCACGTTGAATCATATCTTCGTTGGCGACATCGTCTGGCTCAAAAGATTTGCCCTAAGTCCACATGACTTTCCCAGCCTGAAGAATCTACGTGCGATACCTATCCCCGAATCTTTGGATGCGATTCTCTTCGATAATCTGGACGCTCTGCGCGAAGCCCGTCAACAACTCGATGCGGATATCGTACGCTTTTGCGATGAGCTTACTCCTGAACAGCTAATGGAGAAGCTGGACTACAAGAATTTCAAAGGCGATAACTATGCGGATCAATTAGGGCTGTTGATTCACCACCTGTTTAATCACCAGACTCATCACCGAGGTCAAGCAACGACGCTCTTGAGTCAAGTCGATATCGATGTGGGCCCTACCGACCTCTTGGTCTGTATACGAGATCTCTAGTACTTCTTCGCATCGTAGGTAGTTCAAATAGGGAGTCGAAACAACTATGCTTTGGCTGGGGAGTTGGATCGTTTTTATCGCATTCTGGTTCTATACTCTTCGGCTCGCGCGTCTGGACAGCCTGAGCCTGGGTATTGGCTGCGCGGCCCTGGGGACTATTGCTCGCTTCGAATTCCCTTCTCTGGGCGCCGAAGGGCCCATCTACTTCATATCGTTCACCGCCCTGCTTACGCTTATCATGATCACAATCGATCTCTATCGAGACAAGATGGGCTTACGCAGCCCCCAGAAAAGTCCACTTGATTCGACAGAATCGAAGCAGTAATTTAAAGAGCTCGACCGAGGTAATGAACATGCAAGTCAAACTAGCCGAGAGCACCGAGGAACTTAAACTCATCTGTCCCACCCTGCTGCAGCTAAGGCCTCAGTATTCGGAAGAGACTTTGATCGCACAGATTCAATCGCAGCAGAAAGATGGCTATCGCATCGCCTACGTCGAAGATGGGGGAAACGTCCTCAGCGTAGCTGGGTTCGTACAGGGTCAAAAGCTCGCCTGGCAGAAACACATTTACGTCGATGATCTCGTAACTGACGAGGCGCATCGCTCCAGCGGCGCGGGCAGGCTGCTCATCGCCTGGCTCAAAGAATTTGGTCGAAGTCACGGTTGCCAGCAGCTCCATTTGGATTCCGGAGTACTGCGTTTCGGTGCGCACAGGTTTTATTTGCGAGAAGGCTTCGATATCACCAGTCATCATTTCGCGGTGGTAGATCTCGATGCTGATTAGAATCGAGACCGAAGCTGACCACGCTGCCGTTGCACAGATTCTGAAGTCTGCCTTCGATGACGATGGCGAAAGCCGCCTCGTTACGCGTCTGCGGTCAAGCGCGAAGCCATTGATGTCGCTCGTGGCCGAACAAGATGGTCAAATTCTCGGTTACATCCTCTTTTCTCCAGCCACACTTGATTCAAGCCCCTCATTAGCTGTTATGGGCTTAGCGCCGATGGCTGTGCATCCAGATTGTCAACGTCAGGGCATCGGCACGGCACTGGTTGAAGCTGGACTGAATCGCTGTCGGGATGCGCATATCGGTGCCGTCGCGGTCCTCGGACACTCCGAGTACTACCCCAGGTTCGGTTTTCGCAAATCTTCTGAATTCGATATCAAATGCGAGTACGACGTGCCCGCCGAAGCCTTCATGCTAATGGAAATGCAGCAGGGTTTTCTCAAAGGTGGCAGCGGTATCCTGAAATACCACGAAGAATTTAATAAGCTCTAGCAAGTGATATTCATCTTACCTCGGCTTCACTCTATCCTCTTCATCAACACAGCGTGATTGAGCTTTTACGCTCGCTATCATAAAGTATGCAGAAGGAAAAAAACTGCGTTATACAAGAAGGAGTCGATGAGTGATATTCAAGAGCAAACATGCTGACTTAGTAATTCCTGATTCGGATCTATGTTCGGTAGTACTTACGCGTGCCGAAGAACTCGGCGATAAACCGGCCTTAATTGAGGGAATGAGTGGCAGAAAACTCAGTTACGCTGAACTCGCCAGGCAGATCCGTCACTTCGCAGCCGGCCTCGATCAGCGCGGCTTCAGGAAAGGCGATGTGTTCGCAACATTCATGCCCAATGTGCCAGAGTATGCCGTCGTCTTTCTCGGAGTGGCCGCCGTTGGTGGCATCAACACGACGGTGAACTCCCTCTATTCCACGTCTGACCTGGTACATCAATTCACAGATTCCGGCGCTCGATTCCTGCTAACCATACCGGAGTTTCTGGACCGCGCATTGCCCGCCGCCAAAGAGGTGGGAATAGAACAGATATTCGTCCTGGGTGACGCGGGAGAGATCGAAGGCATAAGTTCATTCACAGAATTATTAGACAACGACGGGAAAGCACCAGTTGTCGCCATCGACCCTAAAAAGGATCTCGTGGCGCTGCCCTATTCAAGTGGCACGACAGGCCTATCGAAGGGCGTGATGCTTACCCACGAGAATCTCATCGCCAACATGGTGATCTCCTGTCAGCCTAACCCGATACACGACGACGACAGCATGATAGGCGTACTGCCCTTCTTTCATATCTACGGCATGGTATTGATTCTGAATCTGGCTATCTATAAGGGCGTCACCTTGATTACCATGCCGCGCTTCGATCTGGAGCAGTTCCTGCAGATCGTGCAAGACTATAAGATTACCTGCCTAAACCTAGTGCCGCCTATCGTGCTCGCGCTTGCGAAACACCCGTTGGTAGATAACTACGATGTATCCAGCGTTCGCGTCATCGGCTGCGGCGCTGCACCTCTGGGCGAAGAGCTTGAGAAAGCCTGCGCTGCCAGACTGGGCTGCCAGATCTATCAGGGCTACGGGCTCACCGAGGTTTCCGGTGCATCTCACGTCAATCCAGCGGCGCAAGCCATAAGCAAGTCGGGCGCCGTAGGGCCAGTCCTGCCAAATACCAGCTCCAAGATCATAGATACCGAAACCGGAGCGGAACTCGGCCCCAATGAGCGCGGCGAGGTGCTTATCCACGGGCCACACGTCATGGTCGGATATCTCAACAACAGCGAGGCCACCGCCGATACCATCGATGCCGAGGGCTGGTTCCATACCGGAGACATCGGCTATGTTGATGACGACGGCTTCTTCTATATCGTCGATCGTGTCAAAGAACTCATTAAGTACAATGGCTATCAAGTCGCACCGGCAGAGCTGGAGGCACTGCTGGTCAGCCATGAGGCTATCGCCGATGCGGCGGTAATCCCAAGCCCCAGCGAGGGGGTCGGCGAGATTCCCAAGGCCTTCGTCGTGCTAAAGGGAGAGATCAGTCCAGAAGAAATTATGGCTTGGGTTGCCGAACGTGTCGCGCCACACAAAAAGATACGCCTGCTCGATATCGTCTCCGAGATACCGAAGGCCGCTTCAGGAAAAATTCTGCGGCGCGTGCTCGTAGAGCAAGAAAGAGAGCGTCTGTCCGCAAATGGCTGAGAGCGGAGATTCCCTCATGCCAATTCCCTGCTGAATTGGCTATAATCCCGCCCCCAGCCATTAAGCAGGTTCGTTCTTCATGTCATCCAGCAACAAAGTCGGCTTTGTCTCCCTCGGCTGCCCAAAGGCCCTAGTTGATTCCGAACGCATACTTACGCAACTGAAATCTGATGGCTACGACATCGTTCCAAGCTATGGCGATGCCGACCTGGTCGTAGTAAACACCTGCGGTTTTATAGACAGTGCCAAGCAAGAGTCGCTAGATGCCATAGGCGAGGCTCTCGCCGAAAACGGCAAGGTGCTTGTCACCGGATGCATGGGCGCGCAGAAAGAAATAATTACCAATGCCCATCCAAAGGTATTGGGTGTAACCGGTCCGGCGGCCTACGAGCAAGTCGTGAATCAGGTCCATAATTTCCTGCCTCATAATAAGCCTCATGACCCCTTTCTGGATCTTGTACCCGCCCACGGTATAAAACTGACGCCGAGACACTACGCCTACCTAAAAATTTCCGAAGGCTGCAATCACCGCTGCAGCTTCTGCATTATTCCATCTATGCGCGGCGACCTGGTGAGCCGACCCGTCGGTGACGTGCTCGATGAGGCTGAACGCCTGGCGAATGCCGGGGTAAAAGAATTACTGGTTATCTCGCAGGACACTAGCGCTTACGGAGTTGACACCAAATACCAGACTGGGTTCTGGCAGGGTCAACCGGTCAAGGCCAGCATGCAGGGATTGTGTGAGGCGCTCGCACAGCTAGGTATATGGGTTCGACTGCACTATGTATATCCCTATCCCCACGTGGATAAAATCATTCCACTGATGGCGGAAGGTAAGATTCTCCCCTATCTCGACATACCCTTTCAGCATGCGAGTCTAAAGGTATTGAAGGCCATGAAACGACCGGCCGCAACAGAGAAGACCCTGGACAGGATTCAATCCTGGCGCGAGCTGTGTCCGGATATTACCCTGCGCAGCACATTCATAGTCGGCTTTCCCGGCGAGACCGATGCTGACTTTGAAGAGCTGCTGCAGTTCCTCGAGACCGCCCAGCTTGATCGCGTAGGCTGTTTTCAATATTCCCCCGTCGATGGCGCCTCTGCGAACGAGCTCGCAGATCATGTTCCAGAAGAACTGAAGGAGGAGCGCTGGGAACGCTTCATGGCCACGCAGCAAGAGATAAGCGCTCAGAAGCTTCAGAATAAGATCGGCGCGGAGATCGAAGTCTTAGTGGATGAAGCCAACGCAGAGAGAATCGTAGCGCGATCGGCAGCAGATGCCCCGGAGATAGACGGCAACGTGTTCTTGGCACCCGATCCGCGAGTCGAGTCCGGCGACTTTGTTAAGGTAAAAATAGAAGACGCAGACGAATACGATCTCTATGGCGTGCTCGTCGACTAGCAGCTGACCTACTTCTTCAATACTAACGGGGAGTAAGCAATACCATCGGGTGATCGCCCTGCCTCATACGCGCCCAGTATCTTCCGAGTCTGAACATCTACCACTAATACCCTGTTCTGAGCTGAGAGCGAGACAAACAGCGTACGATCATCGGGATACAGCGTCACTCCTTGTGGTTGCATGCCTGTTAAATCCAGCTTACCGGTCTCCTCGCCTGATGGGACATCGAAGAATCGCAACTCTCCATTGCCCAGATCGGGCATCACAGCGGTTTGTTCATCCTCGGTCAGCAATATTCGATACGGCCAGGAGAAGCCACTCCACTGCTGGCTGATTTCGCCATTCGCTACCGATATCACAGAGACCACTTCCTCGTCGTTGCTTCCAACCCATACCTCGTCGCCGCGTTTATTCGTGGTGATCGCCTCGGGGCGGTCGGGGACGTCCAGGGTCTTTAACAGTTGTCCCGTCGCCACATCGATTACCGAGACGCTGTTCGAGGCGCCGTTACTGGTATATGCGGATCTCCCATCCTCTGACAGGGCAACCATATGAGAACCGTTCTGTCCTGTTGCGATCGCGCGAATAATCTCTCCCGTGTGAAAGTCTACGACAACCAGTTGGCCGCTCGCCTCAGAGGTTACGATCACCTGGCGCTGACCCGGAAGGAATAGAATACCGTGAGGCCGAGGGTAGTCTCGGAGGCTAATCGTTCTGGCAACTCTCAGATTTTTTACATCGAAAACCGTGAGGCTATTACCATCAGCATAGTCAGTTCCTATAGCCCAGAGACCGTCATCGGTAACGACCAACTCGTGTGGCCCGCGACCTGTCGGGAGGGTTGCCAGAGTCTCTCCGGAACCAAGATCGATGAAGCTCGCGTCGTTCCCATTCTTATTGAGCACGACGAGCGTGCCCTGCAGATAATCTGGTAGTTGTGCCGTAGCAATAGATGCCCATCCGCTCGCCACTGTCAGGGAGAAAAGACAGGACATCCTTAGTAAAATTCGAATCATCGGTAATCCTCCATCTACAAGTGCAAAACAGATTATCAGTTCAAGCCATTGCTCTGGCGAATACAGAGTATAATGGAACCCTTATTGATAACTACAAATCCATCTCCCCCTGCGGCGATATAGACGAATTTATTGGAAGGGTTCGCGATGGATCCTACAGCTACTATGCAACCCGCACCTATGCTTGGGTGCTAGCCTCGTTTAAAGGCACTGCTGACCCATCATTCAATAAAACCGTCGGCGCTGGCAGCCCTCCCCCCGACATACATTCGAGAATACCCAGGCCTGCAACACTGTGGGTTTCGCTCCATGCAACTGGATTAGAGAATGACGTGGCAGAGCACCATGATGACGCCCATTGCCAGTGGAAAGACCCCCTCCGTTATAGCGGCATAGCGGCCGTTGTCGTCAAAAAAACCGGAGGCGCCGAGGAACACGCTGACCGTCAGCACCATCATAATCGCAAGCGGTAGTCCATCGCGCGCGGCAGTGATGCCTACCAACCACGCCAGCAAAAAAGTACCGATCAGTTGAAGTAGCAATGCTGCTACGGGTTGTTTGGCATCCTTGGAATTTTCGATGCCAACGCCCGCCGCCCATCTAACACCGAACATTACGGGAGAAAACCACATCGCCCCCAGTCCGAAACTCAAAAACGTACCGATACTAACTGCCAACCAATTGACTCCCGCTGTTAATTCCCCCATCTCGCGTCTCCTCCTATTATTTCTTCTTGTTAAACACCTTCGCGACCCTCGAAACATCTTCCTGCCATCTTCTCGGTTGGTCAATAGCCGACACTACTATTCCAGCACCAAGCCTAGCGAGGCTGCAAAAAAGAAAGTAATCTTAATCAACGCAAACGATTCACTCAGCCTGAGGTTCTCCATAATGACTACATTTCGTCCCGTCCTCGCTACTGTGCTATTTCTCCTGAGCACTGTCAGCCACGCACAGCCCTCACAGGGCGTTGCATTCACTGGTCTTAAAGCCGAGATGGCCAGAAATATAGAGTCCAAGGCGAAGTTGACGCAGGAGATAGTAGATACCCTGTTCTCCTTCTCCGAGCTAGGATTCCAGGAATTCGAAACCCAGCGATATCTCACCGAGCTGCTTGCCGAAAACGACTTCGATATCGAACTCGGCGTCTCCGCTATCCCCTCCTCCTGGTGGGCTAGCTGGGGCAGTGGCGAACCAGTAATCGCGCTGGGCTCCGACGTCGATGGCATCCCTCGCGCATCGCAGATGCCCGGCGTCGCCTATCGACAGCCGATGATCGCAGGCGCCCCCGGACACGGCGAGGGCCACAACTCGGGCCAGGCGGTAAATATCGTCGCGGCACTGGCGGTAAAGGAAATCATGGAGCGAGAGAATCTGCCAGGCACTATCGTGCTCTGGCCCGGCATCGCCGAGGAACTACTCGCCACCAAGGCCTGGTATGCGCGGGACGGCCTATTTGATGATGTGAACGCGGTCCTGTTTACCCATGTGTCGAATAATATGAGCGTGAGTTGGGGCGACGCCACGGGCACAGGATTGGTTTCGGTTGAGTATTTGTTCGATGGAGTCGCCGCCCACGGTGCAGGCGATCCATGGAAGGGGCGTAGCGCGCTAGACGCGGTCGAGTTAATGAATGTCGGTTGGAATTTTCGCCGCGAACACCTGCATCCTTTGCAGCGCTCGCACTACGTAATCAGCAATGGTGGCGACCAACCGAACGTTGTGCCCTCCTACGCCAGCGTCTGGTATTTTATTCGCGAGATCACCGCAGAGAATATTCGAGAGAATTTCGCAACCCTGCAGCGTATCGCAGAGGGCGCTGCAATGATGACCGACACCAGCGTCAGCAGGAAAATCGTCGGTGCCGCCTGGCCGCGACACTTTAATCGCCCCATAGCGCTTGCTATGAATGAAAACATCAAAGCGGTTGGCCTGCCAGTCTGGTCGGAGGACGATCAACGCTTCGCCAAGGCGCTGCAGACTCTCATGGGTTCCGACAACCCTCAGGGTCTTGCGACCGATCTCTCGGGAATCGGCGAACCTCGGGAAACTCCCGTTTCGGGCGGCTCGGACGATATCGGAGATATCTCATGGAATGTACCAACCGTCACTCTGCGCTATCCATCCAACGTGCGCGGATTGCAGGGACATCACTGGTCCAGCGCGATGGCAATGGCTACGCCTATCGCTCATAAGGGTGCCACCGCAGGGGCCAAGGTAGTGGCCGCCACCATGCTCGACCTGATTCAGGATCCATCATTGGTTCGTGACGCACAGACTTACTTCGATGATGTTCAAACGGCGGAAGTTCAATACGAACCCTTTATCGGACCGGACGATGCGCCTGCGATCGAGAAGAATGCCGAGATCATGGCACAGTTTAAATCGCGCCTCGAAGAGATGTATTACGACCCGAGCAGGTACGACACCTATCTCGATCAGCTGGGTATCGATTACCCACAGATCGAACCGAACGTCATTCAAAGAAATCGATAGTCTGAGATCGCTATCGCTTCTTTAGGCCAAGGCTCCCCGACCGCGTCCAGATTTATTTCTGGACGCTTCATCGTAAGCTTTTTCCCTCAACTACTTTTTCTGGCTCTGTTCTCTGGCGGCTGCTTGGCACAGTCGACTGCCTTATCCCTTGAGGATGGCGCCCAGGTATTCGAGAATGAATACCGACATACTGAGCCTAGGGAACTTACTGTGCTTGCCCAGACCCTCTCCGCCCAGGAGATCGACAGGGCCGTATTGAATCGACTCATGGTGGAAATATCTAGCGATCCCGAGAACACGAGAATCCGACTTGGCCTCAGCGAGAGCCAACTGGAAGAGCTGTTCATCATTCTTTCTAACGCACGCGGTTTCATCAATGGCAGTGAAATGGCCAACGTCCGGGCGATGTGCGCCAAGTGGAAATCGTCTGAGTCGCAAGGCGCGGCTCGCATCGAAGAAGCTCTATCAGCCTATAGAGAGCGTGAACAGCTGACCAAGACTTTCATCGCGAAGTACTATGGCATCGTATTATTCGACATCGAATCCCTGCTAGATGAAGCCTCCAAACCACTGTTGGCCGCCTATATGGATGATAGGCGCAGGCGCATGGCCAGCTCCGGCGCAACCACCTGGGGTGCTCCCGTGCAGAATATCAGCGCGGGTGCTGATACTATCGATTTTCACTGCCATTAGAATTCATACTGGAGTTACACCGTGAACTATAAGTGTTTTGAAGTTTCCGTCGAGAATAAGATTGCCCATATCGTTCTCAGCCGTCCCGAGAAAAGAAATAGTATGATTCCCGAATTCTGGGATGAACTGCCGAAGATTGTGTGCGAGCTTGATGAAAACGCCGAGGCACGGGTCATAGTAATCTCCTCAACAGGCCCCCACTTCACATCGGGTATCGACACGTCGGTTTTTGGCAGTAACACTGAGAAGAGCGACGATCCCGTTATCGCTGAAAAACAGAATAGAACCCGCGGAGCAAAACTCTACGACACGATTCAATATCTGCAACAGACATTCACTTGTCTGGAAGAATGCCGAGTCCCCGTATTGGCGGCAATTCAGGGTGGCGTCATAGGCGGAGGCGTGGACCTAATCACAGCATGCGACATGCGCTACATGACTGCCGATAGTTTTCTCACGATATTCGAGATCAACATCGGCATGACCGCCGATGTCGGCACGTTTCCCCGTATAACAAAGCTATTGCCCGAAGGCGTAGTCAAAGAGCTCGCCTATACAGGGCGCAGAATGTCTGCGGCCGAGGCGAAGTCACTGGGCTTTGTGAACGATATTTATGAGAATCAGGAGTCTCTACTTGCTGGAGTCATGAAAATAGCAGAACAGATCGCAAGCAAGGCGCCACTGGCTATCTATGGCAGCAAACGTATCATCAACTACTCACGCGATCACAGCACGGCCGACGCCCTTGACTACATCGGCATCTGGAATGCCAGCATGCTACAAAATGCCGAGATAGTGGAAGCGATGACTGCAGCCTCAGAGAAGCGTGCTCCCGAATTCGTGGACATTCCGAAGAAGAGAGCGAAGATGGGATCAGGCATCAACGATTAAAATCGGTTGACCGAATGACCTGACAAGTGACAAAGCACGACTTCCAGTGAACTATTGTCCTCCTTTAGGCGTAAAGGCTGGATATATCCAAGCAATAGGAGTTTATAGGCCGTGATCAAACCAATTTTCGGCATTCTCATCGTACTCGCCATTAGCGCCGGAATCGCTTTCGCCGGCAGTCAGGGCAGTACGTCCGTGAACGGTGTGCCGCTATTTCTGATTTGCGCGAGCGTAGGCTTCATACTCCACTGGATAGTCTTCATCCCCAGTTTCATCTATCAGACTGAGCACTATTTCGATCTGACGGGCTCTATCTCCTATCTTTGCGCCATCAGCACAGCAGTTCTACTTCACCCCAACATGGGAACGCGCAGTATCGTAGTCTGCGTGTTAATCGCTATTTGGGCGGCTCGTCTCGGCAGCTTTCTATTTCGTCGCGTCAAGAGGGATGGCAAGGACCGACGCTTCGATGAGATCAAGAAGAAGTTCTTCCGCTACTTATTCACCTGGACTCTTGGCGGGGCCTGGGTATTTATTACTACTGCCGCAGGGCTCGCTGCCATAACATCTGTTGACCAAATAGCGCTTGACGCCATCTTCTATGTCGGCCTAACACTCTGGATGGGGGGCTTCGCCATGGAGGTCATCGCCGATAGTCAGAAGTCACAATTCCGGTCTGACCCCGAAAACAAGGGCAAGTTTATTAGCGTAGGTCTATGGTCAATTTCACGGCATCCAAATTATTTCGGAGAAATCGTACTCTGGCTGGGTATCACGGTGATTGCACTGCCTACACTCGTCGGATGGCAATATGTTACGCTTATCTCGCCAATATTCGTGGCCCTGCTACTCACCAGAATTAGCGGCGTGAACCTGCTGGAGAAGAGCGGGATGGAGCGCTGGGGTGATGATCCGGCCTATCACGACTATGTTGCCAGCACTCCCGCTCTCGTGCCATTCTTAGGAGGGACAAACAAATAACGAGAGCTGAATTAAAGATGCCGCATACCCAATCGAATAGCCTAGCTCTAATTACAGCCTGCTCCTTCACCGTCGCTATCACACTTGCTTCTTCTCCAGCCAGTGCCCAGAGCCTGTCCGAGGCTACCTTCAACGCGGCCAACTCCTGCTCCTCCCTATCCAATCTAGCCATTGCAGATACACGCATAATCAGCACGGAGCTCATAGATCAAGATTCCTTTATTGCCCCCGGCACAGACAATGCCCTGGAGACACCCGCGTTTTGCAGGCTAGTCGCTGTAACAAGCCCCGCAGTTAATTTTGAAGTATGGCTGCCGCTTTCCAGATGGAATGGAAACTATCAGAGCGTCGGCAACGGTGGCATGGCGGGCACGATCAGCTATGCCGCCATGGCAAACGCTCTGCGACGCGGCTATGCAACAGCCAGCACTGACACGGGGCACAGAGCCGGACCGATTCCCTTCGATGCATCCTGGGCTTCCGATAGGCCGGATCTTATTGAAGATTTCGGTCACAGAGCCCTGCATCTAACTACCGTCCATGCGAAGCAAGTAACCGAGTCTTTCTATCGATCGCCGCCCGACTACTCCTACTATGTAGGTTGCTCCAAAGGCGGGCAACAGGGACTCATGGAGGCGCAACGCTATCCAGATGACTTCGACGGTATCGTCGCCGGCGACCCCGCTAACGATTGGACTCGATTCTATGCTGGAGCACATCTGTGGTATTCACTCGCCATGCTCGCCGATGCAGAAAGTTATATTCCGCCGAGCAAACTACCAGCATTGGGAAATGCCGTGAACGAAGCCTGCGATGCTCTTGACGGAGTAAGAGATGGCATCTTACAGAATCCATTGGCCTGCAACTTCGAACCTGCGGCAATATCTTGCCCCGCCGGAACAGACAGCGACAGCTGCCTGACACCAAAACAGGTCAGTGCAGTAGAAAAGATCTGGTCGGGTGTAGAGAATTCAAAGGGCGAGCTAATCTATCCAGGTTTGGTTCCCGGTGGAGAAGCCTCGCGAGGGTCCTGGTCTACCTGGGTGACGGGAAACGAACCCTATCAGTCTCTACACTGGCGTGGTGGCGAAGGCTTCTTTCGCTGGTTCGTGTTCGACGACCCTGATTGGGATTTCCGCAGCTTCGATTTCGATTCGGATCTGGATTATGCCTTGGAAAAAGTGGGCGCTGCGCTCGACTCAAACGATCCGGATCTGCGTCCGTTCCGCGACAACGGCGGCAAGCTGATTGTCTATCACGGCTGGAGCGATCCAGATATCTCGCCAGTGGCCTCCATCAACTACTTCGAAAGCGTCGTAGATGTCATTGCCACAGAATCGGGGCCCCAGACCGCGCTGAGCAAGACTCAGGATTTCTATAGACTGTTTATGGTTCCAGGCATGGCACACTGCTCGGGAGGTCCGGGACCGGACCGTTTCGATGCGCTAAGCGCATTGGAGAATTGGGTAGAACGGGGCATAGCGCCACAGAGCATGACGGCATCTAAAGTAGTAGACAACGAGGTCATTCGCACGCGACCGCTTTGCGTCCATCCGGAAATGGCAACCTACAACGGCAGCGGCGATTCGGACGATGCAACGAACTTCAGTTGCACTGCACCCTAGTATTTGGGCTGGTTCACGACGCAATACATATTAGTCGGTAGCATCTTCGCCTTCGCTTTCTTCTGCATCCACATCTGCTTTCCTACGCAATAGACGACTCAAGGTATCGTCCAGATCTGGCTTCTTCTTCGGTTCTTCGGCACTGGAATCTTGAGTTCCTTCGTTATCTTTACCATCAGCTGACGTTTCGATCATAAGGGCTTACTCCTGAAATTTTCCCCATTCTACTATTCAAGGCGCAGTCTGTCTGTCTCGATTAACTTCTGTAGGTAAAAACGTCTTCCAGTGGTTCGTCGAATACTGCCGCAATACGAAAGGCCACTTCTAATGAGGGAGAGTATTTTTCTAGCTCTATCGCATTTACGGTTTGCCTCGTCACACCTATCTGCTTGGCAAGCTCAAGTTGCGTCATGTCGCCATGCTTCTCTCGTAGCTCCCGAATACAGTTGCTTATAGGCAGATTAGGCATCAGTAGCCCCTTCTGTACTGTTGAATAAGCAGCGTGGCGCGAAGTATTTCAGATAGCATTATTGCCAGCAGGTACAGCATTCCGAAACCCCAGTTACCGGCATGGACGTGAATCATCGGAAATGTGACCACAATAACTAGAACGACTAGAGATATGTGGGCGGCACGAGAAGCTCGGTATGCGAACAATTGATCGCGCTCATCTTTCGGGATACCTGCATCTTCCGGAGAAAGCCTGCGAGCAAGCAGTAGTAACACACACTCCAAGAAAACAAAGGCCACAATTGCAACTCCAGCCAATGTCATCAAGTAACGTATGTTAGGGTTTGGCTGATGATAGACACTCACCATGTAAGCATAGTAAGGCAAGAACACAACTAGCAATGCAAAAATAGTTACCCAGGCTTTCTTTTCACGAAATGACACGGGAATCCTCCAGGTTTATCTAAATATTCTTCGGATCGGCAATAGCAGCATCTAAGGAGGACCTACAAGCGCCACGCTAAAATTTGCACAGCTATCTAGCACCGCTGAGTCTTCATTAATAATATCAACCAACTGCGCCGGAGCATCCTTAATATGATCTATGAACTCGTCAGCTCCGCCCCCAAATTGTTGCGAAGAGCGCACAAGTGCAAACACTTGCTCTGCATACTCATCAGCAGACACGTTGGCAGCCCCCATGGAAAACACATCTACAGTCAGGACATACAGATCATCCCAAAACTCCTGTCCACACAGTGCGAAGTCATTATCTCGCATGCTGAATGTGGCCGAACCCTCTGCGTGATCGTCACCATGGAAAGGGATTTCGCTACAAGATGCAGAAATGGCGCCGAGTAGAGCCACGACAGTCATACCTCGTCTGATTTTCATGATGCCAGAACCTCACTACAGTAGAGGAACGGCACAGCGCAGCTCCAGGTTATGTATTGCCATGTCAAATATATTTGACATGGATGTATTCTAGTTTCGCTTCAAACGTGTGTCAAATATATTGGACATTATCCCCTTTACATACGTACTGGTGTTTTATATAGTTATCCCAACATTTGGAGATAATAATGAAAGCACTAACAATTCGCCAGTTCTTTAAAGCATTCCCCGATGATGACTCATGCCTAGAGCATGTATTCCGGTGTCGCTTTGGTCAGGACTACGATTGCCCCAAGTGCGAAAAGTCTACTAAGTGGCACAAACTCCAATCAGAACGTGCCTACTCTTGCCAGTACTGCGGTCATCATCTACACCCAACTGTCGGAACGCTGTTTGAAAAGTCGCGCACACCTCTCCAGCTTTGGTTCTATGCGATCTATCTGTTCACTGCTACTCGTCACGGCGTGTCAGGCAAAGAGCTACAACGACAGCTTGGCGTAACATATAAGACCGCTTGGAGAATGGGTCACGAGATTCGCAAGCACATGGGCGAGATTGACGGTGATGAACCGCTATCAGGCCACGTAGAGATTGACGAAGTATTCATAGGCGGTAAGCGCAAAGGCCGTGGTAATCGTTCTAACAAGATCGTCGTAGTCGGCATGATTCAGCGTGACGGTGATGTAATGACCAAGGTTGTCACAGACTCCAAGAAAACTAGCCTATTGCCAGTGGTTCAGGAGAACATCGAAGCTGGCTCTACTGTATCAACTGACGAAAACCGCGCATATCACGATCTGGAAGAGCTAGGATATGAACACGGAACGGTTCGGCACAGTGCGCGGGAGTATAAGAACGGTATTCACCACACCAACGCTATCGAAGGCTACTGGCACATACTCCAAGCCAGCATCGCTTCAACTCATATGCACGTATCCAAGAAGCATTTACCGAAGTATCTAGGCGAGTTTGAATACCGCCACAACACACGGTCTAATCCTTCTCAGATGTTCCCTGAGTTGATTTCGACTTATTCTGAACCAGACTCGAAATAGCCTTATCCAGCTTGTCTTTGTCGCCCTTGGGGTCTTTGGAGTGTTCTTTTATGAACTCCTCAAGCTTCCCCTTTTCGCGGGCTTCCTTTAATGTAGTGGGCATAATAAGAGGCTCCTAGCTATGTCCCGTATTTTACTACTACTATTCTTTTTTTGCTCTGCCGTATTAGCCCAACAACCAAGTAATCAACCAAGCCCCCAACAATCCACCAGCGAGGCCAGAGTAAGCAATCAGCAATCCTCTACGCTTGGCACAGAAAACCCCCCACGTCGCTATCCCGGCGCCGATAGCTACTATCAAGGTACTGAAGAATGTCCCCCATTTTTTTGGAAGGGAGCGGAAGGGTTTGACCTCTTGCAGCAATGCAGGATGGCCGCTAGCACTGAAGATATGGCTGACTGGGCTAGATGGGCGTTCTGGCTTGGGCTTGTAGGTGTTTTTCTTCTCATGGGTACTTTGCACTTCACTAGAAGCGCGGCCCATGACGCTCGGCTGATGTTGGTAGAGGCTAGAAAAGCCACTCAAGCCGCAATCGCTCAATCTCAGCATAACCGAGCCTGGATAAGTTTGGTGCAGGGAGCCTTCATCCGAACCAAGGAAGGGGAAGAAAAAAAGTTCGAGATGTGCGCCACGTTTAAAAATACTGGAAACTCCCCAGCTTTTACTGTCAAGGTTGAGAACGGCTGCCAAATTGTCCCGCTCGCTCGGGTTTTTGATCTGGAAGATATCCCATTCAGTGTACCGATCAGAGAGATTGGAGATATTGGTGGGGGAGCACCTTTTGACCGGAAGCTGTTTCTTACTGAGGAGCAAATCGCAGCCATAAATGGAACAGGATTCGCACTGCTCATAAGGTATCTTTTTACTTATAGAGTGGTAGGAAGCAAAGAGATCAAAGTGTACGACCTCACTACTTACCTGCATATTCCAACCCCGCTCAATGATAGCTCCATGTTCGATAAATCGGCTATCAACGCCCACGGCATTGGCCCCAAGGGCAAGATTACTTGACACCATAAACGTAATCATTCCCGCCACCCCAAGCCACTTATTCATGGCCTAAATCCCCGTACGTATGCGAATGGGATAATGTCCAATATATTGGACATTCCCTATCACCTTTCTCATCACGAGGCACTCCGGCTTGCACCTGATTTTGGTTTAATCTAACTTAGCGCAGCAACCGGGAGAGAACATGAGCTGGCAAGATCAAGTAGACGAATTGAGACGCCGCGGAGAATTAGCCGCCGCTATGGGTGGTGAGGAGCGCATCCAGCGCCAGCATGACAACGGCAGGCTTACCGTAAGAGAACGCATCGACGCCCTTGCAGACGCGAACTCCTTCCACGAGATCGGCGCGCTCGCTGGCAAGGCAAGCTACTCTGAAGAGGGCGAACTGCAAGACTTCACTCCTTCAAATTTCGTTCTCGGCACGGCTCGGATTAACGGCAGCCGAGTCGTCATCGGTGGCGATGACTTTACCGTGCGTGGCGGTGCGGCCGACGCGAAGATCGGCGACAAGTCGGGCTATGGCGAACGTTATGCCCTCGAGATGCGATTGCCTCTGGTGCGGCTCATCGATGGCAGTGGCGGTGGTGGCTCGGTTAAGACTCTGGAGATGGTAGGCCATTCCTACGTTCCAACCCTGCATGGATTCGAGACCACAATGAAACTGCTGGGAGCGGTACCCGTAGTTTGTGCCTGCATGGGTTCGGTGGCGGGACTAGGTGCGGTGCGCACTACGATCTCGCATTTCTCGTTGATGATCAAAGGCAGCAGCCAGCTATTCGTGGCTGGTCCGCCGGTAGTCGAACGTGGTTTCGGCAAGCCCATTCAGAAGAATGATCTCGGCGGCTCCGATATTCATGCTCATGGAAGCGGGGCGGTAGACAACGAGGTCGAGACTGAACTGGAGGCATTCGCGGCTATCGCCAGCTTCCTCTCCTATCTGCCACAGAACGTCTGGCAGGCACCGCCACGCGTAGAGAATTCAGACCCAACTGATCGTCGTGACGAATCTCTGTTGTCGGTAATCCCTAGAGACAGGCGCCAGATGTACCAGGTTAGAGAAATCATAAACTCTGTTGTAGACAAGGATAGCTTTTTCGAGATCAACCCGAACTATGGAGAATCGCTGGTGGTAGGACTCGCCAGACTTAATGGCTATGCGGTAGGTATCATGGCGAACGACACTCACTTCCATGGCGGTGCCGTGAATGCGACCGCAGCGGAGAAGATGATGCGCTTCGTGGATCTGGCCGATACCTTCCACCTTCCAGTGCTCAACCTTGTTGACAACCCCGGCTTTCTCATCGGTCGTCAGGCAGAAGAAGAAGGCACGGTACGTCTCGGCAGCCGCGCCCTAATGGCCTGCTATCAGGCCTCTGTCCCTTGGGTTGCAGTGATAATTCGCCGCTGTTATGGTGTCGCTGGCGCGGGCCATGGCAACGCCGATCGGCTCAATTTGCGCTATGCCTGGCCATCCGCAGACTGGGGCTCCTTACCCATCGAGGGAGGTGTGCAGGCAGCTTATCGCAGAGACATAGAATCTTCAGATGATCCCGGTGCGCGACGACGCGAACTTGAAGATATGCTAGAACAGTACCGCTCACCTTTCAGGACGGCAGAGGCCTTCGGTATTGAGGAAATTATAGATCCTAGAGACACGCGGCCATTGCTCTGCGAATGGGTAGAATTAGCGTACGAGATAATACCCAGTCAGCTCGGGCCTAAATCGCGTACGCCGCGTCCCTAGCAAATAGCAGTGATCCTACTAGTCGACAGGCTCTATACGTAGCAAGGCACCGTCTTCCTCGTCAGTTAGAACATATAGGTATCCATCCGGCCCCTGCATAACATCTCTCACACGGTGCTTGAGTTCGGTTAACATACTCTCGCGCCGTATCTCCTCCCCCCTGCTATTGAAGACGATACGCTGAAGATGTCCTGTTCCTGGAATGCGGCCTTCCATCATCGAGCCGACGAACAGATTGCCCTGCCACTTGGGAAAGTGCTCACCCGTATAGAAAGTCAGAGCCGATGGTGCGATTGAGGGCCACCACACTACGGTAGGACTCTCGAATTCTTCGAGCCAAGGAGTCTCGGAGACCCAATGGCCGCGGTAATTACGGCTATAGGAAGCCAACGGCCAGCCATAGTTCTTACCGGCCTCTATGATATTCGCCTCGTCTCCTCCCTGCGGGCCGTTCTCACTCGCCCACAGCTGCCCCGTTTCCGGATGCAGCGCCATGCCTAGCTGATTGCGGTGACCGACGGAGTAGACCTCAGGAAGATATTCTCCGGATTGCACGAATGGATTGTCGTCCGGAGCTGTTCCATCGTCATTGAGACGCAGCACCTTGCCATAGTGCACCGTGGGATCTTGTGCATATTCTCCCGTACCGAGAAACACATAGGACCCTCCGAGGGTCATCATCAGCTTGCCATCGGGCGCAAACATCAAGGCGGAAGCAGCGATTCCACTGTCGACGCCCGTCGCTACAAATATCTCTTCCACATTCTCCAATCTGTCTTCTACCAACCTGCCACGTACCAGACTCACCGCCTGATTTGGCTCGCCTTCGTGCATGATCGCCTTGGTATGAGTCATGTAGACGATCTGATCGTCATCAGGATGTAGCGCTATTGCCATCAGGCCTGCGCGAAAAACTGCCGAATACACCTCGGGCACTCCGGGTATATCTCGCTCCACGAGCTTGCCATCACGAATCAACCGCAGCTTTCCGGTATAACGCTCGCTAATGAGAATGTCACCGTTATCGCGAAATGCCATAGCCCATGGATTAGCCAACCCCGTCGCAACAGGCACAACTTTTATCTGCCCTACTTCGAAACTTGGCAGCACCAGGGGCTCGGTGATAGAGGGCGGAGCAACGAATGCATCCTGCGCGATGGCGTTGCAAGAAAGAACAACAGCAAGCAGCATCATGGGAATATTTTTTATTGTAGTCATAGCTTTTCCTGTTGTTCTCATTTTTACGCCGACACTAGTGCCGATGCCCTGGTCCGTGTTCTGCAGCCACAGCATCGTAGTGCAAGCGAATTAGATCTCTACCGAAATCTCCTTCGAAGTCGCGCCAAACCAGATGAATATGATTTGCATCGTTCTGGGTATTATCGTATTCGATCAGAAAGCTCTTGCCCTGAATTCTGTAATAATGGGCATCGCCTCGGTCGCGACCTCCTATCCACGCAAACTTGACCTCGCCGATGCCCTCGTCCTGGATAGTTTGCAGTCGCTCTCGAGCTAATACCTCAGGCTGAGTGGACGCTACCTCCTCAATAACCGCGAGCAATAATCCCTGCTGTTGCTGGTCTAATTGTGCGTAGCTAATGCCGATATCCTCCAGCGCGCCTGTTTTTTTCTGTGCGGCGGAGAATATGTCTCTGGGAGCCTCGCCCGGAATAAGCGCCGCGCGCAGCTGCGACGCATTAAGCGATTTCACCAAGCGCCTGGCCATGTCCTCCTCTGCCGCCAACACGCGAGTGCCCTGCTTCTCACCGCTGCGTACTTCTGCCGGATTGCTGCCGAAAAATTGTGGGGTGCTGGCTATTCCCGAACCTTCCACGAAAGTCCAGTTGAACGCCAGATGATGGCCTTCGTAACGCATCGCCCAAGAGCCCTGCATAGAGGGTGTTCCGAACACCGTGAGATAGTAAATGTCCGGGTCGCGCACGAACGGACCATTGGGCTCCAACACTGCGAGTACATTCTCCAGGTCGCGCACGTTCTCAGTCTTCTGAAATCCCTTCGCGCTAAACAGCGCCTGTAGTAATTCTCGCGCAGCACCCAGCTGCGCGTTATTGAGTTCTTTCAGTGTAACGCCCTGACGCGGACGCGGAATAAAGTGCCAGTTAAGGCGTTCTTCATCATCGAAGGCGAAGCGCGCCTTCTCGCTCTGTGTTGCGTTCAAGCTGCCGACGAACTTATTGCTTGCAGCGACTATCGCTGTGCTTAGATCGATCTTGGATTGCTGCGCCGCTAGCGATTCTACGAACAGGATTTGCAAGAACGGAATCACAAACGCCAGGATTGCGCCTCTCGCGAGGCGTCTGCTGCAGAGGAATGTCATGCTGGGACTCCGGCTTTCAGTATTCGAATATAACCTTTACCACAGAATAAACCTGCTACCTCCACCCGTCCAGTGCCCGCGCGAGATAGCGGCCGACAGAGAATTTGTCAGCACCGGCAATATCTGCGATAAAGACTCTTTTTGGCAAGAGATTCAACCCATGAAAGCAGTCAGAATTAAAGAACACGGTGGCTCCGACGTCATGCAGTATGAAGACATTGAGCAACCGCAAGCAGCCGCCAGCGAGGTGCTGATTAAGGTTGAGGCCGCTGGCATCAACTTCATAGACACCTACCAGCGCTCCGGCCTCTACAAGATTCCCCTGCCGGCGACGCTGGGGCTCGAAGCCAGCGGCACAGTAGAAGCGATTGGCAGTGACGTCTCTCGTTTTGCAGTAGGCGATAGAGTCGCCTATACCAATGTGCTGGGCGCCTATGCTGAATACGCCGCCGTAGACCAAGACAAGGTGGTGAACATTCCCGACGGTGTCTCATTTAATGAGGGTGCGGCGGCCATGCTTCAGGGCTGCACTGCCCATTATCTTTCGCAGTCCACCTATCCCATTAAGCCCGGCGATAGCTGCCTGATACACGCCGCCGCCGGTGGAGTAGGGCTAATCCTGATTCAGATGGCGAAGAATGCCGGCGCCTATGTCATCGGCACCGTATCCACCGAGGAGAAGGCAGAACTAGCCTTAGCAGCTGGCGCCGACGAAGTCATACTCTATTCCCAGAGCGATTTCGAGACTGAGGTAAAACGCATTACCGACGGCAAGGGAGTTAACGTAGTCTACGACTCTGTGGGCAAGAGCACGTTCGAAAAGAGCATCGACTGCCTGCAGCGCTTTGGCTATATGGTACTCTATGGCAATGCCAGCGGCCCGGTAACCGAATTCAATCCAGCGACGCTGGGGCCGAAGGGTTCGCTGTTCCTGACTCGACCTACCCTGTTCGACTATACCGCTGATCGAGAAAGCCTTGAATGGCGAAGCTCAGATGTATTTAAATGGATAGACGAAGGCAAGCTTAAACTTCGACTGGAACACTTTTTCTCCTTGGCAGACGCTCGAGAGGCACACAACGCCCTCGAAGGTCGAAAGACAACGGGGAAAATTATACTCACACCCTAATTCAGTGACTGCCAACAGAATACGCAAATTCAAAAACCATAGGACTACACAATGCAAAAAATACAAACCCTTCTAGCGGCCGCACTGCTGCTGTTAATTTCAGTAAGCGTCAACGCACAATCCCTCGATCTAGGTCGCGGCGAACTACCTGTTACAGTCCCGGCCGGCTACGATGCGGCAACGCCAACGCCACTCATAGTGTTACTGCATGGCTATACATCCAGCGGCGCGGGACAGGATTCCTATATGGGATTTAGCGATATCGCCGACAAGTACGGCTTCCTGCTAGTAGCACCCGACGGTGACAAGGAGTCCGGCGGCGACGCGAATCGTTTCTGGAATGCCTCCCCAGCCTGCTGCAACTTCTATCAGTCCGAGGTAAACGATTCTGCCTACATACTAAATATCATCAATGCGGCAAAAGCTGATTTCAACGTAGACCCAAACCGAGTCTATCTCGTAGGTCACTCGAACGGCGGCTTCATGTCCTATCGCGCAGCTTACGACCATTCCGAATCTATCGCTGCAATCGCAAGCCTGGCTGGTGCCAGCCATATCGAAGAGCGCCCCGCCCCGGCAAGTCCTGTACACGTGCTGCAGATTCACGGCACCGATGATGGCACGATTGCCTACGATGGCGACGAGATTCAAGGTAATGCCTATCCCAGCGCGATGGAAACTGTCTCGCAGTGGGCAGCCTATAACGGTTGCAACACCGAAGGCGGACAACGCGAACTCCGCGACCTGGTTTCGAATCTAGCCGGTCACGAAACCTCAGTGTCAGTTTATAATGAAGGTTGTAAGGCTGGCGGTTCCAGCGAACTCTGGACAATGGCTGCAGGCTCACACGTGCCCTCTTTCTCAGACTCGTTTGCCGAACAGGTAGTAGAATGGTTGCTGGCCCACCCGAAGAGCTTCAGCAGCTTCGCCGACTAGTCAGCTACAACTCTGCGCCATGGCCGCAGCGTTGTAACCAGGAACCGCAGAGTCTCTGAAACAGACACTGCGGTTTTTTTTCGCGTCACAGAAAACGACTCCGAGCAATATACGACCAACCCCAATCGGAGCTGTTCTTGCGCTAATGAGAAGATTAACTTATTGGCAGCTCTGCGTTATGCTCGAGAGCATTAAACTTAAGCAACAGGGAAGTGAAATGGCCAGTAGACGCGCGCTAATCAAAGCCATGGCCTTAGCGCCACTCGTCTCCACATGCAGCAGCGGCAGCCTTAGCTCCCCACGCAATTTCACCCCCTCTGGACTGCCCCTGCGTCGAGTTCGAGTGTCCCAGGACAGAGTTATCCGAACTATCGCCGGTTCGCGTCCGTTCCGACCCGCCGGATTTCGTCTGGAGGCGGAAGCCTTCGACGACAAAACCGTTATTCACAATTACGGCCATGGCGGAGGCGGCATTACGCTATCTTGGGGGACATCTCATCTGGCCATGGAATTGGCAGAACAGAGTTCCCATCGCCGCTGCGCCGTGCTCGGCGCGGGGGCCGTAGGTCTCTCTTCCGCGCGATTACTGCAGGATCGTGGCTGGGATGTCACTATCTATGCGCGCGACCTGCCCCCCAATACGACATCGAACATAGCGGGTGGCCAGTGGTCGCCAACATCTGTCTACGATGACGACAAGCTGACGCCCCGGTTCGAAGCACAATTCGAAGCGGCGATGCGCCATGCCTATCGTTATTTTCAGAACCTCGCCGGACCGAGATACGGCGTGCGCTGGATAAGCAACTATTCGATCGCGACGCAGCCGCCGGATCCGGAAAACTTCAACGATCGCTACGCCGACATGTATCCGCAACTAGAGGATATGACGCCGAACCAGCATCCGTTTGCGGCGGACTATGTCAGGCACTTCGACACGATGTTAATCGAACCCGCGATTTATCTTCCGGCGATGATGCAGGACTTCTACGCAGCCGGCGGCAAGATTGTTATCAGAGAGTTTCGAGGGCAGGACGATGCACTCAGCCTCGCCGAGCCTGTGCTTATTAATTGCACCGGTCTGGGCTCACGCAATATTTTCCAAGACACGCAGCTAATGCCCATCAAGGGCCAACTCAGCTTTCTGCTGCCCCAGGAAGAGATTAACTACATGACATTGGGCAATGGCGGGCTATATATGTTCCCGCGCACAGATGGCATCTTGCTAGGCGGAACTTTCAAGCGGAACGATTGGACCACTAATCCGGAGCCGGAGGAAACGCAGCGCATCATTCAGGGTCATAGACAATTCTTTGCGGCGATGGACGACCCCTGGTCCTGATTGCCAAAATAGGAGCTGGTAGTCAGGCATTCGCCCGCACCTTTACTACATTACATGGCACAAAAAAACGGCGATGTACGCAAATCGCTACTACAAAACGTAGCGCTAGTGAGCGTCACATCGCCGCATAAGGGCACTGAAGACAGCGCCTATGGAGATTGTAGACAAACGCTGCGGCCCGCTTCCCACTGCTAATATCTGGCCACATTGAGTCGTTATGTCTCGCAATGAGGACATCATAGCCAAGCCGGCTGCATAGATATAACGAGTAATATCGATAGTTTTGATCTCTTATTCCGATCATCGATTATCTTGCCTCAAGCTCGTTTCAGCCCCTATTTAATAGACATTCTTTGATTTTCGGACTAATCTGGCGGAAACAATAAACCAGAAGAGCATGCCATGATATCCACTTCTCATTCCCGCTTACTCAAGACCTTCTCTGCTCCGGCACTAGCTACCGGATTCGCCACTGTACTCTTATCGGGGACAGCATTGGCTCAGGATTCAGCACCGACGTTCTACGCCGATGCTCTACCCCTGTTCCAGAAGAACTGCGTAGCCTGTCACCAACCGGATGGCCCGAAAGTCGGCGGCATCACCGCACCGATGTCCTTGATGGATTATGATCAGGCCAAGCTCTGGGCACCGATGATCAAGAACGCACTTATTACCGGCTACATGCCACCATGGGGCGCCCACGAGCGGCATCGCGGCCAATTTAAAGACGAGCGCTACATTGATGCCGAAGAAATGGCCACCCTGGTGGCTTGGGTCGATGGGGGCGCACTGGAAGGCAATCCAGCCGCTGCAGCCGACACATCGGGCCTCGTTGCCGAAGCTGGTGGCACGGTGTTGCCCGAATCTGGCTGGTGGATAGGCGATCCCGATCTGGTAGTGCAATTCGACAGACCTGTTTATGTGAAAGACGACATTATGGACTGGCAGCCTACGGTGCAAATGCCTGTACCTGAAGGCGCTCATACAAAACCGAAATGGGTCTCTAAGGCGGAACTGGATCCCGGTGGCCCCTGGGTTCACCACATCGTCTCCAGTCATATGGGTGTAGGTGTACCCGGCCGTGGTCCCTTTACCTATCCCGAAGGTTGGGGCGTGTTGATGCCTGAAGATCCCTTCATCACGGTGAACATGCACTATCACAAGGACCCGGGAGAAGGCACAGCAGTTACAGATATGACTCGCGCTGGCTTCGTATTTTATGAGGATGGCACCGTCATCGATCACGTCGTAGAGACTAACCTGTTACCCCACAGTGGCTGGACTATCCCGCCGGGCGATCCGAACTTCGAAGTAAACAACAGCTACGAGATCGAAGAGGACATCTATCTTCTTTCCATGGGCCCGCATATGCATTATCGCGGCAAGGCTATGCGCTACGAAGTAGAGTATCCAGATGGCGAAAGAGAGACACTATTATGGGTGCCCGACTATGACTTCAATTGGCAGTTTCTCTATGAGTACAAGGAACCTAAGTTCCTGCCAGCTGGCTCGGTAATGCACATGAGCTGGTGGTTCGATAACTCTCTGCAGAATCGATGGAACCCCGATCACACTGCCGCGGTTGAATATGGCCCGGAAACTACCGACGAGATGGCGAACGCTCGCATCTACTATGCACCCACCACCAAGCGTGGCATCGTAGTGGGCGGAGAAATACCGGCTGACATCCTGGAGACTGCGCAGAAGGAAGAAATGACACGTCGCGAACGTGCAAACCTTTTGGATCAGAGTCAGGATGACTTGAGCTGGTTGAGCGAAGACAGCGAATAGTTACAAACTATTTAGCTATAGATGCAGAAAAGGCCTGTCGAAGGTAAGACGACAGGCCTTTTTTTATTCTCTCGATAAAGGTGAATAGCTAATCAGCTTTAATCCCGACGCCCCAGTTAATGTCTAGGTGACTGTAACCGGCGTCCAGGTCTTGTGGCGCGACATCACGTCTTCGACTGTGTGCTTGCAGACACCGGCCTTCTTAATCAGTTTGCTCTCACAGATATCGCAGCGGACACATTCTTTAAAGTCAATCTCAGGCCCGCGAATGGCACCGGTCGGACAGCTCTGCTCGCAGACTTTACAAACTTCACACTGCGGGACACGCTTGATCTTGAATGGTGAGAGAAACGATGTGACGCCCAGAGCCGCCCCCAAAGGGCAGGCGTAGCGGCAATAGAATCGACTAATAAACATCGAGGCCACGAGGAATACTGCCAATATGACCCACAACACCATAGAACGACTGAAATAGAAGATGGTACCAAAGGGTTCGAAATATTGAAAAAGACTGAGATCACTGAAGGCGATAGCCGTAAACACCAGCAGCGCTAATATGCCGTACTTTATATATAGCGCCTTGTCATGAATCGCCTGAGGCAGTTCACGCTGCCATTTCTTCGGCACAATGCGAGTAATAAAATCTTGCAGCGCGCCGAACGGGCAAAGTGAAGAACAGAAGACTCTACCCCAGAACAACGTCGTGACGATCGTGAATACCACGATGAGCAATAGAGGCAAGTCGTTCAAAAATAGTGAAGGCCCCAACTTCAATCCATTCGTTATATGGGAAACGGAGAGGAAGGTGCCGTTGTAGAAGCCGAGATAGCCTAGAGTATAGGCGAGTGTCACCCAGCGAATGGTCGAACTCTTGCGCAGAAATGCGGTCATCACTAGCGCGAAAAGAACCAGTAGCGCGGCAACCTCTTGCCAGGGAGCACTGTTTATCAACGTAGCGAACACGCCATCGTCTTCCTCGAAATCGTCAAATTCTGGGAACGGGCTAGCGCTAGTCGGCAGGTACTCAGCAGGCAATGTCGCACCCGTTGCGAGCGCCAATGGAACAGGTGGAACTTGATATTCGACCTGCGCCAACTCCTCGAAGGAGGCAACCTGAACCCCCGTGTCATATAACACATTGAATGGCTGATTCAGATCAATAGTATCGGGCAACACTATCGCTCCTGCGAAACGGACCTTACCGGCTATCTTGCCATTGTCGGCGCTGCCAACATAGACGAAACGACGCCGCTCGACGTTGTACACATTCTCGCCCTGGGTTATCGCCAGGCGTTCCTGACGAAAGGGTGTAGAGGCATTACCATCGATGCCAACCAGCAACATGCTGCCTTCCTGAACCCTGTTACTCGCCTCTCTATCGGCTCGGGAATAGTCGTCGGGCCCGACGAGGAGTTCGCCCAATGCTTCGTTACCCATAAACGCGAGACTGAGATTTAGCTCCGTTTGGTCTTCCAGAGTAATGGTAAAGTCTTTAACCAGATCCGACTCCTTCAGCTCCTCCCAAGTCTGCGCCTGTAACAGGCCCAGTGCTATCTCGCCGCTATTCGAGTTGGCAACGAATTCGGAGTCGGTCAAATAGTTTTGTGCAACACGGCGCGCCGCGTTGCGAATGCCCCGCGAGGTAGCCCAACTGGTGATGGTGGCGCGAGAGACACCGTCGACGTCACGACCGACACGGAAGCCATCGGAAACCGACATACCTTTGAACTGATTGGGGAAACGTTCGGTGTTAATAAAATCACCGCGGATGCTTTTGTACGACTCCCGATAGAAAAGAACTTTTATGCCAGACAGTTCTCCTTCGAGATCCATGCCGACCAGGACTTCTATAGGAGCACTGTATCCTATCTCCTCGGGCGGATAGTCTGGCGTCTCGAACAGGTAGCCGATTAACTCCGGCTCGGCGCCCTGCTCGGCTGCAGCGAATGCTTTGTAGACCGGAGGATCCCCTGCCTTCTCAGAAAAACTGGCAGCCGCTGGCATCACCTCTTTGAGCATCGAGATATCATCGTCTGTAAGCCCCGCCTGCGCCCAGGCAATAGCAGACATTGTCGCGAGCGCAACGAAGAGAATAAATTGACGAATGGTGACGCTGGGTAAGGACTGCGTGGAAGGACAGAACTGCATTATTATTTTTTTCCTTTATTGAGTTCTTCTACTTATAAGCTCTACTTCTAAAAAACGGTAACTCGGGGAACCTCAGGAAACTGCTCGGTATTTAATCAAATAAACGCCAGCAGGTACATCACTTACTGCACCCCCTAAAATTCCAGCGAGAGACGCGATCAGTAAACATTCAACCTTAACTGCAGGAAGCCTATGCAGAGTTTTATCATCTCTATCGAGCGCCGCGAATCATCGAGTATATCGAAGCCATGCACTCCCTCCGGAAAACGAATGACACTGACCGGACTATTCCGCGCTATGGCCTCTGCCTCAAAGTTATCGATGGAATCATTCAGACCTGAAAATTCGTCCCTGCCCGCGCCTATAACCAGAATCGGCGTATTCTGCGGAAAATTCTCCATGCCATCGTTGGGGTTGGCAAAGCGGAAAACCTTCGCCGTTTCGTTGACTGCCGCAGAGTCGGGCGTATCGAGCATGAAACCGTATAGAAAGGCTGCACAGCGTACCGCGCTATCCCCGTGAGCGAGATGAATGGCATTTGGCACATTCCCCGAACAGGCCCACAGGCCGATGCGCTGAGGATCAATCGGCAACTGCGCCGATTCCGAGCGCAGAAATCTCAGCAGAGTGGCAGCATCCGCAACCGGCTCGACATTACTATAGAGAACGGCCGCCATACCGCTGGCCGCCAGCATCCTGGCCCAGTCTCGGTAGGCCTGTATCTGCATCTGCTTTCTGCCGGAAAACGCCTCAAACCCGGGGTCCGGGTAGCCGGTAACCAACACCACCACGGGAGCAAGGCCCTCGACGCCTTCAGGAAGATAGATATCCAAAGACCGGGAACCCTCTCCATAGCTTATACCCTCTCGCACCTCGCCAGAGAAAGGGAGTTGATATACCAAAGGGTTGGTGAACAGCGGGTTTTCTGCGTTAGAGTCGTCTGACATTATTCGTTCCTCGCGTATCGATTTCCCAAACAAAAAACCCCCACTCCGGAGGGAGCGAGGGTCTGAATGTGTACTCAAAGAGTATGCTCATACTATGTGAAGGCGAATAGTCCGGTCAAATGGATTTATCAGGAATTTTGCCAGCCTCGAACGAGCCATCGTCGGCAAAAAGATCGTCGTGCAGCGCTAGAATTCAGCCAAAGTTCGAAATCCTTATAGAAACCAACAATATCTTGCAGAATACGGGATTTAGAGCGCTTTTAGCGACATTTTTGCGCATAAACAGGAATAATGCTGCATTTTGTTGCACGGTATAACTTTAGGAGGTTGCTAGGAGGTCTAAGGTAGCGAGTTTATTGGACTTTTCGCCCTCAGAAACATATTCTTCGACTACGCAGTTAATAGCGTGCGTCCCATATGGAATCGTTTCGGCAATTTCGGGGCAAACGCCTAACCGCTAAGTTCATTTAAAGCCTACTCGACTAGGCATAATAACTTTACTTCTATAAGGGGAAAGTAAATGACAAGACGACCTAAAATGGCTAAGAGGGTTCTCCCTACAGCCATAGCGCTTGCGATGCTCGCGCCGGCGGCCTATGTGCCACTGGCGTCTGCTCAGGAAGCGGATGTTGAAGAAATTATAACTATCGGTTCGCGTCGCCCACAGCGATCAGCGACCGATTCTTCGGTACCCGTCGATGTAATCTCCGGCGAAGAGTTCGTCAATATGGGTTTCGCTGACTTGGATGAAATGCTGAGAACTTCAGTACCTTCATACAACGTTCAACGTAACGCCATCTCGGATGCAGCGACAATCGTGCGTCCCGCCAACCTACGCGGACTGCCGCCCGATAACATCCTCATACTCGTTAACGGCAAGCGTCGTCATCGTTCAGGCGTTATCGCCGAACTAGGTGGCTCACTTGCAGCGGGATCGCAGGGTGCAGATATCTCAGCTATTCCAGTATTGGCATTTGACCAGGTTCAAATCCTTCGTGATGGTGCGGCAGCGCAGTATGGCTCCGATGCTATTGCTGGTGTGATGAACTTCGTTCTTAAAGATGATGCCGATGGCTTCTCAATGGATGCCCGTGTCGGTGAATTCGGCGAAGGCGACGGTGAGCTTCAGCAAGTTATGGTCAACTTTGGCTTACCTCTTGGCGACGATGGTTTCATCAACGTGACGGGTTCTGCTATGCAGCAGGAAGCAACAAGCCGCTCCGTACAGCGAACTGACGCAGGCAACCTAATTGCCAATGGTAATACGCAACAGCGTGCTACTGTCGAAAACCCAGCACAGGTTTGGGGCGCACCTGAAGTAAGTGACAACTGGAACGTATTCTTTAATTCCGGTATTGAGCTTTCCGATACGCAAGAAGTCTACGCGTTCGGTAACTACGGCCAGCGTCAGACAGACGGTGGTTTCTTCTACCGTAACCCGAACTCACGTGGCGGTGTATACACTAACGGGGATACACGAGCCGTTGTTGATACAAACATTGCTCGTGGTCAAACAGATGTAACTTCAAACTGCCCAGCCTTGACTTCACCTGGCTCCGGCGGCAACGGTGTGCCACTCGACGCTGGCTTGGTAGCAGCTGACGAGACCGCACTAGCGGGCTTACCAGCAAACTGCTTTGTGTTAAATCAGATTATTCCTGGTGGCTACACACCTTCATTTGGTGCTGGGCTTAAAGATGCGAGCATTGTTGGCGGTATCCGCGGCGATCTCACGCCAAACCTTAGTTACGACGTTAGCGGAAGCTTTGGCCGTAACGCTGTTGATTTCCGCATCAGCAATTCTTGGAACCCTTCAAACGGTCCAGACGGAATTGTTAACGGTCAACTACAGCAGGCTTTCGAATTGGGCAGCAATGTTCAAACAGAAACTAACTTCAATGCTGACTTTGTGTACACAATGCCAGTTGACGGCTTTGCCTCAGACCTAAGCATAGGTTTTGGCGGTGAATGGCGTAACGAAGTTTTCGAAACTCTTGTTGGTGAAGTTGCGTCTTGGGAAGCTGGCGACTATGCCTTCCAAAATGTTAACGGTTCTAACACCTACAGCGATGGCCTGACTCCACTACCAAACTTGAGCATCGGTGCTCACGGTTTTGCCGGTTTTAGCCCAGAACAAGCTGGAAAATGGGGACGCAAGAACATCGCTATCTACGGTGACGCAGAAGCTGATATTACCGACGCGTTTACTGCAGGTTTAGCCGTACGCTACGAAGACTTTGATAGCTTTGGTGATGTAGTCAACTATAAGGTCTCTGGTCGCTATCGCATAAACGATGCTGTGACTTTACGTGCTGGTTATAACACTGGTTTCCGTGCTCCGACTCCTGGTCAGGAAAACGTGACTAAGCTATCTACTATTACAGTGGACGGTGAACTGCAGCAGCGCGGTCAGATTCCACCCACTAACCCTATCGCCCAGTTCCTGGGTGCTGAGCAGCTTGATGCAGAATCTTCATCAAACTTTTCAGCAGGTGTAGTATGGGATGTTAGTAATAGCCTGAATGTGACTGTCGATTACTTCAGTATCGAACTTGAAGATCGTATCGCTCAAACAGGTACTATCGATATCGCTGGACTACCAGTGCCTCCTGGCCAGAACTGCCCAGGTGCCGCTGCAAACCCAGTTGGCAATCTAGCTCTCTGCCTACAGGAACTCGGTGTGCCCGGTGCATCTGATCTAAGCTCCGTATCTTTCTATACGAACGACTTCGAAACCACTACAGAAGGTGTTGAAATCGTTGCTGCTTGGTCTCTTGACTGGGGTAATGCGGGTAACGGTGTCTTAAACGGCGCTTGGACTCACATCGAAACAGAAGTTGATAGCGCTGGCCAAGAGGTTGATCGTAACCGCGTGGTAAACCTTGAAAACTTCAATCCCGAAAATCGTGGTGTATTCACTTACAACCACTTCCTCGGCGATTTCCGTTTCCTGGCACGTGCTAGCTTCTACGACGATTGGGTCTCCTCTGGTTTCAGCGGCGATGTAACTGTACGTGGAGCTGATGGCACGGGCTACGGTATTGATTGCCAAATCAACCGTGATGGTTGCTACGACGGCGAATGGATATTCGACTTAGAAGCAGCGTATACATGGAACGATAACTATACATTCATCCTAGGTGCACAGAACGCGTTTGATCAAGACGCACCTATTGACCAAGACAACCTGGACGGCACTATCGGATCTGGCAACAAATTCGCTACTTCTGCTCCTTGGGGATTCGAAGGTCAGTTCTTGTATGGACGTGTAAACATCAACTTCTAAACCGAAGTTGCTTGGCTGAGGAGCTAATTGCTTCTTAGCCATAAAAAATAGAAAGGGGATCACATCGTGATCCCCTTTTTTTTGTGCGCTGATTCATCTCGAAACAAGTGCTAGATCAATCGATAAGCCGCTATAATAGGTCCGACCTGCATTCGAGCCACTTCACTAAAGCTCGATATCAAATGCACAAAAATTCCATCAACTATTTATGGACTTTAAAATTTAATCTAAGCCTATTCACAAAGCACAAAGAAGCCATGAACAGCATAAAAATTTATACCTCAAGATACTGCGCATATTGCTCGGCAGCAAAAAACCTACTGGAAAGCAAAGACTACGACTTCGAAGAAATAAACATGGAAGGCAATCAAGAGTTGATGCTTGAGATCATGCAAAAATCAGGGCAACGCACAGTGCCGCAAATATTCGTCGGCGAGAAGTCGATTGGCGGGTATCAAGAATTACTTGCCAGCACCTCCAGCGGCGAATTCGATACCTTAGTTTCTGAATAACTCCCAAGATACTCGCATTATCGCAATCAGCTGTCCTCGGTACCTTAGCGACCCTTTGGAACTGGATCTATAGAGTCTTTCTTATTAAGGTCCTAATTCTTAGAAAACACCATAACGCGCAATCGACTCAAGTCACGGAGAACATCATGATAAAAGCAGAGTTCATGCTTACTTGGCTATCTAGACATCTTTCAGCAAAGACGCTCTGAGCTATTCTTTCAGCAAACACAGCGCATCCGGCCCTAAAAAAATAGTATTATTCCACTCTATCGCTCAACCCGATCAAGGACAGGATAATGATACTTAAGACGCGTCGGCTTCATACATATCAACTCTTAGTGCTAAGCACACTCCTCCTTGGCCAGCAGAATCTATTCGCCGCTGCCGACGATTCGCCTGTGGCCTTCTCCGCCAATCAGGCAGCCGGCGGCAAACAAGCCTACGATGAGCAATGCGCCTCCTGCCATGGAGACAATCTGGAAGGTTTTGGGCTAGTCCCAGGGCTCAGTGGGGATGTCTTCGCCGGGCGCTGGGGCGACAGACCCGCCGATCAGCTAGCGACGAATATTCGTAGAATGCCCCCTGGGGCAGAAGGCAGCCTCGATGACTCTGCTTACACCAATATCCTTGCCTATGTGTTGGAACATAATGGAATGCATGCATCTAATACTGCGCTACCCGACAATATCGCGCTGCTCGCAAATCTGACTATTCCCGCCTCAGAACTTTCAGCTTCCGATGCCCCTACCCCACTACTATATAACAGCGACGGCCCCCTGCTCAGCTCGAGCAGGTTAGACGACCTGAGCCCGGTTACCGATAACATGCTATTGAATCCGCCTGCAGGCGACTGGCTGAACTGGCGTCGCACTCGAGACGCATTCGGACACAGCCCACTGAGTGAAATAAACAAAGAGAATATCGAAGACCTGCAGCTAGCCTGGAGTTGGGCTCTGCCCCAGGGCGAGAATATGATGACACCCATCGTTCACGACGGTGTCATGTTTGCCTACAGTTACGGCGACGTGCTGCAAGCCATGGACGCAGCCACGGGAGAATTGTTATGGAGCTTCCAGAGAGAGCTTGAAGGCGGCAAGGCGCCAGGCATGAAGAAAGGCGCGGCGATCTACGATGACAAGATTGTTATTGCCACGTCGGATATCCACCTGATTGCCCTGAATGCGAAGACCGGCAAGATCGAATGGGACCACAAGGTCGACGGCGGCGGCGAAGATAGCTTCCTCTTTCGCAGCGCACCGCTCATTGCCAATGGCAAGGCTATTATCGGCCTCACCGGTCGCGTGGCCGTCGAGGGCGGCGACTTCATCTTCGCCGTGGACATGGACAGCGGCGAGGAAGTCTGGCGCTTCTACACGATAGCGCGACCCGACGAGCCCGGCGGTAATAGCTGGAATGGGCTGCCTCTGGAGGAACGCAATGGCGGATCCATCTGGATTCCTGGCAGCTTCGATGCCGACCTGAACCTGGTGTATTTTGGTCCCGCTCCAACCTACGACACCAACCCGCTACGATCACCCCATCCCGACCCGAACATGACCCGCGATGCGCTCTACACTAATAGCACGGTGGCATTGGATGCCGATACCGGAGAGCTCGCCTGGCACTATCAACACATCTCTAACGATCAACTCGATCACGACTGGGCCTTCGAGCGCCAGATAATGAACCTAACGATCCGCGGAGTGTCACGCAAGGCGGTAGTCACAGGTGGCAAGCTGGCCATCTTCGAGGCACTCGATGCAGCCACCGGCGAGTATCTATTCTCCTTCGACCTGGACATGCAGAATGTCGTCACGGAGATAGATTCAAGGACTGGCAGGAAAACAATTAGCGCCGCCGCTATACCTGAGCTAGATCAAGTAATCAGCCAATACTCCATGCCTGGCATCTGTCCCGACTGGTTAGGCGCGCGCAACATGCAGGCAACGGCCTATAATCCCAACACGAAGATGCTGTACATTCCGATATCGGACACCTGTCTCGATGACGACAGCGGCGAACGCTGGCAGAAATATCCCGACGATTCCACCAAGGGCACCTGGGGAATAATCAAGGCGGTGAACCTGGAGACACAGGAAGTGGTGTGGGAGCAACGTCAGACCGGCCCTCAGTCTAGTGCGAATCTGACGACGGATTCGGGACTATTGTTCATCGGATCGACAGATAGATGGTTCAAGGCACTGGATCAGGACACAGGAGAAGTGCTATGGCAGCGACGTCTGGACAACGCCCTGAACTCCTACCCCGTAACGTATAGGGTAGACGGCAAACAGTATGTTGCTGTGGCGACCAATAGTGGCGGCATTCACACGCGCACGATGAAGAGTGCCGCGGGAATCAC